>CAZXKA010000012.1:0-9647 GCA_964641555.1 uncultured Candidatus Peribacteria bacterium | reverse complement strand
GAGTAGATCGGAATGATGATGGCGAACGCGATGCTGCCCACGAGGCCGCCGATGAAGAGGAGGAGCAGCGGCTCCAGGATGATCGGCAGTTTTTCGGCGGTTTCGGATGCTTTCTTATCGTAGATATCCGCGATTTTCAGCGTGATATCGGCGAGCGAGCCGGACTTTTCGCCGGTGATGACCAGTTGCTGCACCGAGGCCGGGAGCAGCTTGTGGCTGCCCTTGATGCTCGCGAAGCACTTGGAGAACGAGTCGCCGATCGTGATGCGTGCGAGCATCTGCGCATACAGGTTGCGGTACGCGCGGATGGGCGTGACCTGTACCAAGGATTGCAATGCCTCGACCACCGGCACGCCGGCCTTCAGCAAGCCGCCGAGGATGACGCCGAAGCGCGCAATCGTGGCTTCTTTGGCCAATCGTCCGATACCCGGAATGCGGAACATGATCCACTGCATGACGATGCCGATCGACGTGTATTTGGAGAGAATCATGAGCAGCGCGAACCCGCCGACGAAACTGGGAACGCCCACCGCGCCGTGCGTGGTGAACATGTCGCTGCACCAAATGACGATGCGCGTCACGAGCGGCAGTTCGACGTTGAGCGAAAAGAGCACGCCGACGAGGTTGGGGAGCACGAACATGCCGAGACCCACGATGATGATGAACATGATGACGAGCACGATCGTCGGGTAGATCATGGCCATCTTTACTTTGGACCGCAGCGCGTGATCTTTTTCGTCCTGCTCAGCCAGGTACCCCATGTTTTCGGCCAGATTTCCGGCTTCTTCGCCGATACGCACGAGCGCGAGCGCATGCAGCGAGAAGAAGTTCTGGGCCTCCATGGCGCGCCAAAGCGGGCTGCCGTTTTCCACCATATCGATGATCCGCTGATCGAGTTTGCGCATGGAACGATTGCGCGTTTCAAGCACCATCGTCTTCAACGAATCGGTCAGCGGCAGGCCGGCATTCAACATCGTCGCCATGTTTTGGATGAAGAGCCCTCGCTCCTTGCCCATGCCGATGTAACTGAGCGAGGTGAAGAACGCGTTGAGTCCTTTTTTCGTTTGGAACTGCGGCGCATGCATCTTCTTCTTGATCGGCGGCGGCGCGGGCGCTTCGGCTTTCTGTACCGAAACCGGTTGCTGCTGAATGTCGGCGTTGTCCCGTACGGCCTTCGCCACTTCCTCTTTTTTCACGGTCGCATCAACCACCTCGTCGAGCGCGGAGGGAACCGCCGGTTTCGCGTCGTCGGTTTCCTGTTCGCGCGCGGCATCCACCGGAATGGCGGATGCGTGCTGAAGGAAGCTGTCTTTCCGCACGTCGACGTGCTCGGCCACGACCTTTTCGGCCTCCACTTTCTCGGTGTCGATCTTTTCCGTCGACGCTTTTTGCATGGACGGAGCGTCTCGGCCGAAACGGCCGCGAATCATCGTCCACAGACCGATGCCTTCGCGCGGCGCCGCGTCCTTCTTCTCCAGATGCACGCGCTGCATGAATCCTTCTTCTTCCTTCAACGATTCCCCGTCTTCGCTCGTCCGTTCCTTGCGCACGTCACCCGTCGCCTTCAGCAACTTCCCCAATCCTTTCGTCGGCAACGCCTCGACGGAGCCGGCTTCATCGACCACTTGCTTTGCCGCGCGCTCCTTGGCGCGCTCCTTCGCTTTCGCTTTGCGCTGCTTCACGTCGCTCTCCGTCGAAATGTAGATGTGGGGCGTGACGTGCCGCTCCGGCTTTTTGCCGAAGAGCGAGCCCAGCCGTTTTGCGAATTTATTCTTTCTTTTTGTGGACATGAGATTCCTTGGAGGGGGCGGGCGCATCGGGAGGATTCGCGACGCGGAGAAGTTCCTCGAGCGTCGTAATGCCCGCGCGCACCTTGACGAAGCCGTCTTCGAACAACGACTTCATGCCCTGTTTGCGCGCCGCTTCCTGCACCTCGGCGGACGACTTGCGCGCGACGATGAGTGCTTCGATCTCGGGCGTGATGGCCAGAAGTTCGTGGATCGCCAGACGTCCCTGGAACCCGATGCCGCCGCACGACTCGCAGCCCTTGCCTTTGTAGAGGAGCACGCCGCCCTCTTCCTCGAAGAACTTCTCGGCGTGCGGGAAGAGCTTGGGGATCTCATCCGGGCTTACGCTGTAGCTGTAGCGGCAGTGGGGGCAAATGCGGCGCAGAAGGCGCTGCGCGATGACGACTTCGAGCGTCGACGCCAAGAGGAACGGCTCGACGCCCATCTCGAGGAGACGGGGGATCGAGGTACAGGCGTCGTTCGCGTGCAGCGTCGAGAAGAGAAGGTGACCCGTGAGCGCGGCGTTCACGGCGATGCCGGCGGTTTCGCCGTCGCGGATCTCACCGACGAGGATGATGTTCGGATCCTGACGCATGAGGGCGCGCAGACCGTTCGCGAACGTCAGGTTCGTTTCCGGATTCACCTGGATGTGATTGATGCCGTGCACTTTGTATTCCACCGGATCCTCGATCGTGGAGATGTTCACGTCGGGGTGATTGCGCAATTTGAGAAGCGCGTAGAGCGTCGTCGATTTGCCGGAACCCGTCGGGCCCGTCGTCAGGATCATGCCGAACGGCTTGCGGCTGGCCTGTTCGAGAATCGCGCGATTTTCCTCGCTGCAGCCGAGATCGGCGAGCGTGAGCGCGCGAACGTATTCCGAAAGAAGGCGGAGCACGATCTTCTCGCCGTCGACCACCGGGACGATCGACACGCGGATGTCCATCATGCCCTTGCCGGTGTCGTAACGGATAGCACCGTCTTGGGCCGCGTGGTGTTCGTCGATGTGCAGGTTCGCCGCGATCTTCATGCGGTTCACGACGCCTTCGTAGTATTCCTTGGGAATGCGGCCGGCTTCGTGCAGCACGCCGTCCACGCGGAAGCGCACCATGACTTCGTGCTCCTGCGGCTCGAAGTGGATGTCCGACGCGCGTAGCGCGATCGCGTCCTGGAAAATTTCTTCCAAGATCTCCGGCGCCACTTTCTTGTTGGCATCGATGATCTGCTGGAAGCGCGTGGCGAGCGGCTTGCGGTAATGCACGAAGAACGATTCGATCGCCTTGTTGCTGGCGTACACGAACTGGATCTTCCCTTTGTACGCCGTGCGCACTTCCTGCGACTTCTTGCCGAAACTGAACCGCGCCGCGGTCTTGCGAGCCGTCTGCTTTTCCTTCGCTTCGCCCTCGGGGAATTCGGGCGTGGCCTGGCCGATGTTCGCCCGCACGGCTTCCTCGAGCTTCTCGTTACTCGGATCGCTCGTCGCCACCGTCACGGCATCGCCTTCTTTGGCCACGACGATGCAGCTGTAGGTACGGGCGATATCCTCGGGCAACAGCTCCACGAGTTCGGGCGACGGAGGCTTTTGGCCGACGTCGTAGTACGGCAGCTTGTAGTACTCCGCGATCGCCGATTCGTAGAGGTCCTGGCTGAGAAGCTCCAGCTCGGTGAGCGCATCGCGCAACCCCACGCCGTGCGCCTTCGCGGCGTCTTCGGCGCGCTTGATGTCTTCCTCCGATACGTAACTCTGCTCGAGCAGAACTTTCTTCAGTGCCGCGTCGTTCAGAGCCATAAAGTTAGATGGAAGATTTGACGACTTTCACGATGTCCGCGAGCGGGACGTTGGATTTCACGAGGTAGTTTTTCACGCCGTACTCCTCGGCCTTCTTACGGTCTTCGTCTTGTCCCAAGTTCGAGAGCACGACGATGACGGGCTTGAGCTTTTTGCCTTTGAGCGCTTCGAGGATGGTGAAGCCGTCGATCTCCGGGAGGATGAGATCCAGCAGGATGAGGTCATAGTTGCCCGTCGACGCTTCGTCCAATCCTTCGCGCCCGGTCGAGGCGACTTTCGTCTCGTAGCCCTCGTGCGTCATTTTGAGTTCCAACGCGTGCGCCAAGGGCTTCTCATCCTCGACGATGAGGATCTTCTTCTTGCCTGCGGCGGATTTGTCAGACATGTGTGTGAATGTTTCTCATTAGTATAGCAAAAAAGGCCTTTTGGCACAAGCTGGCCAAAACAAGCGCTTATAAGCTGCGTCTGCCGCTCAAAGCTTCCCTGAGCGTTACCTGGTCGGCAAATTCAATATCCGCACCCATCGGCAGCCCGTGCGCCAGGCGCGTGATCCGCGGCACGAAACTCTTCAGCTGTTCGCGCAGATAGCTCGCCGTCGCTTCGCCTTCGACGTCCGGATCGGTCGCGATGATCGCCTCGCGGATGCCGCCTGCGCGGCAGCGGTCCACGAGCTCTTTTACTTTCAATTGCTCGGGACCTAAACCATCGATGGGGGAGAGCACGCCGTGAAGCACGTGATACACGCCGCGGTACTGCGTGCGTTCGAACGCGATGACTTCGAGCGGCTCTTCGACCACGAGAATCATCGACGCATCGCGGCCCGTGTCTTCGCAGATGTCGCAGCGCTCCTTGGTGGTCACCATCTGGCACTGGCGGCAGTAGCGCAGGTCTTTTTTCAGGTCGCTCAGCGCCGCGCCGAGCGCCTCGGGAGACGACCGCGTGTTGCGCAGCAAGTGAAATACCAACCGCTCCGCGCTCTTCATGCCGATGCCGGGGAGCTTTTGGAACTCCTCGATGGCGCGGGTGATTTGGGGCGGGAGGAGCGGCATCGGAAACAAAGGATAGCAGGTCATGGTTCGTCGGGCTCACCATGACACTGCATTTTTATCGCAAAAAGTGCTCTGTCAGCCTGAGCTCGACGAAGGCTGACGTAAAAAAACCGGGCCAGCCAGTTGGATGGACCCGGGTTGTTCACCACGGATCGTAGACGCACGAGGCGCGAATCGCTGGATAGCAAGCTATCCAAGATCCAGATTCCGTGATTGGCCCCAGAATACTACCTTCCGACCATTTGTCAAATAGATCGTCAAGAAGCGCTGGAAAGGCTTCCAGAAGCCCTATAGGCTGCTTCCGATGAAAACCGTCGCCCAGAACCGCCGGGCCCGATTCGACTACGAGATCGTCGAGACGTTCGAGGCGGGTATCCAGCTCCTGGGGTGGGAAGCGAAGGCCTGCCGGGCGCACTTGGCGGACCTTTCGGGCGCGTACGTGTCGTTCCACGGCGGCAAACCCGTGCTGAAAAAAATGACGATCCGCCCCTACCCGTTCGCAAGCGGCGTGCACCCGGACGACACGACGCGTGATCGCGTTCTGTTGCTGCATGCGAAAGAATTGGACCGGCTGAAGACGGCATCGGACGAAAAGGGCATGGCGATCGTCCCGCTCGAGGTAAAAGCGGGGCGACACATCAAAGTGATCCTGGTGCTTGGTCGCGGACGCAAACAATTCGACAAGCGCCAGAAAATCAAAGAGCGCGAATCGAAGAAACGGGCGAAGATGCAGGCGGATTAGGCCTCGGTACGATTTCGCGCGACGCGAAATCACTCGGCCTGACAAACGGCGTGGCATTACCACAATCCCGGCAACCACTCTCCGAACACCATTACCGCAAACGCCGCGATCACCAAGAACGGTCCGAACGGAATCATGTCGCCGCGCCGCAATCGTTTCGTCGTAAGCAACGCAACCGCGACGACCGCGCCGACGATGTACGAGAGGAGCAACATCCACACGGTCGCCGAAACGGTTCCGAGGAGGGCGCCGATGGCGCCGGCCAAGAGCACGTCGCCGCTGCCCACCCACCGCCCGCGGCTTACGAGCCACTGCACGCCGAAGAACGCGGCAGCGATGAAGATGGGAACGATCGGAATGATGTTCGATTGCAGCCAATGGAACGCCACGCCGGCAATCGCGGCGGTCAGCGTGAGCGCATCGGGAATCGTCTTTGTGCGCAGATCGATGACGGCGATGATGAATAACGCCCATAGTCCTACCAATGACAACAAATGTAGCAGCGGCCATTCTTGGCCGCGGTCAATGATGGCGACGGTATCGATGCCGGCATCGATAGAAACAACATTCGCGAACGCGAACCACGCGATGCACCCCGACGCCGCTTCCACGAGCGGCACGCGCGCCGGAATCCGTTCACCGCACGTGCGGCATGTTCCGCGTAACACGATCCAACTGATAAGCGGCACGAGTTCGGGCGGGGAGAGCGGTCGATTGCATCCGTCACAGCGCGAGCGACCGACGATCGATCGACCGGCGGGCAATCGATCGATGAGCACGTTCCCGAAACTCCCCAGACACACGCCGATGAGCACCATGAAGAAGAGCGACACGAGCGCAGTGTACTGCTTACGCTCCGCGCGACACCATGCGGCGTTGCGCATAGGCGCATCCTCCCGCCAACATCACGACGACCGCAAGGCCAACGGACTGCAGATCGATGTGTGCGCGCCCGAATTCGAACACGGCATACGCAATCAGCGCCACGCCCATGCCGATACCGGCTCCGAGCAGTTCACGGATGACCGGAAGTTTGGCGATACGGAGAAGAAATTGGGTGTGCATTTCTCACCATAATATACTATTTTTGATATTTAATCAAACTTATGTCTTTTTGTTCCTTAGAATGCTGGATTTGTACGTCTCCGGCTCAAACGACGGCAATCGCTCAACGGAACAGCTCAATTCTTCTTCCGTTATTCCCGGCGGCAGCTCCTGATCGTACCCCAAGAGAATCAGATCCGGCTCGATGGCGCGAACGGGGACCAAAAAATCGGATGGGTCTCCGAGCACCACTCGCGTGCTCGGCACGGCGCCCTGCACGTTCGCACGCCGAGTGTGCTCATCGTCGACGGGCGGACGCCCTTTGATGCGTTCGACGTTCGCATCGCGCGCCACGACGACGAAGAGCTCGCCGCGCTTCGATGCTTCTTTCAGCAAAAAACGATGGCCGGCGTGGAGAAGATCGAACGTTCCGAATATCAAGACCTTCATGGGATCATTCGGACGGCAGCGACGATGCGGCCGGCGTCGCTTCACCGCGCTCTCCTTGCTGATTGAGATCGATGATGTAGATGCGCTTCTCATCCATGACGTATAAGTGCGCTTCTTCGGGATCGACGTACAGATCCTTCAACGTGCCGAGCTGATCGATTTCGAGCACGTACTGGCGCAGGTACGACGCCTCGCCGCTCGCTCCGCCGTCACCCAGGACGATGACGCGCCCCTCGACGGGATCCAGCAGGTAGAAGCTGCCATCGGTCACCTTGAACATCTTCGTCGCGTTCGTCAGCAGATCGTCGGGGGCTTGGCGGATGGCGAAGGGCTGCGTCTCGCCGCGGAAGAGTTTGAGGATCGCGCCGCCTTCTTTGAGCACGTACACGTTGCCGTCGATGGCAAGATCGATCGCGCCGGTCAGGTCGCCGTTCAGGTTATACGGAGCGGGCGGCCCGTAGCGGTTTTGAAGGCGCTCATACTTATAGATCTGGTTCTTACCCGCCGCGGACCGATCGGGCGCCAGAACGTAGAGGAAGCGCAGGTACGTCTCGAGCGCCGTGCCCGACACCCACCCCGCCGTGTCGTCGGTTTTCATCGACACCGCCTGCTCGTCGCTCCATTCCATCACGACGTTCCCCGTCAGCAGGAAGACCATCGCGCCGAACCGTTCGAAGAACGCGCCGCTCACGATGAGCTCGTCGCCCTCGGGCAAGCGCGACGGATCGTCGACGGTGTTCAGGAGCACGCGGTAGAGATCCTGGCGGTCGTACGCGATGAATTCGCCGTCCCGCAGACCGATGAGCCCTTCGGCGATCACCGCCGAATTCTTGGTGGCGATGTTCGCGACGACGCGCGGCGACACGCGCAGGATGTTATTCAGCTCTTCGCGCTTCGCGCGGATCGTATCGAGCAGCGTGAGTGCTTCGACGCGGAAGAGTCCCGATTCGTTGTCCATCACCTGGCGCGCGGCTTCTTCGGCCTGGGCCAAGATGCCGTTGGCGGCGCTGAGGTCGCCGATGATCCGACGGTTCTCCGCCGTTTGGATCTGTTCGTTGATCGTCGCCACGAGCGCCTCGAGTTCGGCTTGGCTCTTGTTGCGCTGGCTGAAGAGCAGGAGGTTCACGACGAGCCAGATGACGAGGAGCGATGCGATGCAGAGCGCGAGCAGTAGCAAGTGCGCCCGCTTTTTGCGCTTCGGATCGCGCAAATCGGTCATGAGTCCGCCGAACCACTCCCGCACGCGACCGACGACGCCGTTCGCGGCGACACGGGCGCCGCGCGTCTTCGGTGCGGACGCGCGCAAACGATTCGCAAGATCACCGAGTGGGAGCGACCGAAGGAATTCGGTCGCTTTCTCGACGTAAGTTTGCATGCCGCCCGCTCCTCCGCGGCGACGAGCGGGGAGCGCGCGCGAAGGTTTCGCTTCTTCCGCGTCTTCATTCGGGAAGGGGAGCGTGCTCTCGGGATCGATCGCGACCGTCGCAAGCGCCGCGTGTTCCCCTTCGGCGTCGAGTGCTCGAATGAGCGCGTCGATCGCCTCGCCTTTCTTGGGAAGCCCCGCCATCTGCGCCGGCGTCAGCGAGCGCAGGAGCCGCTGCGACGAAAGAATCACGATGTCTCCGCGTTGCAACGCGCCGCTCGAAATGTGGACGAATGCGGGCGTCGATTTTCCGCTCGTGTACTCAGTAATCTGGCTGGCCAGACCCTTGCGCAACAAGTACGCCTCGCTGCGCCCCGCATGCGATACGTGCAGCATATTCGAGGAATCGAGCACGGCGATGAGCATGTGCAAATCGTCGATCGTCCCCGATACGAGCAATCCTTTCAAGAGCCCGTTCAATTCCTTCAGCGTACCGTCGAGGCGCTCCGCGCTGCCTCCTTCCGTATCCAAAAACGCATGCTTCAGCACGTGCTCGCACTCGCGTTGCACCGTCTTCGCGGATGCATCGTCTCCGTGCAGCTCAAAGAGCATCACGACGCGTTCGTCATGCGCACTGCGCTCCTCGGTGACGGCAAGGAAGACGGAACGCGGGGCTCTCGTGCTGCCCGTCTTCACGGATGCATCCATACGGTATGCCAGCCTACCCGTTGCGGCGCTGATCGCAAGCTTCCGCTCGGCACGCGGGGGCGTTTCGTCGGCTATTTCAAAACCAAAAGCAAAAAATCGAAATAAAAATTCGTTTATCTGAAGCCAAAATCACGAATCACAATACAAATGCTCTTGCCATGACATGCCGAGCGGGGTAGTCTGGGTGCAGTTCCGATTTATTTCCAAATAATCTCCGATGAAAACGGTGAAAGAGTGGATGCAACGCTCTCTGTCGGGCGGCGCTCAACGCGTGTCCGATCAGCACGTCGCTCCTCCGCCCCCCAGCTTCGCTCCCGATGAGAGCAACCCCATGCCCCGACAGCGGGGCAACGTTCCGCCTCCGGCGGGAAACCCCCAGCGTTCGCAGCGCAGCAACCCCGCTCAGCGTGGCAACGACCGTAATCGCCAACAGGGCAACCGCGGGCCGCAACCACAACGCGAACCGGTACTCCAGGGAGGCCGGGGCAATCTCAAGCTCTATCCGCTCGGCGGATTCGAGCAAGTGGGGCGTAACTGCTTCGTTCTCGAGTGCGACGGCGACATCTTCCTCATCGACTTGGGACTTCAGTTCCCGGACGAGGACATGCTCGGCATCGACTACTTGATTCCCGACATCACCACCCTCAAGGGCCGCGAGAACCGGATCAAGGCCGTGCTCTTCACGCACGGGCACCTCGACCACATCGGCGCCGCGCAG
>CAZXKA010000011.1:0-11996 GCA_964641555.1 uncultured Candidatus Peribacteria bacterium | reverse complement strand
TTGCGATGTACAGTGTCGCGCCGGATGCCGCGCCTTCCCAGACGAGGGAGCCGGAAGAAGCAAGTGTGTTCTTAGCGTAGATCAGCGAACCGGAAACCGTGTTGAACCGCACGAGCGCCCCGGTGATGGTGCTGTTGAGCGAGAAGCTCGTGCCGTTCAACGTGAGATTCTGTCCGGCGGAGTACGTGGTGTCGCTATCGGTACCGCACGAGAAGCGACCGGTGGTCGCGTCCCATTGGAGTGTCTGCGTGGCAAGATCGCAATCGGCGAGACCCGCGCCTTGGATCGACGTGGCGACGTAGAGGCTGGAACCGGATGCGGCGCCTTCCCAGACGAGGGAGCCACTGGAGCGGAGGGATTGCTGCGCGTAGAGCGTGCGGCCGGAGCCGAGGCCGAGAACCTCGAGAACGTTTTGCCCAGTTGCGATATCGGTTGTAATGCTGACGGCATTGGTTGAATCGCCTCCGTACTGCGTCTGGAACATGAACCCGGCGGTAGAGAAAGCAGGCCCTACGGCTGTTATGTAGGCGAACGTATCTGCAATGCCCGATCGTCCGATTTTGAAAGAATTTCCGCTGTCGTAGGTGATGAGAACATTTCCATCCACTTCGAGCTTCTCGTCCGCGCTCGTCTTTCCAATCGCAAGATCACCGAGGAAATACGAGTCAGTCCCCGCCATGATGGCAATGGAAGCGCCCGACGCCGTCCCCTCCCACACCACGGATCCTGAACTGCGTAGGCTCGCCGACGCGTACACGGTCGAACCGGAGAGCGTCGTGAATTCCGCAAGAGCGCCGGTAAGCGTCGTGTTCACGCTGAACGCGTTGCTGCCGTTCAAGCTCAGGCCCTGCCCCGCTGAGTATGTCGTTCCTCCGTCGCTGCCGCACACGATGTCGCCGTCGGCATCCGTTTCGAGCGCGGTGCAGCCGAAGAACCCGGCGTTCGTGAGCTTAAGCGGACTAGAAGAATTCAAGAACGCTGTACCGTCGATGGCCAACGAGCCGGAGGAAGCGAGACTGTTCATCGCATAGATCGTCGAACCGGAAACCGTGTTGAACCGCACGAGCGCCCCGGTGATGGTACTGTTGAGCGAGAAGCTCGTGCCGTTCAACGTGAGATTCTGTCCGGCGGAATACGTGGTGTCGGAATCGGTGCCACAGCTGAAGCGACCAGTGGTCGCGTCCCACTGCAATGTCTGCGTGGCAAGATCGCAATCGGCGAGACCCGCGCCTTGGATCGAGCTGGCGATGTAGAGACTGGCACCGGACGCAGACCCTTCCCAGACGAGGGAGCCGCTGGAACGCAAACTGATATTCGCGAAGAGCGTCGAGCCCGAGATCGTCTCGATGACTTCGAGACCGACGCCCGTCGTCGTGCCCTGGAGATCGATGACCAATGCGCCGGTCATCGTGTCGCCGGACTGATTCACGTACCGCTCGTCACCACCGCTCTGCGAGAGTCCGGTTCCGACCGAGTTATCGGTACCGCAAATCAGATTGCCGTTCGCGTCGGTATCGATCGTATCGCAATTCTGCAACGCCGAGATCGTGAGCGCCGTGCCGGAGAGCGTGCCGACCACGTCCAACTTCGCTTTGGGCGTTGTGGTGCCGATGCCGACGTCCAGCGTCGTGTCCGTGAGGTACACGATGCCGGTGGCGTCGGTCCACTCGTCGCTGTCGACCGTAATCGTGGTCGTCGTGTTCGTACTCGTTCCCGATGACTCCCCGCTTCCACCCCCGCCGCTGCCGCCGCGGGACGGGCGTTCCGTGGCGCCTTCCGGAAGCGGCGCGCGCCCGGTGCCGGAGAAGTTGGGATGCGCCCAGACGATCTTCCCGTTCTTCATCATGAGCACTTGCCCCTCCTTGCCGACCGAGAGCGCATCGAAGAGCGACTGGACTGCGGGAGACGCCGGCGACTCCACGACGTGTTCGTCCCGCCCTCCGAGCAATCGGTGCAAGCGCGTCTCGCGGCGAGCTTCGACGCGTTGCCGCAACGCGCTCGCGTTCCACGCCGCGACGACGGTGCGCGTCGGCGACGCCGGAGCGCTCTCCGTTTCGGCCATCACGAATAGCTCGTTCGTTCGACCGTCGGGCGCGACGGTCACCACCGCGATCTCGCGAGGCGCCTCGTCGGGCACGGCGGTCACCGTGCGTTCCGCGTTCAGGAAGGCGAGGGGGGAACGGGACGGCGCGAGTCCGATGGCGATCACGAGGAGCGAGAGCAACGCGACCGGCGGGACGACCGTGTGGAAGACGTTCCGTTGGGCCGCGTACGGAGCGCCGACGGGATCGGGGATCGGATCCGGCGACGGACTCGTATCGGCAACGGTCGTCGCGGGCGTGACCGGCTTCGGAGAAAACGACGCGATGTACCGGGCCATCTGCGCGCGCGAGTAGCCAGTGACCGCCTGGATGTACGATCGGACGACTCCCCTCCCCTCGCGGTCCAAGTCGCCGTACCCACACTGCACCAAAAACGACTCGATCCACCGCTGTTTATCTTCGCGCGAAAGCCGCGTGAGCCTGGGGTGAGCCCCGGTCTTCAGGGCGAGCTGCAGCGCGACGATGTCGACGTGCGGGGACATGAATGGGTGTTTGTTGCTTCTGTGAGCGAAGAAATCATTAAATTATACCAGAAAACGCCCTCGGATTGAAGCGAATCCACCACCGGAAAACGTCACCATCAAACACCACTGTTTTTGGCTTCAAAAAGGCTTTATCTCAGGCTCATGAGCCTAGGGCAAAACGGTCAATACCGACCCGGTCGCGACGAAAACGCCCGAGTCCCCCACCGGCACCTCCAAGGCGTACCGCGCGGACCCCCCGGAGGGGGTGGTCGGGCAGGGGTCGATGAGGCACGGAATCATTCGGTGTCCAGACACCCAGGACCCGTCCGATCGGAAGAAAAAAATGTCCAATGCGACGAGGGTGTCTTTCATCCAAAACGACCTCGGGGCATCGTCCGAAAAAACGAACACCATGGGTCGCTCGACGACCGGTCGATTCTGCAAACCGCGACGGTGTTCCTCCGGGGTATCGGCAAGGTCGACGACGTGGGTCATCGATGATCCCGAGGGATCCGTCAAACGGATGACGGCGCTTCCGTTCGGCACGCTGTCCGTCGGCCCTTCCGCCTGCGGCAGGAAGAGTGTTGCGACGGAAAGGACGGCGACCAAAATCCCGAGAAAACCCCACAACCACAGCAGCCGTCGAAGGAGCCTAGGCAGCATGGCGAATGCGATCCAGAAGACCCGCGCGATCGGCCGTTCGGAAGAGCGCACTGCCGACCACGAGGTTATCCGCTCCGGCCTCGATGCAATCCTTGGCCGTCCGCTCGTTCACGCCGCCGTCGATTTGAATCGAAAGATGCGGCTGCGCCTGGCGCAATGCGCGGATTTTCTCAATCGTCGCGGGAATGAACGATTGACCGCCGAACCCGGGTTCCACCGACATCAACAGCACGAGATCGACGTCTTCGACGACGTCTTCAATCGCCGAAAGGGGCGTTTTCGGATTGAGTGCGATGCCCGCCGTCGCCCCGCCGTCGCGAATCGCGCGAATGAGCTCGCGCCGCGCGGCCGAGCCCGTCACGGCTTCGGCGTGGAACGTGATGTGCTGAACGGGAATCGAGAGGAACTCCGCGATGCGATCGTGCGGGTTCGACACCATCAAGTGCGCGTCGAGCAACAGCGTCGTCTTCAGGCATTTCACGACCGGTGCGCCGAAGCTCAAATTCGGAACGAAGTGTCCGTCCATCACGTCGATTTGCAGCCCGTCGGCGTGCGATGCGACGGTCTGGATTTCCTCTTGCAGACGCCCCAAATCGGCCGAGAGGACCGATGCCGTCAGTTGGAGCGGGCGCGTCATTTCGTCAGAGGCGTATCGAGATCGTTCACCCGCCGTTCGTGCCGACCTCCGGCGAACGGCGTTTCGAGGAACGCGTCGACGATCTCCAGCGCCGTACCGGGATCGATGAAGCGCGCGCCGAGGCACAGCACGTTCGCATCGTTGTCTTCCCGTGTTTCGGCGGCGAGCGCGGCCGACGTGCATACCGCCGCGCGAATGCCGCGCACTTTGTTCGCCGCCATCGCTTCTCCGTTGCCGCTCCCGCCGATGAAAATGCCCATCGCGTTCTTCTTCAACACTTCCGCCGCGCCGTCGCGCATGATCGCCGGATAATCGTCGCCCGCTTCCAGCTCCGGTTTCACGTCGATCACGTCAATCCCCTGCGTGGAGAGATACGTTTTAAGCGTTTCCTTGAGAGGATGGCCGGCGTGGTCGGCGGCGAAGACGACGGTGCGCATGCGAAGAGTGTATACTCTTTTCATGCCAAAACGACACCGCTTCCTCGCCGCAAACTGGAAAATGAATTCCCCGCCGGACGGATTCGATGCCACGGATAGTCCGTTCCGACCCATGGCGGATGTCGACGTCGTGGTCTTCCCCAGCGCGCTCGACGTCGCGCGATGCGTCGATGCCGGACTCACGACGGGCGGGCAAGCCGCGCGAGCGGGCGTGAGCGGCGCCTTCACGGGCGACGTGTCGATGGCGATGCTCGCGGCGCACGGATGCCAAGCGGTCCTGTGCGGCCACAGCGAACGGCGCCAGCATCACGGCGAAACGGACGCGCAGATCCACGAGCAGGTTCTGTCCGCGATCCAAGCGGGACTGCTCCCGATTCTCTGTGTCGGCGAAACGCTCGAGCAGCGCGAGAGCGGCTCCGCGGAAGGCACGGTCAAAATGCAGCTCCTCACCGCACTCGAGAACGTCACCGGATCGGTCGTCATCGCGTATGAGCCGGTGTGGGCGATCGGAACAGGGAAAACGGCTTCCTTCAGCGATATCCAAGCGATGCATGCCGCGATCCGATCATGGCTCCCGTCGCATCTTTCGGGCGTCGCGCCGATCCTCTACGGCGGCTCGGTGAAGCCCGAGAACGCGGCCGAGATTTTCGCGTGCGACGACGTCGACGGCGCGCTCGTCGGCGGCGCGTCGCTGCAAACCGAATCATTCAAGCGTATACTCGACCTTCTCCGTTCCTCTCCCCAGTAATCCTATGGAACTCTTCGGACTCCTCTCCGTCGGCATTCCGGTTCTCATTTTGATCCTCGCATGCATCCGCCAGATCGATCAGTACGAGCGCGGCATCCTGTTCACCATGGGCAAGTACAGCCGCATGTGGCAGCCGGGCTGGCACATCCTCATTCCGGTGTTCCAAAAATTGGTGAAAGTCGACGTGCGCGTGAAAGCGGTCGACGTGCCGGACCAGGAAGCGATCACGAAAGACAACATTCCCGTGCGGATCAACGCGGTCATCTACTTCCGCGTTTCGGACGCGTCCAAAGCCGTCATCGAAGTCGAAGATTTCTTCAACGCCGTGTCGCAATTGGCGCAAACGACGATGCGCAACGCCGTCGGCGAAGTAACGCTCGACGATTTGCTCCAAAAAAAGCAGCAAGTGAGCGAAGGCATCAAAACCGTCGTCGATAAAGTAAGCGACGCATGGGGCATCGACGTGCAATCGGTCGAGTTGAAGGACATCGTGCTCCCCGAAACACTGAAGCGCACGATCGCGAAAGTCGCCGAGGCACAGCGCGAGAAGCAGGCCGTCATCATCAACTCGGAAGGCGAAGTCGGCGCCGCGCAGAACATGGCCGAAGCCGCGCGCCTGCTCGCCACCGTGCCGGGTGCGCTGCATCTGCGCACGCTCCAGAGCATCAACGACATCTCCTCGGATCAGTCGAACACGACGGTATGGATGGTTCCAGTCGAGGTCTTGAAGGCGTTGGAGGGTCTAGGAAAAAAGTGATGGTTCGTGTGCGGTGTGCAGCCGCAGCCGATCCCGGCTGCGGTTCACGAAGCAATTGCAATCGGATGCTGCAGGATCGTCCGCGACAGGCGCACGACGAACACCGTCATGCACGCGAAGAGCGCCTGCGAAATCACCTGATTCGCGACGGCGACCGCGCCCGGCAGCATGATGAAGGCGATGCCGGCGATCATCCCGAGAACGATCGAGGCGACGATCATGATGAGGATCGCGACGATCATGTTCCCGACAATCTTGGACCAGTATCCCTGCGTGCGGCGATAGCTCTCGCTCACGCTCGCGGTGACGCCCTTGCCTTCCGTCAGGTAAATGAGCGGCGCCGCGATGAAGCGCGGGCCGAGGATGACGGCGGGAATGATACCGATCACCGGAATCCACGCGAAGGTACGCAGGAACGACCAGATCGATACGCCCGTGAGCGGCAACAGCTCTTTCTTGGCTCGTTTCATCGTGTTCCCCATGTCCTGCCCTTCCACGGCGACGAGCGCGTAGTACGCATGCGCGAAGAACATGAGGAGGAAATTGATGACGACGCCGAGACCGATGGCGGGCAGCATGCGGCCGATCATCGCCATGCTCGGCCCCATCATCTCGCGGGCGATTTGATCGTCGCTCATGCCGTCGAACCGATCGCGCATCAACGCTTCCAGTTCCGCAAGCGCGGCTTCGTCGCCGGCTTCCATCCGCTCTCCCAGTTGCTCCATTTGTTCAAGGTCAATACCCATCTGGCCCAGGCCCATCTGCACTTCGCGCGAAGCCTGCACGCCCAGCGCGATCGATGCGATCCCCATCAACACGCCGAAGATCACCGCCCCGAGGAGCAGGGATTTCCAGTGCGTTTTGCAGTAAGTCGTGGTTTCGGAAAGCAGTTGACCGAGGAGCGCCGGACGGCCGGAATTCGCGGGAGCATCCATGGGAAGGGGGGAAGAAATCCGATACAGCGTACGCTTTTGCGTTTTACACATCAATTGCCGCTAGGATCGGACCCATCCGCCGTCGACTTTGCGGGCCGCACCGCCGAGTTCGAGCATCGTGAGCGTGGCGGCCAATTCCCCCGCCGGGCGGCCGGTGCGCGCCACGAGGTCGTCCATCGTGGACGGCAACGTCGTGAGCAACGCAAAGAGTTCGGTTTCGGCATCGGTGCTGAAGACGAATGCCTGCTGCGCGGTCGTCACCGGCGCCACGACGCCGATCGCCTGCAGCACGTCGTCGGCCGAGCGCAGCAGTTGTGCGCGACTCTCGGCGATCAGCCAATGGTTTCCTTCCATGTTCGGATCGAACGCGTTCCCCGGGAACGCGAACACGTCGCGGTTATCCTCCAGCGCCAGGCGCGCCGTGATGAGCGCGCCGCTCTCGGCCGGCGCTTCGACCACGATCGTGGCCAAACTCAATCCCGCGACGATGCGGTTCCGAGCCGGGAACATATAGGGCTCGGCGATCGTGGTATACGGATACTCGCTCATCACCAATCCCCCTTTGCGGATGATCAATTCGGCCAGGCGCTCGTTCGTCTTCGGCGATACCGCGCCAAGCCCGCTCCCGAGCACCGCGGCGGTTTTCCCCTCGTAATCGATCGTCGTCTGCGCGACCACCGCATCGATCCCGAACGCCAAGCCGCTCACCGTCGTGCAGTGCGCCTGTACCAACGGCGGAATGATCCACTCGGCCAACCGTTCGCCGTAGGCAGACATCTCGCGCGTGCCCACGATCGCCACACACGGATGGTTCAGCACCGACAGATCGCCACGGTAGGACAAGAAGGGCGGCGGATCGGCGGTTTCCTTTAAGAGTCGTGGATAGTCGTCGTCCTCCAGCGACATTACCGACACGCCCGCGTTCTCCAGATACCCCAACTCCCGCTCGGCATCGAACTCCTCGATCCGGACGAAGGTCTTCCGAATCGCGTCGTCCCGCATCCCGATGCCACGAAGAATCTCGGGAGAAAGGCGCACGAGGGCATTGTCGGCAGACCCGCACTGCGCGATGAGCGCGTCGTAGCGGCGCTTGTTGAGGATATGGAGCCACCAGAAGAGGAGGGCGGTTTCGTGTCGCATGGAGGGATGCTAGCGATCGGCCGCCGTCCGTACAGAATGCTCATCCGAAACCACTTGCCCTCACCCCTCCTTCACCCCACAATAGAGCCCCGTTCTGCGTTCTACGCACCTGCAGAACGCCAAGCCGCCGTAGCTCAGCTGGTAGAGCATAGGTATCGTAAACCTAGGGTCACCGGTTCAAATCCGGTCGGCGGCTCCATCCACTATGAAACGTCTCCTTCCGCTCGCCATCCCTCTCCTTCTCCTCGCTGCCTGCGCAACGAGCAACGGCGGTCCGGACGAGCGCGTCACCATCGAAAGCGTCGTCGACGCGATCACCTTCCGCACGACGGACGGCGATTTGGTGCGACTCATGGGCATTCGCACCCCGGCGGCGGCCGCGACGGTGGAGTGCTACGGCAAAGAAGCGTTGGAAGCCGCGGAGTCGCTCGTCGGAAAAGAGTTGCGATTGGAGAAAGAACCGCTCCTGGAACGCGCGCAGGACGGCGCGTATCCGCGGTACGTGTGGCTCACCGTGGAGAAGCCCCAACAGGAGCAGGAGCAGACGGGCACCGGAGCGACGGCTTCGGGGACGACGGCGAACGAGGAGGCCAACGAGACCAAGGAGGAGACGGAAGAAATTCTTGTGAACGAACGTGCGCTGGAGCTCGGAACGGCGTTCCCGCTCGTGGCGCAGGAAATGCTCTACGGTGAACGCATGCTCGCGGCGGCGCGCTATGCCTCGGCGACGCAGAAAGGCCTATGGGGCGCGTGCGAGGTGCAGTCGCAGCAAACGCCGCAAGGCACGTGGCTCGGCACGCAGCCGCTCACGGAGTGTATCGTGAAGGGCAAAGTGACGAAGGACGGCCGCAAGCTCTACCGCACGCCGGAGTGCAGCGCCTACGCCGAAACGACCGTCCTCCTCCAAGACGGCGGCCAGTGGTTCTGCGCGGCGGATACGGCGGAAGATGCGGGGTTCGAGAAGGCAAGCGATTGCTAGTTTAAAAAAGGCTACCATTAGGGCTGAAACGAAGTCCTGGGCTCTATTAATTTTACAAAACACTATAAAAATGGTATTATATCTCTATGTCTCCTCGCATCCTCATTGCCGACGACGACCAGACGATCTGCACTCTCTTCGCGCTGGACTGCGAAACCCGTAACAGCGTGGCCACCGTCAGCACGGTCCGCAGCGGCGATGAAGCGATCGAGGCGATCGACCGGTTGCAGCCGCAGGTCTTGGTCCTCGATCTGCGCATGACGAAGGGTGACGGCTTCCACGTGTTGGAACACTTGAAGAAGACGCATTCCTCGGTCCCGGTCGTGGTCGTGACGAACTACAAGAACGACGCATACGTGGAACGCTGCAAGGAGTACGGCGTGCGTGATTACCTCATCAAGCACGAACATCCCATGAGCAGGATCGTGGATACGGTCCACGCGTATTTGCCGGCGTGACGGTTATTTCTTATACCGCTGCCACACACTGTACCCGGCGATCCCGATGCTCAGTGCCAACAGCCCCGCGGCGATGGCGTAGTGCAGCGTTTCGAGACCACCGCGCAGCGCGGCGACGGATGCTTCCGGCACTTCCACGTGGAACGTCCGCGCAACCATGAGCTCGTCTTGGACATCAAGGAATCGCACGTCGATGTCGTAGCCACCCGGTTCGGGGAACGTGACCACAAAGGTCGGGATATGCACCGCGTCGTTTTCGACCGATCCTGCCACGATCTCCGTTCCCTCTTTCGTGACGCGCACATCGACGCTCGCAAAATCCGCATAGTCGACCGGCGGGCCGATGAGCAGTAAATCGATGTCGAATTCCGTCTCCCGGCCGGGCGCCAGGTCGTCGTAGCCGATATCGATGAAGTACTCTCCGACCTCAACCTCGAGAGAGGGCGCGTCGCCGTGAGCGGAAACGGATGCAACAAAGAAGCTGGAGACCAGGAGAGCGAAGCCAACGAGCAAGAGCGAAGGAAGACGCATGTATCGATTGTACCCGACTCCGGGCTTTTTTCGGGGCTCCAGGCATTGAAATAACGCGCGTTTTCTGCTATCATGAGAGGATTTCTCAAACACACACCAACACTCCTATGACCATCGATGCCTGCGTCGCTCACGCGATCCACAAAGACCTCGATATCGTCGAGGCGCTGCCGGAAATCCAGGACCTTCCCGTCGAGCAGCTGGAACCGTACGTGGAGCGCTACGTCTCCGAGATGCACCAATCGATCAGCGAGATCGTTTCGGTGAAGGGCGAACCCTTCCTGCGCTCCAAGGACCCCGCGGGCCTGTGCGCCACGTGCCTCGAAGGCGGCGTCGCGCTCCCTCCGCGCATGCTTTTACGCATGTGCCGCACGATCATCGACCTTCAGACACTCGACGCGCGCTTCGTCCTCGATACCGATAGCGGCGCGAGCCTGTATTTTGTGAAGATGGCGATTGCGTAACCTCTCCCCTAACCCCTCTCCTACACACAACCGCACGCCTGCCAGGAGAGGGGGATGTTTGTTGTATGTTTTCGCGAGCAATCTCCCCTCTCCCGGTGGGCGAACGAGCGAGTGGGAGAGGGGCCGGGGGAGAGGTCTTACGTCAGAGATTTATCGACCAGTTCCTTCAACACGTGAATCATGCTCTGAAGAGCCGCTTTAAGGCTCATTTTGTGCAGCGCGTAGCTCACGCGGACGGTGCCGTCTTCCTCCTGCCAGCCGTAGAGCACGAAATTCGGCCGGCCGACGGATTCGGTGAGGGCTTTCAGTTTCTGCTCGAAAGGGATGTTGTCAGACATGCAGACACTCTAGCCCTCTCCCGGCACTACGTGCCACCCTCTCCCGACGGGAGAGGGTCGACCCGTCGCGGGTCGGGGAGAGGGCCTTAGCGCTTGGAGAACTGCGGCGCGCGGCGAGCGCGGTGCAGACCCGGCTTCTTACGCTCCTTGATGCGGCTGTCGCGGCGGAGGAATCCGGCGCGCTTGAGTTCGGTGCGGAATTCGGGGTGGACGAGGAGCAGTGCGCGCGTGATGCCGTGGCGGAGCGCGTCGCTCTGGGCATTCTTGCCGCCTCCCACGAGCTCAGCAACGACGCCGTACTGGCCCTTCACGCCGGTGATGGCGAGCGGAGCCAATGCGTTTTCAACCTGGAGACTTGTGAAGTACTGCGCGAGCTTCAGGCCGTTCACCTTGGCATCGCCGCCTTCCTGCATCAAACGCACGTGCGCGATGGCGGTCTTGCGCTTCCCAACTGCGAAGAAGTACTGGCCGGAGGATTGAGCGGCGGTCATCGGAGAGCGAGGGGAACGGGCTTCTGAGCGTCGTGATCGTGTTCGGCGGCGGCGTAGACGTGCAGGCGCTTCATCATCTCACGCGCGAGACGGTTATCGGGGAGCATGCCTTTGACCGCGTGTTCGATGACGTACGCCGGCTTCTTCTCGAGCATCTGTTCGAGTCCCACGATCTTCTTGCCCCCCGGGAAGCCGGTGTGGCGGAAGTACTCCTTGCGGAAGATCTTCTTGGCCGGGAGCGAGACCTTCGAGGCGTTGACGACGACGATGTGGTCTCCGCACAGCTGATGCGGCGCGTACGTGGGCTTGTGCTTGCCCTTGAGGTACGTGGCAGCCTTCACGGCGATCTTGCCGATCGTTTGGCCATCGGCGTCGATGACGTACCAGGCGGGTGCCGATGGTTTGATCGTGGAGGTTTTCATTTCGTGGCGGAGGACGTCTTTTTCTTGGCGGAAGTTTCATCCGCCTTCGCTGAAGCTTCGGCGGACGCTTCGCGATCCATCAATTCGAGATCGACGAGTTCGGCACCATCGCCCAGGCGCGCGCCGACGGGGGTGATGCGCGTGTACCCGGAGGGGCGCTTGGCGTAGCGGGGCTTGAGCACCTCCAGAAGCTTCTTACTGGCGTTCACGTGCGTGACAACGGCGTTCAATGCCCGGATCGCTTCGCGGGGGCTCTTCGTCTTTGCCACGGTGATGAGCTTATCGACCATCGGCTGGACGACCTTCGCGCGCTTGCGCGTCGTGCGCACCGTCTCGTAGAGGATGATGCTCGTGACGAGATTCCGCAGCAGCATGGCCGCGTGATTCGGTTTCTGGTTGAGCCGGAGGCGGTTCTTACGGTGTTCCATGG
>CAZXKA010000010.1:0-39201 GCA_964641555.1 uncultured Candidatus Peribacteria bacterium | reverse complement strand
TCGCCGATGAGCACGGGGTTGTTCTTCGTCTTGCGGTTCAAGATGTGGATGACGCGTTCGATTTCCTGGTCGCGCCCGATGATCGGGTCGATTTTCCCGTCCTTCGCTTTGGCGACGAGATCGTCGGTGAAGTAGTCGAGGGCGGGCGTCTTGCTGTTACCCTCCGCGCGGCGCTTCTTCAGGCCTTCGGGTTCGCCCCCCGTGGAGCCCTGCTGCATGCCCGAGATCGCTCCTTGCAAGCCTTGGAAGAACGCTTCGAGCGACTGCTCGACGCTTTTGTTCTGCTGACGGAACTGGCTGATTTGCCCAAACATCTCCTCCACGTGCACCTTCAACGCTTCCGGATCCACCTGCATGCTCTCGAGGATCACGGTGGAACCGCTCTTGCCGCTCGAGACGAGGGCATAGAGAAGGTGTTCCGTGCCGACGTTCGCATGGCGGAACTTGTGCGCCGTGACGACGGCCTGTTCGATGACGGTGTGGAGGAAGGTCGAGAGGCCGTGTTTCACGTGCTTGCCTTCGAGTGCCGAGAGCTTGCTGGCCTTCAGGAGAATGCGCACGTTCTCAAGCGTCACCCCCGCGCCCGTGAAGATGGAGAACGCGAGCGACTTCGGGATCGAGAGGAGCCCGAGCAGCAAGTGTTCGGTGCCGATGTACTGGCTCTGCATCGTCTTCGCCTCTTGTTCGGCGATCTGCAGCGCGAGCTTGGCATTGGGCGTGAAGCGGTCGAACGGTTGCATAAGAAGTGGTGAAGAGGTGACTGATTAGCACTCTAGCAGAACGAGTGATAATGCGTCGAGTGATCGGACAAGTATATCAACGGAATGTGTGTGGGACGAGTGACAAGGGCCCCTGTTTGCATGTCTCGTATCCTAAAACGTATACAAAAATTGTACAAACGTGTTCTGTGGCCACGAAAAAGAAAAGATGGCTTAACACTGTGGAAAACTTCTTTCGGGTCAGAGACGCCGCCGTTCGCGCCAATCTTCCAAGAAGATCGCGATGATCGTGGTGACGGGCACGGCCAGCAGCAGACCGAGGATAGGATGGATGATGTGCGAGAAGCTGAGGCCCGAGAGCATGGCGAAGATGATCGCGATGGGGGAGAGGCCGACCGCGCGGCGCATGATGAGCGGCACGAGCAGGTTGTTTTCGCACCATTGGATGACGTAGTAGACGAGCGCGATGCCGAGCGCCCACCAGAAGCCGCCGGTCGTGACGCCGATGAGCACGGCGGGAATCGCCGCGATGAATGGCCCGATGTACGGGATGAATTCGGTGAAACCCGCGAGCACCGCGAGTGTCGCGGCGTACTCCTCCATGCCCAGGATCATGAGCGCGATGTACACGAGCAAGCCGATGCAGAACCCGAGGAGCAGTTGGCCGCGCGCCCACTGGCCGATCTTGTGATGGACGGCTTCGGTCTTGTCGTCCATGTACATGCGGCTCTTGGTGCCCAGGAATCCGCGCACCCACTGGCGCACGCTTTCGCGCTCCATTTGGATGAAGAACGCGAGCACGAGGACGATGATGAGTTGCGCGAGGAATGCGGCGACGGATCCCGCGAGCTTCGTGACGAACTGGACCCCGGCGACGCCGACGGATGACATGGTGTCACTCAGGCTCTGGAGCGCGCCGGTAAAGTTTGTGATGTTGAGGTTCTGGAGCGTGGCCGTCACGAGATCCGCGAGGCCCTGTTGCACGTCGGTCGATACGAGCGGCAGCCAGCTGAAATCGGGATTGGCGATGAAATCGGAAACGAGGGTGTTGATGAGGAAGGCGATCTGCTGCAGCTGCTCGGCAATAATCGGGATGAGCGACACCATGAGGAAGACGAACACCAGCAGCGCGAAGACATAGTGCGCCAGCACGCCGATGCCGCGCGGCACGCCCCACCGCTCCATCATGCGCACGCCCGGATCGATGATCGCCGCGACGAAGAATCCGAGGAGGAGGAGGATGATGACGTCCTGCAATTGCACCACGATGTGGTACCCCAGCACCACCGCGCCGACGATGAGCGTCGCTTGCAACACCGACCACGGCGAAAACCAGATCGTGAGCGATGCATCCGGATCGTTCTCCGTTCGAGCGGGTGCCGCGTCGGTGCGCTCTTCTTTTTTCCGACGTTTCTGCAATTCCGTCGACGCGCGCTGGATCAAATCCTGCGCTTTTTTGCCCAGGACCCGAAACGACGTGAACGAATCGTTCGATTGTTTGCGTGCCATATCAGATGCCGAGAAGGGTAAGGACGAGGTCGAGGATCAGGTACGAGCACAGCGCCGCGACGAGTCCGATGATAGACCAGTAGATGCGGCTTTTTCCCTTGTCAGTGCCTTCTCCTTGTAGCGAACCGATGGCGTACTGGTAGCCGCCGATCATCACGTTGATGACGAAGATCGAACCGATGAGCGAGACGACGAGCCGGATAAGGTGCCCGATGAAGATCGGGATGCACGAGGCATCGAGGCGGCCGGTGACGAAATCGCAGCCCGTCAGGCCCGTCATGATGACGCCGAGCTGTTGGGCGGACGCCGACTCTGTCATGAATGACGCAAGCCAGTGGACCATGGACTGCATGGCGACAGTGTGAGGCGCCCCGTAGGTCCTGTGCTACCGAAAGATGCGGTTTTCGCTCGCTTGAAGGATTTTTTGTGTCAGAATAGCGTTCGATGACGCGTTTCTCGTGGTCCTCAGCGGCTCGTCCCATCGTGGCACTGGCACCCATGGCCGGCGTCACCGATGCGTCGTACCGCCAGCTCATCAAGCGCATCGCGCCCGAGGTCGTGGTCTACACGGAGTTTTTGAGCACGGACGCGCTCGCGTATGGCGCGAAGAAGACGATGGAGATGCTCTCGTTCGATGCCAGCGTGGAACGGCCGTTCATCGTGCAGGTGTTCGGCGACACGCCGCAACACTTCCTGGAAGCCGCGAAGATCATCGAATCGATCGGTGCCGACGGCATCGACATCAACATGGGCTGCCCCGCCGCGAAGGTCGTCTCGAGCTGCCATGGTGCCGCGCTCATCAAGAACCCGACACTCGCCGCCGAGCTCGTGCACGCGACGAAGAAGGCCGTGTCGATTCCGGTGTCGGTGAAGACGCGTCTCGGGTGGGACACGGCCGATACGTTGATTTCGTTCTGCAAAGGATTGGAAGAAGCCGGTGCGGAAGCGTTCGCCATCCATGGCCGGCGCTACTGCGATAAGTTCACGGGCACGGCCGATTGGGCGCAGATCTACGAACTGAAGAAGGCGGTGAAGGTGCCGGTGCTCGGTAACGGCGACGTGAAATCCGCCGCCGATGCACTCGCGAAGATCGGCAACCTGGACGGCGTGATGGTGGGGCGGGGAACGTTCGGCAATCCGTGGTTGATGCGCGAGATTTGCGATGCGTTCGCGGGCAAGGGGACGCATGATGTTCCCGCGACGTTCATCGAAAAATTGCCGATGATCCTCGAGCACTGCGAGCTCTCGGTGGCGATCAAAGGCGAGCGACTGGGCATGCTCGAAATGCGCCGGCATCTTTCCAGCTACGTGAAAGGCTTTGACGGAGCGTCGGAATTGCGGTCGAAACTCGTGCGTGTCGAAAAACTGGCGGAGGCGAAGGCGCTACTGCTCGGTGCGGCGTGATTGCTCTTGCTCCGACTCTCGCTCGCGGAGCCTCATGGTTTGCGTTCCGGAGTGCGGAGGCGGGGGAGGGGGCGTGGGATCTGAAACGTGCGTGGGATTTCTTGCGGAAGGAGACGGACGGTTCGGGTACGGCAATGCGGCCGCCTGTGCCAGCTTCTTCGGAGGTTCCGGGGGAGACGAAGGCAGGGGTTGCTGCGGGAATGGGTGCACCGGTTCGGCAAGGATCGAGAAGTACGCGCCGTACCCTTGCACGACGCGCTTCGCGGTTTCTCTTCGTTCGTTGTCGCTCACTCCCGCTACACGGACATGCCAATGCAATCTGCGAGGCATATAGAGTGAAGCTCCGCCGTCGGTCGCGGGGCGAATACCGGATGTTTCGAAGAGTTCGAACTCGACCCATGTTTCGTCCGGCGCGTGAGATGCCATCCGACCCGTGTGCCACACGGGAGCGTCGGTCGTGGCGGCATCGGTTTCCGTCACGGCCGCAGGCGTCCATTCGTGCTCGTGTCCTTCCAGACCGCGCTGGACGAAGATGTCGTCGTCACCGAGATCTCGGGAATTTACGCACAGCTCCACCGCTTGCCATCTCTTGCCGTTATGAATGACCCATACTTTGAGCGTTCCTTGCGGCCGCAGCGCGAGTGCGTAGGGTCCTTTCAGCGTGTCGACGGTCGAAAGTGAAGCGATTTCCAAGGCATGCGCGTCGAACTGCACGTCGTGCTCCCGCAGGATCCGCGCAATCGATGCGAGGGCATCTTGCGGCAACCGTCTGGAAAGTTTCAGGATCGAATGCGCGGGCTGGTCCGCCGTCTCCCGCCGGTCGATGTGCAGTGGATGCGAGAGCACATCGGTGACTTCCGTCAGCGGCGGCAATTCCGGATGATCGGGAATGCGAACGTATTCCGCGAGCATGCGTTCGACGTCCGCATCGATCTTGGCGACGGTTTCGTGTTCGAGCGGGGGACACACGACGAACGATGTCCAATTCTGCTCGAGGGGGCCGCGGTCGATGCCGACGGCGTGGCCGGCTCGGTTCGCCATCAGATTCTCGATCGCGTTCGCGTTGAAACCGAGTGTTCCCAACACCCTGCGTTGAGCCATCTCCGCATCGAGTCTTCGCGCATGTTCCGCATCCTCACGGGCGGCATCTTCTCGCAACTGCCGGATGTAATCGTCTGCGGGACTCATTTATAGTATTATACTATAAATCGGATAAAAAAGAAATTATCTGCGAAGCCTCCGAAAAAGGGCGCCCGTCGGCACCCTGTGTTCCGATCCGAAGAGATGATCACCGCGTCACCGTGATGCCCGGGCCCATGGTCGGGGCGATCGTGATCGACGTGATGTAGGTCGACTTGATGCCCGTCGGCCTCGCTTCGTCGAGCGCCGAGAGGACGGCATCGAGATTTTCCTGCAGCTTCTTGCCGCCGAAGGAGATCTTGCCGAACGGCACGTGGATGATGCCGGCCTTGTCCATCTTGCACTCGATGCGGCCCTTCTTGAGCTCGCTGATCGTTTTCGCGAGGTTGTCCGTCACCGTGCCCGCCTTCGGGTTCGGCATCATGCCTTTCTGGCCGAGGATCTTGGCGATTTTGCCGAGGTTCTTCATCACTGACGGCACCGCGACCGCGACGTCGAAGTCGATCTTCCCGGCTTCGATGTTCTTCGTGAGCTCCTCCAGTCCGACCACGTCGGCACCCGCCTTCTTGGCGTCGGCTTCTTGCTCCTCGGGGACGAACGCGGCGACGCGCACCGTCTTGCCCGTACCGTGCGGCAGCGCGACCGTCGTGCGGACCAATTGATCGGCCTGCGTCGTATCGGCGTTGATGCGCACGTGCACTTCGGCCGTGGCGTCGAACGTGGCCGTCGACACCTGCGTCAATAGTTCGGTGGCTTCGCCCACCGAATAGTTCGGCTTCGTGATCTTGGCGACTGCGGCCTTATATTTCTTGCCGCTCTTCCCGAGACCGGAGGAGCCGCGCTCGTTGGTGGGTTTGGTGGATGATTTCTCGGACATAGAGATGGGGTGTGGTCGTAGCGCCCGAATGGGCTGCCACAGGGGGCTGTATTGTGCGGAACTCTTGACGTTGGCGCAAGCCCAAAAAACGCCGATTCCGGCGTAGCCCAGGGCGAAGCCGTATTATTTCTTTTTCTTCCCTGCCGGCTTCTTTGCGCTCGGTTTCTTGGCCTTCAGGGCCATGGCCGGGACCATCGGCGTCAGGGAACGCGTCGTCACGCTCGCCATCGAGGATTGGTGCACCTGCGTGAACCAGCTGAGGACGACGCCGTACAGGAGGACCGTCACGTGCATCACCGCGCTCTGCAGTTGGATCGTCTCGATCACGACCGAGAGGATGAGCGAGAGGAGGGCGAACGATGCGAGGAGGAGACCGATCAGTTTCCAGCTGAAGAAGAAGAGCGCGCCGGGTACTACCTTGGCCGAGGCGTCGATCGCGCGCAGCTTCGTGTCGTGCCAGAGGAAGAGGATGCCGCCGATCGCGAACACGAAGAGGAGGCCGATGTACGTGTCGCTGCTCAGGAGTTGCCCCGTCAGCACCGCCAAGAGCACGGGGAGACTGCCCGTGGTGATCAAGATGATGCCGATCGCTTCGGCGAAATAGCAGTACGTGGCGTAGGCGATGTCCCATGCATTGCCACCGCGCATGATGCCTGCGAGAGCGACGAGCGCGAGGAGCGAGACGACCGCGACCGGAAGCAGCATGCCGTAGGGCAGGCCGACGTTCTGGAAGAGCGCGTCGAGGGACGAAGGAAACATAGGCGTGATGGGATTGGCGCTAGCGTACGTCAAGAACTTTCCTTCGTGCACGCAAAAACGATTGCAAGAAAGAAGAAACAGAATGTATTACGCCACCGTCACGCCCATGTTGCGGGCCGTTCCTTCGAGCGTGCGCATCGCGGCGTCGAGGTCGGTCGTGTTCAGGTCGGGCATCTTGATCTTCGCGATTTCCTCGAGATCTTTCTTCGAAATCGTGCCGACTTTGTTCTTGTTCGGCTCGCCCGATCCCTTCTCGATCTTCGCTTTGCCCTTGATGAGCTCGCTGGCCGGCGGTTGCTTCGTGACGAACGTGAACGAGCGATCGTCGTACACCGTGATCACGACCGGAATCATCTGGCCCATTTGGTCCTTCGTCGCGGCGTTGAACTGCGTGCAGAAGCCCTGGATATCGACGCCGGCCTGGCCGAGGGCGGGACCGAGCGGAGGCGCGGGATTCGCTTGCCCGCCGCGGGCAACCACTTTCACGACTTTTTTGATGGCTTTGGCCATGGGAGAAATGGGAGTGGCGGTAGGGTAGTGATTGTAAGGGTGCCTGTAAAGAGGGAGAAAACGAGTAAATGGGTGAACGTTACGGGTATACGAGTTACGAGTGCTCATTCACAGAAAATGCCCCATCGGCTACTTGTACACTCGTAACTCGTATACTTATTTGCTCGTCAACGCTTCGATCGCCGCCTGCATCGCTTCTTCGCTTCCGGCCGCGCTGTGGAATTCGTACAGGCGCTCGCGGACGCGGACGAACGTGAGTGTTTCTTCGCTGAGGGCGGGATCGCGGAAGCTGAGAATATTCCGGACGGGCATGCCGGCCTCCTGCAGCGTGCGGTCGCTCAAGTTCTCGACGCGTGCCGAGAAGGCCGAGAGCAACGCTTGCTTGAGATCGATGAACGCCTGCTTCGCATCGCCGTCGATCCACGAGATGGATCCGATGCGGTCGCCGTTCTGCAGCACGACCAGCGTGCGCACGGGGGCATCGCGCGAGACCTGCGCGAGGAACGTGAGGTCTTCGCTCTCGTGGATGGTGTAGTTCATTCCCTGGAGGGTGGTCACGACATCCGGTCCTTCTGCTTTCAGAACGCCGCCCGACATCGCGGCGGTGTCCTGCGAATCCGCCAAGAGATCCGCCGCGTACTCGCGGCCGGCCAGATAGTAGTCCGCGGCGCCGGCGGCGCTGAGCCCGGCGAGGAGCAGGACGGTCGTGATGATTTTGGCGCGGGTCGTCATGGGGAATGGGAGAATGATACGCAGGGGGGCGGGGGATCGGTAGGTGAATATGGGAAGTGAATATATCATATTAGCTTAAATTGTCAATATCCCGGAAGTGTCTGCAAATCGCTATACTTCCTGCCATAGCGATTAAGCGTTCGTCCGCATCGGCAGCCGTCCTCGCTCCCACGGAAACGCCCGCCGAGGTTGCGGAACAGATCGAACTCGGGCTGCGGCCGCGCATCCTCGATGAGTACGTTGGGCAGGCGAAGATCAAAGAACATTTGCGCATCCACGTCGGCGCGGCGAAGAGCCGCAGCGAGCCGCTGGGTCACACGCTGCTGCACGGCCCGCCGGGCCTCGGCAAGACGACGCTCGCGCACATCATCGCGCACGAGATGGGATCGCAGCTGAAAGTGACGACGGGGCCCGCAATCGAGAAGCCGGGCGATGTTGCATCACTCCTCACAAACCTGAACGTCGGCGACGTGCTCTTCATCGATGAGATCCATCGTCTGCGACCAGCGATCGAAGAGGTGTTGTACGGCGCAATGGAAGATAACGTGCTCGATATCGTCATCGGCAAGGGGCCCACCGCGCGCAGCGTGCGCTTATCCATCAAGCCCTTTACGCTCGTGGGCGCCACGACGAAAGCCGGCGCGATGAGTGCGCCGCTGCGCGATCGCTTCATGCACGCGTTCAAGCTCGGCTTCTACGAGGTGGAGGAGATGGAGAAGATCGTCCGGCGTTCGGCGTCGATCCTCGGCGTGCCGATGCAGGAAACCGCCGCGGGGGCGATCGCCACCGCAAGCCGCGCGACGCCGCGCATCGCCAACCGCCTCGTGCGAGCCATTCGAGATTTTGCACATTCTCGATCCGAAAGCGTCGTCACCGACGCGTGCGTCACCGAGACGCTCGCGTCGCTCGATATCGATCCGGAAGGTCTCGACGCGACCGACCGCGCGCTGCTTTCGACGATTATCGAATCCTTCAACGGCGGACCCGTCGGTCTCTCGACGCTCGCGGCGATGCTCGCGGAAGAAGAAGAGACGATCGAGGGCATGGTCGAGCCGTACTTGATGCAGCAGGGCTACTTGCAGCGGACGGCGAAGGGACGAAGCGTGACGAAGCGCGCGTACGAAAAATTGGGGAAAGTGATTCCATCGGGGGCGCAGGGTGTACTGCTCTGACTCTCTTTTTTCTTACGCTAAGACCGCCACGTCCATCTCCGGAATCCGTTCTTCTTTCGGAGCGTTGTATTTCAAGCGCAATTGCCGACGCGAGACCGGCGTGACCCAGACGGGTTGGCCGCGCAGGAACATCGGCGTCGAGAAAAATCCGGTCGCGCGGTCCGGCAGGTCGCCGTATCCCATCGAGAGCGTGAGCGCGACAATGAGATTGCAGCAGGTCATCGCCTGCGAGCATACGTCGGGTTACGATTTCGTCGAAGCGCTTTCTCTTGCGGAAAGCGCCGCTTGTATTGCCGAGTACATTTGTTGTTCAAATTGGGTCTTCGTGCATTGTTCAGCGCGTGTGCGGCAGGACTGCGGATCGATCGTGAGTCGCGCGGTGCGGACGCCGTCCGTGAACGCGGTGTCCGAATCGTCGCAGACGATGCCGACGTTCCGATCGACGATGTCTGTCGTGCCGCCACCCGCCACGGTGATCACCGGCGTGCCGCACGCGAGGGCTTCCACGGCGTTGATGCCGAAGTCTTCGACGCCGGGAATGAGCAATGCGCGCGCAGCGCGGTAGGCGTCGCGCAACGCGTCGTCTTCCAGTCGTCCCAAGAATCGTACGTTCGCTCCGGATGCGCGCCGTTCCAGCGACGCTCGCGCGGGACCGTCGCCGACGATCGAGAGGGGAATGCCGGCGCTACGGCAGGCATCGATCGCGCGGTCGATGCGCTTGTACGTCCGCAGGTTTGCGACGACGATGCACGGTCCGTCCGGCGTCGGCATGTGCTTTGGTGATTGCGCGAACCAGGCGTCGTCCGCGAACGGATGCGCGACCGCGCTCTCGCGGCCCCAGTAGAGCTCGATGCGGCGCCGCACGACGTTCGATGCGGCAACGAGTCGCGTGCTCGCATGCGTCGACGATGCGTCCCACGTGCGCAGGCGATGAAACACGCGCGATGCGAACGGCCGCAGAAGAGAAGGGATGCGTTCCTGTACCTCGCGCGTTTGATCCCACACGTACCGCGCCGGCGTGTGGACGTAGCAGACATGCGCGGTTCCCTTTGGTACGCGCAGTCCATGGATGAACGCCGATGACGAACTGACGATCAGGTCGTAGCCCGAGAAATCCCATGCGTCCACGGCGCCGGGAAAGAAGGGCAGATAGAGATGATGGTTAAAAAGACGTGTTGCTCGTGCGAATGGCTGCAGTCGTGATGTCCGAACGCGTGTTGGCGGGAACCAGTCGCCAACGGCTCGCGCGTCGTAGAGCAGCGTGAAGAGATCGGCCTCGGGATACATCGAGCGAAGCTGGCGCACGACGCGCTCGGCGCCGCCCTTCATGGTCAGTAGTTCATGAATTATCGCTGTTTTCATTGCGTGCAGATTAGCGTATTTCTTGGGCCATGCGCGCAAAACGCGCCGCCCACGTACGCGGAACCAAGCGCGTCCCGAACGTCCCCAGCTTGTTCATCAGGCCTGGAATCGCGATCGGCTTTCCGCGTTGCATCGCGTCGTAGCCGATGCGTGCAACCGTCGCCGCGTCCATGATGTGGAGTTTTTTAAAGAGCGGGGAGTCGAGCATACCCGCGGTTTTCTGAAAGCCGGTGCGCGTGGGACCCGGGCACAGACACGTGACGGTGACGCCGGTGCCGGCGAGTTCGTTCTGCAGTGCGATCGACCAGTGCAACACGTACGCCTTCGATGCGTAGTACACGGCCATGAGGGGTCCCGGTTGAAACGCGGCGGTCGATGCGACGTTCAGAATTCGCCCCTGTTTTCGCCGGATCATGTCCGGCAGCAACGCACGTGTGAGCAAGGTCAGTGCTTCTACATTGAGCTGCAGCATCGTCGCGATGTCTGCTTCCGGCGTCTCCGCGAATGGCGCGAGCTTCCCGACGCCGGCGTTGTTGATGAGCGTGTCGACGGTGATATTCTTCGATCGCAATTCCTCTACGATTCGCAGAGCGGCGTCCGGCGCGGTGAGATCGATCGCGACGACGTACGCGGTCACATGGTGCGTTGCGGCGAGTTCCTGCGCGAGTGCTTCGAGCGTCTCTCGCGTGCGCGCGACGAGCATCACGTCCGAGCCATTCCTTGCCGCCAGCCGTGCGAATGCCTCTCCCAAGCCGCCGGAGGCGCCGGTGATCAGCGTCAGGGACACGTTGTCATCATACCATTTGATTTTTTAACATATTATGACAGAATACGGCACTTTGTCCGTCTCCACCGACGTTATGTCGCCCCGCATCCTCTCGCTTTCGGTCATCGCCTTCCTCGCCGGCGTGTCGATTCCCGTCGCGTTCGCGCTGAACGAACGGCCGCAGTGGTTGGATGAGGAATTCCGGCGCTGCATGCTCGAGGTCGTGCGGTACGATCACGATCGGCGCATCGATTTTCAGCGTGAGTATCATGACGAGCTGGTCCGCGATATGGAGCAGCACCGGTCGGAGATCCTGAACGCGTGGAACATCGCAGATGAAGACAGTCGGCGTGACGCAATCCGCGACGCGGACCGGAACTTCCGCGATCAAAGCCGGCAGAGCAAGCGTGATTTCGACCAACGCATTCGCGAGCTGCGTCGCGAGGTGCGCGATCGTCAGCGCGTGTGCGACCGCCGCCTCGACGAGCACGAAGACTTCGTCGATGACCTGTGCTTCGCGTCCAATGATTGCCCTCGCAATCGCGTCTGTTCCACCGAGCGCGGCGATTGCCGGCCCGCGTGTCCGCCCGACGTCCAGACGTGCGTTCAAGTGTGCGCGGGCGTGTGCGAGCGATCCACGAGCAGTCGCTCTAGCCGCAGCAGTAACAGCCGCTCGCTGACGACGTGTTTCGATTGCGCCGCCGGGCAGAACTGTCCGCCGTGCGTGCCGGGCAGCAGCAACGGCAACCGTCCCTGGGAGCAGTATCAAACGAACGGACAGGTATGCCGCGATTCCAACGATTGTCCGGCGAGTTACTTCTGTTCGACGAATCTCGGCGAGTGCAACATGTCCTGCGGTACGAATGGCAATTGCCCCTGTGAAGGCACGTGCCGGGTCCTGCCGACGCCCGGCAATTCCTCGTCGAGCAGTCGCAGCAGCGTCCAGGGCGGCATCAATTGCCAACCGTACGTCTGTCCTGACGGTCGCGAATTTCCGGCGTGCGATGTGAATGGCAATCCGGTGAATTACTTCCAGAATCCCTGTTATACGTAAGGGATCGGAGGGAGAATGCGCGTGTGCGGCTTCCGGAATTCCATCGTCAGAGCGCGGATCACACGTGCGGCCCCGCCGCGCTGCGAATGCTGTTGGCGTTTCATGGAATTCGCCGAACCGAGCGAGCATTGGAACGTGTGCTCAGGACGACGGAGGCGACCGGCACGACACGGCGCGCATTGATCCGCTCTGCGCGCGGCCTTGGACTACGCGTGCGTGCCGGCGGCATGACGCTGGCCGATCTCGAAACCGAGCTCTCAGCCGGGCACCCGGTGCTCGTGAATTACGTCGAACCGAGCGAGGAGGTCGGACACTTCGCGATCGTCACGTCCTGCACGCCGACGACGGTCATCCTTGCGGATCCGTGGAACGGCGAACGGTTTTCGCTCGCACGCCGCGAGTTTGCGAGACGCTGGTTCGGCCACCGGACGCGCGATCCGCGGCGCGGGTGGGGGATGGTCGCGTCTCCGAAAGAAGAGCGAGCTTCTCGGCGCGGTTGAGTTTCTTGAGCGTTGCTTCGCGTGTGCGGACGGCGGAGAGTGTTGGATGTTCTTCGTGGTAGACGAACGTCACGGGCAAGCGAGACCGTGTGTACTTCGACGCTTTTCCCTCATTATGCAGCGCTTCCCGCGCAACCAAATCGACGCACGTGCCGACGTAGAGCGAATCATCGGCGCAACGGGCGAGATAGACGAAGTGGGGCACGAACGGATGATACAGAAAAACAGTTGCACGAATGTTAGGGGGAATGAGTAGGATCACCGTCCTCTCTTGTTGCTTGCGGCGAGAGGGGGCGTGTCGTTTGGACTCGGTTCCAAGCGCATGGAGATCCGGAGCGTACAGAGGCCTAAGCAACCTCTAGCTCCGGGTCTTTTTTGCGTCATTGCCAAACGTGCTACGCTCGTTGGTACATGACTGGTTCCCTCGCGAGGTTCGAGTACGAGTTCGACGTCCACATCGACGCATCCGTTCCGGGGCATACACATTTGATCGACCAGTTGAAACTCACCGACACGGCGGTTGTCGACTTCTTCGTGGAGAACTTCCCATTCATCGTGGGATTGGAGCATCAGAATATCGACCAGCGGAGGGAGTTCGTCCGTGATTGCTTTGCATGCGTGCTTGCATCGGAGTTCGGTCCTCCATGGTCGGTGCAACGACTACGCGCGGTGGTACAGACATGCCGGGACAAGGAGTATCCGCTTATTGGATGATGCTCACAGCGTTTCCAGCAGTCGCTTCATTCGCTCCCAGGCCGCATTCCGGGCCGCAACGTTCGCCGGATCGTCGTTCGGATCTTCGCCGCTGCGCATGAAAGCGTGGCCCGCGCCGTCGTACGTTTCGATCTCGTAGGTTTTGCCGGCGGCTGCCATTGCTTCCTGCGATTGTGTGATTGTCGCGTTCACCCGTTCGTCATTGCCCGCATAGAAGCCGTACACCGGAGACGAGACGTTCGCGTACGACGCCTCGCTCGTCGGACCCGTTCCGTAGAAGACGAGTGTCATCGCCAAGTCGTCGCTCGTCGTGGCGAAGTTGAACGACTGCGAACCACCCCAGCAAAATCCCGCCGCCACGAGTGTTCCATTCGATGCCGGGATCGTCTTCGCCCAGTCGGCGATGGCCTGCAGATCGGCCTGCACGTGCGCTGGGTCCAGCGTCATGAGCGCCTTCGTGCGTTCGTCATCGCTCGCGAAGTCGCTGGTTCGTTCATGCGTGGCGTTGAACTCCGAAAGGAGATCCGGCGCCACCGCGATGTAGCCGGCTTCGGCCACTTGATCGGCCATGCCGCGAGCCCAGTCGTTGAGTCCTTTGTTTTCGTGGATGACGATCACCGTCGGAACTTTCTCATTCGTCTCCGGATAGACGACGAACGCGTGCACCGTTCTCTCGCCGTATGTCACCTCGACCCACTCCTGGTGCCGCGGGGAATCATTCAATCGATCCGCGACGCTCTCATTGGCGGATGCGGAACGGTCGTCGCTGTGGTTCGCATGGTCGTCGACCACCGAAGCGGTCGGGGTACAGGCGGCGAGGAAGAGAAGGGAGGAGAGGAGGAGTTTTTTCATGGTGGCGTGAGGATACCACGCTAGGATGAACTGCCGCTTGCGGTCTTACGGAAGCGGCGAATGTACATGATTATTTACATCCTAGACGTGGAAATCTATCAAGCGGACCGGGCATCGAAGAGGACTACAGTCGGTGCATGCCCACCCGCACCCCCATCAAGAAGAAGCGCCCGGTTGCCAAGAAGACAAAGAAGCTCGCGAAAGCAGTGAAAAAAACGATGAAGAGAACGGCGAAGAAAGCGACGCGCGGCGCGAAGAAGAAGATCATCGTGAAGGCGACGAAGAAAGCCGCGCGAAAGATCCTGAAGAAGCCCGTGGTCCTGGGGAAAGTCATCCACTACTACGGTCACATCGGCGTGGCCATCGTCGACGTGGCGATGCCCATTCGTCTCGGCGACACGGTGCGCGTGAAGCACGGCACGCAGGAGTACGCCATGGTTATCACGTCGATGCAGATCGATCACCAGCCCGTCGCGTCCGCGAAAAAGAAGGACGTCATCGGTATGAAGACGACCAAGAAGGTGCCGCAAGGGGCGGTGCTGATGCCCGCGTAAATGGTATGTTGGTCGGGAGGGATCCTTCGACCGCGGTCTCAGGACGAGTTCGAACCCAGATGGCTTGCCATGAGGAAGCCGCAGCTGACGAATGGTGGGTCGGGAGGGATTCGAACCCTCGGCCAATGCCTTAAAAGGGCACTGCTCTACCAACTGAGCTACCGACCCATGGTGTGTCAGCGCGCGCACTATACCACCACCACCTCGCACGTCTCGGCTTTTTTTTGGGCCTGGAGCGTGTGCCAGTATCCCTCCTTCATGCGCCGCATCGACCAGACGATCTGCGCATCATCCACTTTGCGAGCGTTGAGGATGGTCACGAAGCCGGGGCGATCCACGATGTCGTGGTCGCGGCGGAGCTCCTCCAATTCTTCGGCCGTCATGTTGTGCGCTTCAATGCGGAGCATCGTTGCAGTATAGCGTGCGATCACATCGGCTTCCATTGTGCGTGATAAGGATCCGTCGTGAGATGATTGAAAACCAAGGTGCGGCGTCGTGCCGTACCCTGGAACTCCGTGTGGCGGAGTGATGACGCCACGCGAATACAGGACACCCCTAGTCCTGGTGCCCGTACTGTACCATGTCCGCCAATGATTGATAGCCACTGTCACCTGGCCGATGCGCAGTTCGATGCCGATCGCGATGCGGTGATCCGGCGGGCGATCGATGCGGGCGTTCGGAAGATGGTCACGATCGCGGACAGTCTGCCGGAAGGGAAGAAGTGCGCGGCGCTGGCGAACGCGTATGATGAGATTTTCTGCACGGTTGGCGTCCATCCGCACCACGCGAAAGAGTGGGGATCCGGCAATATCCAGCAGATGAAGACGGTGTTCGGCGCGTCGAAGAAGTGCGTTGCCGTCGGCGAGATCGGATTGGATTATCATTATGATTTTTCCCCCCGAGAATCGCAGCGCGAAACGTTCCATGCCCAGTTGTTGCTCGCCAAGGAACTCGGTCTTCCGGCGGTGGTGCATTGCAGAGAAGCCATTGTGGATGTGCGTGCGATCGTCGAAGAAGTTGACGCCGGACCGTTCGTCCTGCACTGCTGCACCGAACGCTGGGAGGACGTCGCGTGGATCATCGAGCGCGGATCGCTGCTTTCATTCACCGGCATCGCGACCTTCCCGAAGAGCGACGTCATCCGCGAGACGATCCGCCGGTGCCCGATCGAGTCGATGATGGTCGAGACCGACGCGCCGTACCTCGCTCCCATTCCGTACCGCGGCCAGCGCTGCGAACCGGCGTACGTGATGGACGTCGCGCGCTTTATTGCGGCGGAGAAGGGGATGGAGCTCGAAGAATTCGATCGCATCACGACGAAAACGACCATGGCGTTCTTTGGGCTTCCTTCGTAGATGGTGCGGCTGGCGGGACTTGGATTCGACTCGTCGCTTCGCTCCTCGCTCACCACAGGCTTCTCGTCCCGTTTATTTGCAAAGGATATTGCTCGAAGAGAGAGGAAGACCATGGTGCGGCTGGCGGGACTCGAACCCACAACCCCTTCCTTCGGAGGGAAGTACTCTATCCATTGAGCTACAGCCGCAAGATGGCGGCAGTGTACTACACTATGCTCATGATCAATGAGATCCGCCGCGAGCTCGAGGCCGAAGCCGATCCGGTGAAAGCCGCGTTCTTTCCGCGGTTCTTCAAGGCGGGGAAAGGGGAATACGCGGAAGGCGATCGGTTCATCGGCGTGACGGTGCCGCAGCAGCGCATCATCGCGAAGCGGTTCCGCGATGCTCCGCTCGACACGATCGAGGAGATGCTGGCGGATCCCGTGCATGAGATGCGTCTCACGGCGTTGCTGATCCTCGATCTGCAATTCGCGAAAGCTCCGCTCGACGAGCGCAAGCGGATCGTCGATTTCTACTTGCGACACTTGGATGGCGTGAACAACTGGGATTTGGTCGACAGTTCCGCGCCGTCCATCCTCGGCGAATATCTCCGATCCAAAAAAGACCGTTCCGTCCTCTATCGTCTCGCGCGCTCCGGGAAACTCTGGCGCGGGCGCATCGCGATCGTCGCGACATTGGCGCTTATCCGTAGCGGCGACTTTGAAGACACGATCCGGATTGCTGAAATTTTCCTCACCCACAAACATGATCTTATCCACAAAGCCGTCGGTTGGATGCTGCGCGAGATGGGGAAGAAGGATGAATCGGCGCTGCGCGCGTTCCTCGATAAACATGCGGTAGTCATGCCGCGAATAGCGCTGCGGTATGCGGTCGAGCGTTTACCGAAAGCCTCGAAAAAAGATTATATGGCGCGAAAGAAGCGATGGGCGTGATTGTCACTGCCGTGCTTTCCACCACTCGATTGCCTCGCGCAGCCCCTCTTCGTGCGAGTACCGCCGCGTCCATCCGGTCGAGCGCAGTTTCGCGACGTCCGCCGCGATGACGGGCGGTTCGTTCGGCGGCGCTTCGCGCGCGCCGAATGCCACGCGGTCTTCGGCGCCGATCAGTCGCGCGACAGTGGAGATGAGTTCTTTCACCGTGATGGATTCTCCGGATGCGACGTTCACCGCGCCGCGGACGTCGCTTTCGAGGAGCGACGCAAAACCGCCGGCGACATCTTTCACGTACGAAAAATCCCGGATCTGTCGGCCATGTGTGCATTGCGCCGTCTCGCCACGGAGCAACGACAGAATGACCGATGCGATCAATTTCTTCTCCGGTTCGCCCGGTCCGTAGAGGAAGAAGATGCGCCCCCACGCGGCAGAGACGTCTCGTTCATCGGCGAGCGCCATCAATTCCTTCCGGCATACGTTCTTACAGCGTCCGTAGAACGTCGACGCGTCGTCCGTGGGCGTCGTATCCTCGATGCACGGCGTGTCCGGCCACGCGTACTCGAAGCAGCTGCCGACGCCGACGATGCGCCGTGCGCCATGCTCCACCGCTTCGCGAAAGAGGTGCAGCGAACAGTCCTTCCACATTTCGTTCTGGGGCGATTCCTGGTAGACGCCGGGCGTCGCGATCCACGCACAGTGCAGCACGTGCGTCGGACGGATCTCCCGCACCGCGCGCGTCACCGATGCGTGGTCGAGCACGTCCATCTCGGCGCGCGTCGGCGCATGCACGTCGTAGCCCCGTTCCTGGAGCAGGGGAATCGCGTGCCGGCCGACGAAGCCCGATCCGCCGGTGATGAGGACGCGTTGCGTCATGCGAGCGAGGAGGGGTCGAACGGGATCAGGCTTTTGCCGCTCAGCAGATTCGCGAGCGGTAGGAAGAGCGGGGCGGGGAGCGCGTCCAGCGGGAACCATCCGTACTCGCTCGCTTCGTCCTTCTTCAGCACGATCGCGTCGTCGCCGATGTCCTCGGCGAGGACCCACAGCGTCACGTAGTGCTTCGATTCCTTCTCGAAGACGTCGTTCGTGATCGCGACAATGCGCCCCGATCCGATCGTCAGTCCGGTTTCTTCCTTCGTTTCGCGGATCGCCGTCTCTACCGGTGTCTCACCGTAATCGATGTGCCCGCCCGGCGCCGACCAGGTCTCCGCTCCGTGCGACCCGGTTCGCTTCTGCAAGAGGAGCAAACCGTCTTTCGCCACGAGCACGCCGACGCCGACCTTCGCGCGATCCATGGGGGGAGTATAGGGCTTGGATTCTGACAAATGCACTGTTGCATCCGGCGATGCAGCTCCCTACGATATGCCCGCTCAAGCGGATGTAGCTCAATTGGCTAGAGCGACGCCTTGCCATGGCGTAGGTTGCGAGTTCGAGTCTCGTCATCCGCTCCACCTCCACAAATGCTCGTCTCGTCCTATACTGCCACCGCTCTTTCAGCGCGGGATTAGTACAGTGGTAGTACGCTAGCTTCCCAAGCTAGAGATGCGGGTTCGATTCCCGTATCCCGCTCCATATTCACAATGTATAACCGTATTTGGTACATTTCACCGCCTCGCGCGAAGCGGTGTTTTCTGCTATACTAAAGGGATTGAAATTCCCACAGACCTCCATCGGGTTCCAGGTCGCAATATTGTCCGTTCTGTGCGTGTTTACGGCCATTCAGACCGGTCCGCTGTTGGGCCAGGCCGATCCTGAGGAGGCAGATTGTCCGAACCCGCTCATTAATAAAGAATGCACCGACGACGGCATTATTCTGCTCGAGCCGCTCGACGGATCGACCCACGAATTGCACCCCGGGCCCGAACCGCTCGCCGCGTTCTTCACGTATTTCAACATGTCGTGGCCGTGGATCATCGGCGTGGCCAGCGGCATCGCGGTGCTCCACGCGGTGTGGGGCGGCATTCTCATCATGTTCTACGCCGACCTCGACGAAGGAAAACAGAAAATCCAGTGGGCCGTCTTCGGCATGGTGATGATCGCGCTCGCGGGGTTCATTCTGCGATTCCTCAATCCGATCTTCTACGAATGACGTCCGTATCGTCGATCCTCGGCTTCCGTGCCTCCCGCGCGTCGGCGCAGGATCTGTGGGGACTCTGGTCGCCTCCGTGCAGCCCGCTGCAGCCCGGCTGCGGCGAGGGGCCCGCGAACATCGTCGTGGCCACGCTCCCGAATTTGGCGGTCTTCATGCTGCAGCTCGCGACGGGCCTCGCCGTGTTCTTCATCGTGTGGGCCGGGTTCCAGATGGTGTTGAACCTGGGCGACGAAGGGAAAATCGGCAAGCAGAAAACCGGCATTTTCTACGCACTCGCGGGACTCTTCACCGCCATCGCCAGCCAGCTGTTGGTCTCGTTCCTCGTCACGCAGAACTGGGGGCAGGGGACGACGGGCAATCTGCCGATCACCGTCCTGGCCGCGGCCGTGAGCTCGATGCTCATCGTCTTCAACGGCGTCTTCGTTCTCGCCATCGTCTACTACTGCATCCGCATGCTGACGGCGGCCGGCGAGTCCGGTGCGTTCGGCTCGGCCCGCACGGGACTCACGTGGTCGATCGTCGGTGCGATCATCGTGAACCTGGCCAACGCGCTCGTGCAAGGCATTACCTCCTTCTTCGCCATCTGATGCGTCTTCTGTTTCTCTTCGTCGGCACGGCGTTCGCGCAAGGCGGCTTGGGCGAGGGGCCCGGCGTGAGCGAAATGTGGAGTATCATCTGTTCGACGTTGCCGTTTTGCGATATCGGCACCGATGCGCCTGCGTTCTTCGCGCAGCGGATCGTCAACTTCCTCTTTCCGCTCATCGTGGCCGCCGCCGTGTGCGCCGTCATCTACGCGGGCATCAAGATGATCACGGGCGGCGAGGACGGCTACGGCGAGGCGAAGACGATCATTTGGTACACGGGCATCGGATTGATCCTGGCTATCCTGACGAGCACGATCTTCGCCTTCGTGGGCAGTTACCTGGTGCCGTTGCTGTTCTCCTAAGAAGCAGAAGGAGAAAGGAGAAGCAGAACCATTTTTTTTGCGTCGTTTTCTGCTTCTGCTTCTGTTTTCTGCTTCTATTCCGCGTGCGTGTATGCTGCTCCCGATGAAACGCCAGTACATCACCACTGCTATTGATTATCCCAATGCCGCTCCGCATTTGGGGCATGTGCTCGAGAAGGTACTGGCGGACGTGATCGCGCGGTGGTTCCGTGCGAACGGGCATGCCACGCGGTTCCAGATCGGGACGGACGAGCACGGCATCAAGATGCAACAGACCGCGGAGAAACAGAAGAAGACGCCCGAAGAACTCGTGGATGCGAACGTGCCGCTCTTCGAGACGTTGTACGCGGCACTCGGCGTGTCCGCCGATCTCTTCATGCGCACGTCCGATCGTCCGACGCACTGGCCGAACGTCGATGCGTACGATCACGAACGAACCGTGCAGGCGCTCTGGAAGAGGTTGCAGGATGCCGGCGCGCTCGAGAAGCGGTCGTACACGGGTCTCTATTGCGCGGGGTGCGAACGATTCGTGACGGCGAAGGATTTGATCGATGGCAAATGCCCGGATCACGGCGCGGCGCCGCAGGAAGTGGTCGAGGAAAACTGGTTCTTCAAGCTGAAAGATAAGCAGGATTTCCTGCAGAGAATTCTCACGGACGGCACGTACCGCATCGTGCCCGAGTACCGCGCGGCGGAGACGCTCGAGCTCATCAAGAACGGCCTGGAAGACGTGTCGTTTTCACGGCCGAAGAAGAGTCTGCAGTGGTCGATCGATATCCCGGGCGATCCGGAGCAGGGGATGTACGTGTGGTGCGACGCGCTGACGAACTACATTTCCGGCCTCGGGCTCTTGGCGGATGATCATGCTGCGGAATTCTGGAACGACGCCGAAGTGACGCACGTCATCGGCAAGGACATCGCGCGGTTCCACGCGTTGATTTGGCCCGCCATGCTCGACTACGCCGGCATCCGCGTACCGGATCGGTTGCTCATTCACGGGTTCGTGACGAACGAGGGGCAAAAAATGAGCAAATCGCTCGGGAACGTCGTGCAGCCGACGGAGATCCTCGAGAAATTCGGCGGCCATCCCGATCCGATCCGGTTCTTTCTGTGCCATGAAATTCCGGTGGGTCGCGACGGCGACTTCAGCTGGAAACGTCTCGAAGAAATCTACCAAGCGAAGCTGGGGAATCAGTTGGGCAACATGCTCAACCGCGCGCTCGTGCTCCTGAAGAAAGACGACGGCGTCGTGAAGATCCCGTCGAACAAATCCGCGGCGGATTGGATCGAGGGCATCGGGAAGGACGTGCACGCGAAGCTCGACGCGTTCGAAGTGCATGCGGCGCTCCAGGCAGTCACTGCTGCCGTGTCCGACATGAATGTTTCGTTCAACGAGCAGGCGCCATGGAAGATGAAGGACGATGCCGATCTCCGGATTTCGACGCTCGGCGGATACGCGGAGAGCCTGCGTCACGTGGCGTTGTGGCTCTTGCCGTTCATTCCTGACACCGCGTACCGCATCAGCAAGCAACTCAACGTGCCGTACGCGGAGGCGATGAAAGAGAAAGACTTCGTCATCACCGACGAGCTGAAAGAGTGGGGTGGGGTGAAGGGGTGGGAGAGGGTGGGGGAGCCGGAGATTCTGTTTAAGCCGTTGGAGACCGCTGGCGAAAAACCCTGATTCCGTGTACGGTGGGAGTACTTCGGAGCACGACCGAGCTTGCCTGTCCCAGACAGGAGATTCCACGGCAACGAGCGAGGCGGCCGAATCCTATATTCTTCTCCCCATTTCCATGTTCGATCCCATGTCCGAACTCACGGGCGGCGCCCAGCATCACGACGACGGCGCACCCGCACCGGCCCACGGCGGCGGCCAACCTCACCGCGGTGGCGGACGCCAGGGCGGCGGTTCCTTTGCCAACGATCTGCACAGCGTGACGATCCACGCCCGGCAGCGCACGTTCTACATCGACCTGAAGGAATCCGGCAACGGCAAGTTCTTCAAGATCAGCGAGAAGTCGCGCGGCGGCCAGAAGACGACGATCATGTTCGATGCCGAGGACTTGCAGAAGTTTCGGGAGGCGTTGGACGAAATGGCCACGCGGTTGAACGGCTGAGTATCTCAGCACACATGTAAAAGCGGATACCCCGAGGGGTTCCGCTTTTTCGTTTCCTGTCGTACGTATTTAGGCAGGAGTTTTCTCGCGCCAATCACGGCCGTGACGACGCATGGTTTGTGCGAACGCGTCGAGTGCTTCCGGCAGGCCCGGTTCCGCGATGACATGCCAATGGATGATTCGCCCATCCTGTTCTTTGCGGATTTCCGTGTAGAGAATGACAATGTCTTCCTCGATCGGATCGGCACCGACCGCAGCCAGTACTTCATTGGCGGTCCAAGACCGGGCGACGGGATGCTTGGTTGTCGGTCGAGCATCGACCTCGATGACTCCCTCGACGATGCCGGGAAGATCACCGAGAAGAGCGCACATTCCATTCGCTTGATGCTTCGAATGATGGAACCAATGGTCGCCATATCGCTTTTTCGCGGCGTCGAGCCGGTTTTGATGCGATTGCTTCGTCGTACCGATATGCAGAAGCCATGTGCCAAAACATGCGAGCGGTATGGAACCGACGGGCGCGATGTGCAAGAGAAGCTGGTTGTCGGTGATTAGTTTTAACGGCAACAACAACCACGCAAAACTGCAAAGAATCAGTGCGAGTCCAATCTTTCTCATGGAGAGCTCCTTCCGTTGATGACAAGAAACACAAAAGGGAAATTACTACTAAAGATATAGTAAAACTTTATGTAATATTGGTCAATTCTTGACGCCTCTGGCCCATTCCGCCCCCGTCATCGGTTTCTTGCCCGGTTCCTGGACCACGACGAGATTGAGCGTCGTGTTCTTTGCGCATACGACCTGCGTCGACGTCGCGGTTGGTTCCAAAGACGTTTCGAGAATCTTCAGCTCGCGACCGTTCACAGTAGCGATGACGCCCGGCCAGGGATAGAGAGCGCGTGCCATGCGGTCGATATGCTCCGCGGTCATCGTCGCTGTGTCGGCCTTCCCGTCCTCCCGCGAGAGCTTACGGCAGATCGTGACGCCGTCGCTCGGTTGCGGCGTTTCCTGCAGCGGTTTCGAGAGGACGTCGACGAGGAGTTCGGCTCCGATCGGTGCCAGTCGTTCGCGCAGTTGCAGCGCGGTTTCGCGCTCGGCGATCGGCGTCGTTGCCACTCCGAGGATGGGTCCCGCGTCGAGCTCCTTCACCATGCGTTGGATCGTGACGCCGGTTTCGCTGTCGCCGTGCAGGATCGCGTGCTCGATCGGCGAGGCGCCGCGCCAGCGGGGGAGCAGCGACGCATGCACGTTGATCGGCGCGATGGTTGGCCATTCCAAGGCCTGTGACGAGAGCAGTTGTCCGTACGCGACGACGACGAGAAAGTCGGGGCGTTCGGTTGCTTTGTAGTTTCCTTCTTCCAATTGCGTGTTCAGTTTCTCGGGCTGCCACACTTCGATTCCCAGATCGATCGCCGCTTTCTTCATCGGCGGCGGCGTCGCGCGTCCGGTGCGGCCGACGGGTCGGTCGGGTTGCGTGATGACGAGTCGCACGTCGAAGCGCCCGCTTTCGACGAGCGCGCGCAGGCTCGGGACCGCGAAGTCGGGCGTGCCGCAGAAGACGACGGACGGACGAGACATAGATGAAAGTGTAACAGAGGAATAAGAGAAGCGATGTGGGAAATAACGGAGACAAGAGACCGGAGACCAGAAAAGATGCTCCAAACGGTAGGTAATCGTTCCGGTCTCTTGGTCTCTGGTCTCCTCGTCTGGTCACCACTGTGGATATCGCGCAACTACACCTTTTTGTCACACATTCACTTTGTGCGTACCATTTCTTCCTTTATGGCCATCGCGGTCAGCGACGCACAGGCGGTGGAGACGCTCCTCTCGGAGGCGAAGCGCCTGCTCGTCGTCTGCCATCGAGGGCCCGACGGCGACGCCATCGGATCGCTCACCGGCATGGCGCTCTTGCTCGAGCAGCGATTCCCGAACACGCCCGTCTCGATGCACTGCGTCGATGTTCCGCCTGAGACGTTCCGGTATCTCACGGTCGCGCAGCGCATCCAGGGTCCGCCGGAGGTGCAGCCGGGCGATGCCGTCGTGTTCCTCGATTGCGCGGAAGCAAAAATGACCGAGATGACCGCGACGCACCCGCAGCTCTTCGACGGCAGCGTCCCGACGGTCGTGATCGATCACCATCCGAGCAATCCCGGTTTCGGTCGGCTGAATTTGATCGACACGCACGCCGCCTCGGCCTGCGAGATCGTCGTGGCACTGGCGGATGCGCTCCAATGGTCGATCAACAGCGAGATCGCCACGTGCCTCCTCACGGGCGTGTACACCGATACCGGCGGCCTTGTGCACAGCAACACGACGGCCGATGTCTATCGCACGGTGGCGCGACTGCTGCGCGCGGGGGCGCGCCAGCAGATGATTGTCACGGCGGTGTTCCGCACGGCGACTCTCTCGACTCTCAAGCTGTGGGGTCGTGTGCTCGAGAAGATCTCGGTCACCGAAGAAGGCGGCGCGGTCTCGGCCGTCACCGAAGGCGACTTCCGCGCGACGGGCGCGGACTACAGCGAACTTGCCGGCGCGATCGACTACGTGAACGCCGTCCCGGGCATGCGGTTCTCGATGGTCCTCAGCGAACGCGAAGGAAAAGTGAAGGGAAGCATCCGCACGCTCAGAGACGACGTCGACGTCGCGGCAATGGCGGGCAAGCTTCAGGGGGGCGGGCACAAAAAAGCCGCGGGCTTCGCCGTACAGGGCAAGCTGAAACCCGAAGTGCGGTGGAAGGTGGTGGAGGAAACGAAAGAAGCTCCTCAGACGGACAAACTGTGAGAGAGTCCAACGTGCTTCTCGATGCGTTTGATGCGATCTTCGTGCATTTCAATACGCTCTTTATTCGCATCGACCGCGTCTTTGTGGATCTGCTCGGCGATGAATTTGAATTGTCGAATCACTTCCTTTTCGGATGTTTTTATCTCATCCCGAAGATCCTGCTTCAAGACGCGAATATCGAGTTTTGTCGCCGGTGCGGATGAAGCGCGTGCCATGGATGCCCATCATAGTCCCGCTACTGTCATGCACAAGAATATGCGACGCTATCTATACCGGATGGCGATATGCAATTCTGGCTTTAGGAAGCCATCGATGTCCGTTCTACTGTAGCGCAGAACGCCGCGGTGATTACGCCTTTTCCTGGTCCATCACCTCCTGCGGCTTCGTCGTGACGAGCGCGGTTTCCTCGGGCGAGGCGATGATCTCGGTGGCCACGTGCTTGTGCTCGGCAAAGAGGATGCCTTGGCCCACGCCGCAGTTGAGGAGCAGGTACTTCTCGCCGTCCGTGAGGTAGAAGAGCTTCTGCAGCGCGTCGACCGTGGCGGGGGATTGCTTCAGGAGGATCTGCAGCGAGGAGTTCGTGATGATCGGTTTGCCGAAGGGCGATTCGACGAAGTCGTCGATGTCCTGCGTGATCGTGGTGACGCCGAGCCAGTACTTGCGCGCGCGTTTTACGATGCCGTAGAGGAACCGAGCGGAGTCTTCATGCTGCATGAGGTTCCACGCTTCGTCGATGACGAGCAGGCGCTTCTTCAGCTGCGCGCGGATGCGGTTCCAGATGAAGTTGAGGACGATGTAGATCGCGATCGGGCGCAGCTGCTCCTCGAGGTCGCGGATCTGGAAGACGATCATCTGGTTGTCGAGCTCGACGTTCGTCCGCTTGTCGAAGAGCCCGGCGAAGCTGCCCTGCGTGTACTTCTGCAGCACGAGCGCCATGTTCTCGCCGCCTTCGGTCGTCAGGAGTACGTCCACGAGGTCGGGGAGCGTCGGGACTTCCAAGTCACCCGGATTCTCGACCGTGGTCGTGATGCCCTTCAGCGCGTAGGTATCCATGATCGCTTTGTCGAGGATCCCGTCCTCGGCGGGGGTGATCGGCCCGAGCATCAATCGAAGCAGCCCGTGCAGGTTGATCGCCGCCGCGCGGAGGATTTCCCCCGGCGCCGCGTCCTCGCCGCGGATGGCTTTGGGCAGGTCGAACGGGTTGATGCGGAACGTGCTCTGGATCGAAAGGGGAACGAACGATCCGCCGACGGCCTCGCAGAGCTTCGTGTATTCGTTCTCCGGGTCGATGACCATGACCTCGGTGCCGAGCATCAGGTAGCGCAGGATTTCGAGCTTCGCGGTGAACGATTTACCCGCGCCGGAGGTGGCAAACAGGTTGCAGTTGGCATTGGGGAGGTCGAAGCGATCGAAGATCACGAGGCTCTCGTTGTGGCGATTGATGCCGTACAACACGCCGTGGTCCGACGTGAGATCCGAGCTCGAGAACGGGAAGCTCGACGCCAAGGGCGACGTATTCATGTTGCGATTGATTTCGACTTCATCGAGGCACAGCGGCATCGTCGAGTTCCAGCCGTGTTCCATCTGGAAGTAGCACGGCTTCGTGAGCACGAGCTTGCCGCCGAGGAGTGATTCGATGTCCGTCTGCACCTTCTTCAGCCGCTCTTCGTCTTCGGCGTAGATCGTGATGTACATTCCGAACTGGAACAATTTTTCCTGACCACGGGCGAGGAGGTCGCGCAGTTCTTCGGCGTCCTGCAATGCGGCTTCCAGCGTCGGGTCGCGGACGATGCCGCGCTGTTCGAGCATGCGGATCGAGCTGCGGAGTTCCGCGACTTTCTTCTTGAGCATCTTCATGATCGCTTTGTTGCTCGAGGGGTAGATGAACTGCGAAATATCGAGCGTGGCATCCAGGTTGATCGTCTGCGCCAGCCAGTTCGGGTAGATGTAGTTCGGCCAGTTGTAGACGTACAGCGACCGGGCGTAGAGATCGTTGACGATGATGTCCTTCGTTCGGATCTGCACGCCGGCGGGCGCGATGATGTCGAGCACTTTCTGCAGGCCCTCTTCGTAGCGCTTGATGAGTTCCTGGTCATCGGACGTCAGACTCTCGCCATCGCTCCCGCTTGCAAGAATCGCCCGGTTGATGCCGAGGAGCTCATCGATGGCATCCAGGAGCGGATGATGCAGCGCCGGTGCGGTCGTGTGGGGCGTCAACGGTATGGGTGTGGGTTTCTCTCTATTCTAGCAGAAAACGGCCCTTCCGGCAATGCACGGAATGTACGACGAATGGTTGAGGTTCAACGTTTTTTACGGTTCCACGGGACCGAAGACGTCCTCGGGATCCGCCCGGCGTTGGCCGCGTTCGGCTTCTTCGAGGACACCGAGATCTTCGGAACTGGGCAGATCGATGACGCTGACGCCCGCGATGAGGGCTTCGCGGTTGGCATCGAGTGCGACGACGCGTTCCGCGGCGAGTTCCAGGGATTCCTCAAACAGATTGATGATACTACGGATCTCGCGTTGCTCCGCGGTCGAAACCGCCAATTGCCCCTGCACGTCGCTCACCTGCGCCTGCAGGCTGCTCGCGGTAGCGTAGTCCTTCCCGCGGAGGGCCGTGTTCAACGCGCGTTGCAGTTCCGAAGCTTGGCGTCGTACTTCGCGCACTTCCGTATCCGCCTGGTCCTGACGTTCTTCCAAAAGCACGAGGTGTTCTTGGCTGCGTTCGGCCACGTCCACGAGTTCGTTGCGGTGCGTGTCCAAGGCCATTTGCCGGTCAATGCTGCGATTGAGCATGTCTTGCACATCGATCTGCAGCACGAGCCCGAGTTCCTCGAGCAGCGCGTACGACTCATCGCGAATGCCTTCGTCGAAGAGAATCGATGTACCAGCGAGGACGCCGCTTATGGCCGCATGCGAGCTCTGCACGAGCGGCAGCGAGAGGAACGCGGCGACGTACGGGCCGAGGAGCGCGCTGGGGCGCGGGGCTTCGCGCGCGGTGACGCGACCCGTCATCAATATCTCATGGCTCCACAGCGCACCTTTGCGCGCCGCGGCAGAAATAAGAGACGGAGGAGCATTCCCGGATTCGCCGAAGCAGGCGGTGAGCACCAGCGTCGCAAGCAGGAGGATCCGGGAAGAGTGTTTCTTCACATATGTATTATACCATAAATTTAGGTATTTTGACAATGAACACCCGGAGTACTCATGAGCACAAAATCGGCACATCTGTCATATGGGGTAAATATTGTGTTCAAAACATGAGTCAATCCTATGAGCAAGATCAAATTTTGTTCTCAACTAGGAAGGCCGCTTTTGGCTGCTATTCTTCAGCCGATTCCCGAGTAGGAATTTTGTTCACATCTCATGTTTGATTCCCTGACAACAGCGGCTGAAACACACCTCCTGACGGTGGGCGAAATTGATGGTCTTTCGGTGGAGTGGACGCCTCCAATGAACGCCGAACACGGTGATCTCGCAACGGCGGTTGCGCTGCGGCTTGCCAAACAGGTCAAGAAACAGCCGCGAGAGATCGCGGACGGTTTGGCGAACGCGTTGTCCGGTCATCCGGATGTGGAGAAGACGGAGGTGGCGGGTGCCGGCTATGTGAACGTATGGCTGAAGCCGGCTGCGTTGCTGGGTGCATTGCAGTCAACGCAGGATGCCATGCAAAAGAGAAAGAAGCGGCGCGATGCACCGATCATCGTCGATTACTCGAGTCCGAACATCGCGAAGCCGCTCGGTATCCACCACATTTTGAGCACGGTCATCGGTCAGACGATCGTGAATCTGTACGACCACAACGGACAGGAGACGGTGCGCTGGAACTATCTCGGCGACTGGGGGACGCAGTTCGGGAAACTGGCGGTGGCACACAAAAAATGGGGAACGAAGCCGGTGAGTGACTGCACGCTCGACGAATTGTTGGCGCTGTACGTGAAGTTCCATGACGAAGCGGAGAACGATGCATCGCTGGAAGACGCCGGTCAGGCGGCATTTCGCAAGCTGGAAGAAGGAGATGTGGAACTGCGAACATTTTGGGAAGATTCGGTGCGAGTGACGAAAAAGGCCATGGGGGAGATCTATGCGCGCTTGAACGTGGCGTTCGACGTCGAGCGCGGCGAAAGTTATTACGAAGGGAAGATGGATGCGATCGTCGAGGAGGGGAAAAGGAAAGGCGTCTTCAAGGAAGGCGAGAAAGGAGCGCTTATTGTCGAATTTCCGGAAGAAACGAACATGCCGCCCGCCGTAGTGAAGAAGGCCGACGGCGCGACGCTGTATCTGACGCGCGATCTCGCGCTCATGCGTGACCGTTTTGATGGATGGCATCCGCAAGCCATTTTTTGGGCGGTCGATGTGGCGCAACAGCTGTACTTCAAGCAACTCTTTCATACGGTCGATCAGCTGCAGTGGGATGCGCCGATACTGGAGCACGTGTATTTCGGCCGCATGCGGTTCGCGGACGGATCGATGAGCACGCGGAAGGGAAAAGTGCTGAAGCTTGAGGATGTGTTGGATGAAGCGGTGCGCCGCGCGGAAGAGATCATCAAGGAGCGCGGCGAGACGATTCAGACGGAGAATCCCGAAGAGCTTGCGGAAATGATGGGCGTCGGGGCGCTCGTGTACGGGATCCTGAGCCAGAACCGGAAGATGGATATGGTGTTCGACTGGGACAAGATGCTCAGTTTCGAGGGCAACAGCGCGCCGTACCTGCAGTACACCTACGCCCGCGCGAAGTCGGTGCTGCGCAAAGCGAACGTCGAAGACGCGCAGCCGGGGAATGTCGCGGCGTTCACGCCGCACGAGCGGCGCTTAGTGTCTCAATTGTTGCAGCTTGCGTCGACGCTGGATGCCGCACGGACGGAACATTTGCCGCATAAGCTGGCCAATTACCTATACGAGCTCGCGCAGCGCTACAACGCGTTCTACAACAGCGACTCGATTCTGGATGCCGAGGAACCGCAGCGGTCCCTCCGGCTCCATCTCACATCCCTCACGGCTGCCGTGCTGAAACTCGGCACCTCTCTCCTCACGCTCCGGGTTCCGGAGCGGATGTAATTTCTCTTTTCTGTTTTCTCCTTCTCGTATGGCTCCCTTCCGCTCCCGCCGCTCCCGCCACTACGGTGCCGCGGCCCCCGTCACGTGGTTCCTCCTCGTCGCCTCGTTCGGCATCCTCTTCGTGGGATGCGGCGGTGACACTCCCGGAGAAGAAGAATTTTCGTTCACGGCGGACGACCTCGAGAACTTCCGCGAGATCGCCGACGACGCCACGGCCACGGGGTCCGTGAGCGGATCGGGGAGCGCGGAGATTCCGTATTTGCTGCCGTTGCCGTCGGGGAGCGGCGCCGAGACGCAGACGGAGGTGGTACTCGATCTCTCGCAAATTCCGCGGTACCAAGCCATTCGTACGGGATCCGCGAGCGACCGAAATACGTATCGCGTGACGAACGAATTCGTAAACGTTCGGGCGGGAGCCGATAGCGGTTCCGAATTCCTTCAACGTCTCGAGCGCGGCGAGTCGGTGACCGTCGTCGCCTTCCCCGATGCGACGTGGGCGGAGGTGCTCCTTGCCGATGGCCGAAAGGGGTACGTTGCGCTGCGCTACCTGGCGCGTGTGACGAGCGACGAACGGTTGGCGGAGGAAAAGAAGCAGTTCGACGGCCAGTACTACGTGAACTACGCGTTCGTGAACGTCCGCAGCGAACCGAACCAGAGCAGCCCGAAGATCGGCGAGATCCCGGGGCAGCAGATCGTGCGGCCGACATCGATCCAAAACGGGTGGGCGGCCGTTCCTTTCGAAGGGAAAACGGGCTACGTCTCAGCCGGATACTTGGCGCCCTTTTTGCCGTCGTTCCAGGTGCGCCAGGAGCGCTTCGAGCTGCCGATCCTTCACTACCGCCTCGATCGCGATGCGAACGCGCTCCTGACGGCATTGCCGACGCACGTACGCCTGTTGCGCGAGCAGGGTTACACGTTCATGACACTGCGCTCGTTCGCGGATCTGCTGGCGCAGCAGGAATCGCGCGACGTGCGTCTGAACCCGAAATCGGTCGTCATCGCCGTATCGGGCATCACCGCGGACAACATAGAAGCCGTATCGGACACGCTGAACGCGGCGGGAGTCGATGCGACGCTCTTCCTTCAAACGTCGCAGTTGGGGCTGAGCGGCATTACCGAGCAGCAGCTCTTGACGTTGAAGGCCAACGGCTTCGACCTCGCATCGGCCGGCCACACGGGGGACGACTTCCGCGCGCTTACGAACGCGCAGGCGACGCTGGAACTGCAGCAGAGCCGAAAAATCTTAGAAGAACGAGGGCAAACGACGACGTTGGCCGTGGCGTACCCGCAAGGCGGCGTGAATGACCGCATCGCGACGCTCACGGAAGAAGCCGGATACTTGCTCGGAGTGGGCGAAGATTCCTCGCGCGTCTTCACGCGCGCCGACCTCCTGCGCCTCCCCAGCATCGTCGTCTTCCCGACGATGTCCGCGGACGAGGTCGTGAAACTCGCAACCGGCCAATAACGCCTCACCCCTCTCCTACCCACACCGCACGCCTACCAGGAGGGGGGGCACACACATCAAACGCTCGGCTGCCGTCCTTGCAGGGGATGGCGGTTTGAGTGTTATGGTTGCGGTGAATTGAAGAAATTGCGGATCTGCTCCAACGCCTGCTCGTAGCTTTGGCCCGAGTACTCCGCCGCGTTGCGCGCGCTCTGCTCGGCGATTTGCAGAATCAGCTCGTCGCCGTGCTCGTAGAGGTACCACGCGCTCCAGAGGAAGAAGAGCATGGGGATGATCGCGATGACGCTGTGCAGCGCGCCGCCCCACATCCGGAGTCGGTCACGCCGATCGATGCGCTCCAGGTGCGCGATGATCACATCCATTTTTTCTTCGATTGTCTGAGGAGCCGTCGGCTGATCGGGGCGTTGCGTCATGCGTCGATGATAGGCTTTCAGAAGCCCCGTTTCCACTTCCGGACGATCTCGAACGCCCGCGTGAGGTGATAGCCGCCCGTCAGCGGCAGATCGATGCAGGGTTGCAAATCGAGCAGGTGCCCGCCGAAGCCGGTTTTGAAAAGCGTGACGCCTGCGAAGGGATGATGTTTCTCTTGGATTTCCAACGAGCCTTCGGCGTTATGCCGCATGGGAGCGATGCCCCAGAAATTGTAGACACGGTCGCCACGCTTCAGCGCGTCGGTGATCGCGGTCCACTGCAGAAGGTAGCTGGCGGGGATCTTGTGGTGCGCGCTGTCGCTTGCGCCGTGGTGGTAGCTCGTTTCGCCGAACGCATGCATGTGGATCGAGGCCGAAATCGTTTTTCCCTGGTAGTCGGCCAGGTACACCGTGCACTCGCCGCGCGGGGCGAAGCGCCGCACCTGCGCGCGGAAGAACGCGTTCGAGTACGGCGTGAACTTGTGACGCTTGCGCGTTTCGTCGTGGAGGGCGATGAACGCTTCGACATCGCGGATCGGATCCGTCGATGCGCGCACCGTGACGCCGTCTTTCTCGGCCCGACGAATGAGATTGCGGGTCGTTTTGCGCATGGCGGCGAGGATCTCCTCGGGGGAACGGGCGATCCCATTCCCCGCGCCGCTCCAGACGTCGGGCGCGCACAGCGGCAGGTACCACGCGTGTTCGGCGAGCAGATGCAGCGGGGATCGTGCCGGCCGCAGCCCGGCTTCCGCGAGAGCCGCGTGCATCACGCCGCCTTCGGCCGCCGGTACGAACGGACTGACGCGGACGAAGCCGCAGCCGCGTTCCCGTGCGTGGTCAGACAGCGCCTGCAGCAGCTGCGTGCCGATCTCAACCGACGCGGTTACCGGACCGTACATGACGGCGATATGCCGCCCTCTTCGTGCCGGAACATATATGCCTTGGCAGATACCGACGATCGCATCGCCGTCCTTCGCCATAAGCCGGATGGGTTCTTGCCCGATGTCGCGGCAGACCTCGCCCATTGTCCAGCTCTGCAGAAAGGGTGAAAAGCGCTGCCGGTCGAGGAATTCGTCCCAGTGCCGCTGATCGGTGGCCGGTTGCACGAGCATGGGCGTATCCTAGCGGAATGGCCTCCCCAAAGCGGCGTATTTTTGCTATACTGGAGGCAAAGAATCCCATACCAATATTCCTATGACAAAGACGCACGGTGTACCCGGTTCGACTGAAGAGTCCCCACGTCTCGGAGCAATCGAGGCCTTCATCGGTATCGAGGGTGGGAACGTGTGGAACAATCTCCATGGACTGCAGAGTGTGGCGGTGCGCGAACGGAAGGCACAGCTGGAAGCCCTGCCTACGCGTCTTTCGACGAAGGATGCATTGCTCCAGGGCGAAACCGTGACGATAACGCATGGAGTTCCGCAGAAGAAGCTCGAGGTTCGTTGGGAAGAGCTGCCGGCGTTTCGCGAGCGTATGGAGGCGACCATCGCCGAGGCGAAAAGCGTATTCGAGCGTCTCAAAGCGAAGCTCCCTCAGGGCGCGGCCTATGCACTGACGAATGCGATCGGCGCTTGTGAAGGATTGCAGGGTAACGTGGAGCATGGCTACGACCCCGAGCGCAATCTGCGGACCATGGAGATGGATTTATTCGGTCGCAATAATGAGTTTGTGCGCACGCTCAAAGCGTACGACGATTCGTTCGGTCGAGGAATCGATCCCGACGTCATCCGGGAGTTTGAGCGCGACGCGAAGAGCACCGCCGATTCGCTGTGGGAGCTCAATCGCTACCACGAGGTGTGCAACGAGTTCGAGACGCGCGCCAGGCAAAAGCAGCAGCCGGAGCGCGATGCACTGCGTCCGGATGTCGAGAACACGGCGCGCGCCGCGGCAACGATCGATGGCAAAGAGCGCAATCCCGCCGATACGCGTGCGAACGCCGACGCCGTCTGGCACCTCGCGCAATTTGCGACGATGCTGAAGAGTCATCCCGATTTCCTTGATCGATCGGAGGCGCAACGCATACTCGAGAATATTTGCACAGAGGCGTACGGCGGCTGGCAGCATCTCGAACGGACGTACGGTCAGCGCGAGGAATTCCTTGCGGCCAAGAAGGCCGTTCAGGAAATCATGCGAGGCGTTCCGGAGAAAGCGACGACGGATAGTGCTGACGTGGTTGAAACCGAACGTACGAAGTCGCGGGGGATCTTCCAGCGGTGGTTCGGCGGGAAGTGATCGACGTTACCGGCGCGGCAGCGGATCGAGCAGGGCGATGAGGTCGTCCGCTTGGGTGGCGGTCATCGTCGGATGCGTAGGAAGGCTCAGGATGCTCATCGACGCCGTTTCGGCCGCGGGATCGGTACCAGGCTCGTAACCCGCCGCCGTCATGTCGCACGAATCCGGACACACGACGCAGCCGGTCCAGCCGTCATCGAGATGGACATTGTCACGCTTGAGCGCTTGTCGAATCTGCGATGCGTTCGAGACGAACATCGGGAATTTTTGGAGCGGGAGTTGCGATGAGATGCCGCGGAGCACCGGCCAACCGTTTTTTCCCGAAGCTTCGAGATAGCGAGCCGTGAGCAGTCTTCGATGATCGTTGATCCGCTCAAGCCGTGTGAGTTGCCATCGTGCCAGCGCCGCGCAGACGTTCGGCATGCGACGGAGTCGCTGTGACATGCGCCCGCGTTTTTCGTCGTTCGTCACGACGGGAATAAACAAGCCGACAAGCTTGAAGAATGCCAGAAGAGGTCCTGCAAGTTTCCATCCGGTCAGCGGTCGAACGATGTGGGCCATGCGGGACGGATATTCGAGCAGCCGAACGACGTCCCACAACGATACGTCGGTCGCTTTCTGCAGAAGTTCCGTGAGGCGTCGCGCCGTTTCGGGCTGCCGCGTGAGCGCCGCGCCGCCGCCGATGCCGGAGATCGCTTTGTCGCGCCCGAAACTGAGGATCGCGTGATCCGCGTGGCGCAAGATGTCCGTTGGACCGTTGCGATCGGGAAGCACGTGCGCGCAGTCTTCGATCAGGATCCATCCCCGCCGATCGCAGAGCGCGCGCAGTTCCCGGGTAGGAGAGGGGATGCCGAACGTGTGTTGGCACATGACGACGCGCGTGAGCGGCGTTGCGGCCGCCTCCACCGTTTCCGGTGCGAGATTCAGTGTCTCGGGATCGATGTCGGCGTAGACCGTTTTCAACCCCGCGGCCTTGATGGCGTTCGGGACGACGACGCACGTGAATCCCTGCACGATCACCTCCGTGCCCTTCGGCAGATGGAACGACCGCAAAAGCGCGAGGAGCGCCTCACGGCCGGAGGCGAAAAGTGACGCGTTCATCGTGAACCGTTGTTGCAGATCATCGGCCAACGCGTCGCGTTCGGGACCGCGTCGGTAGGCCCAGGGCCGGTAGCTCAGCGCGAGTGTGCGGCGCACATACGCGCTATCCACGTGGGGGCCAAACGTGTGGTGGATGGGGCGGAATCGATTCATCGGTTGGAGGGGAGCAATCGTTGGACGGTTGAAAGCGGCATGCGGCCGACGCAGACGAGCAATGCATCGTTCGAGACGGGGGGCGTGCCGTTCTTGAGGATTTCCACAGGGCCGAACGTGCGCGCGAAGGCATTCGCGCCGCTCTCCGTCGTGAAGATGACGCGTTCGACGCTCTTGTGCGCCAGTGTCCCCAGCTCGTGCAGGAACGTCGTTTCGGCCGAGCCCGTTTCGAGGAGACCGCTCGTCAGCAGCACACGCGGGCGTTCCGGACGTGCACTGGCCCATGCCAATGCCGCGCGGAAACTGAGAGGGCTCACGTTGTAGGTATCGTCGAGGATCGTGACGCCGCGTTCTTTTTTGACGTGAAACGTGTGCGCTGAGCCGCGGAATCCTGCGAGGAGTTCGCGGATGCGTTCATCGGCGATGCCCAGGCGTTGCGCCACCGCGATGGCGAGCATCGCGTTCCCGATGTTATGCGCACCGTGCAATGCGATGGTGAAGCGCGTGCCGTTGCGCTCGAATGTCAGGCCTCTCTCGGATTCGCGTACGTTTTCCGCTTGTTGAGTACCCGCGACGGTCACGGGACACGACGCTCTCGCCTTCAATCCGGCCGTCGTTGCGTTATCACCAAGTAAGAAGAGATGGCCGTTCTCCGGGAGTGTCGGAAGGAGTTCGGCATTGGTCTCGACGATCGCTTCTTCGGATCCGAAGAGTGCCAAGTGGTCGCTCCCCAGGGCGGTGACGACGCCGATCGTCGGTTGCGCCACCCGGCAGAGCGTCGCGATTTCGCCACGCCGGTAGGCACCCATTTCGACGATGAGTAGGGGCGACCGGTCGGTTGCCCCTACGCCCAATAACCAGGACGCTACTCCCAATTCGGTGTTGATATGCTCCGGCGTGGCGGCGGGATCGAGATCCTGCAGGACGCATTTCAGCAGTTCTTTTGTCGTCGTCTTGCCGACGCTGCCGACGATGCCGATGACGGTCGCGTTGACCAACGTCGAGCGGCGTGCGGCAGCGCGTCGCAGCAGTCGCTGCTTCACGAACCAATCAAGCGGTTTCCAGAGGAGCCATGCGGCGAAGACGATCACGGGTTGCACGAGAATGAGCGGCAATGCGGCAACAAGAAGAGCGCTGCGATTGTCGCTCACGGAGAACGTGAGCATGGTCGTGATCGCGAGCGTCGTGACGACGATGAGCACTGCTTTTGCTGTCCACACGGGAACGCGTTGCTTGCCGAGGATTCCACGGAAAAGAACGCGGACGATGGTGCGAGCCCATCCTTCCCGTCGCAGATGTTCCACCAGTCTATCCCATCGCCATTCCTTCATTTGGGCGAGATGGGCGGTCGCAAGGAGCGGCGAGAGGGACCCTGCGAGAATGCCGAGAATCAGCCAGATATCTGCCACCGAAGCATTGTACCCGCTTTAGCTGTTTCTCGCCCTCAGTTGTGCCAAATGTGGCTCTATGCTATAATATTCGTATGAAAAACACTCACACCCACTTCCAGCAGTTCGCCGCTGGGTTCGTCCTGAGCGCCATGTACTTCGTGTACATGTTCGTGATTCTCCCCACGCTCTAAGCGGTTTTACCGCGACGATTCGAGTCGCTGCCCGATAACGGCGGCGATCTCGCGTGCGTTCGTTTTATGGACGGCATGCCTCGTGCCGTCGTAGAGGTGCAGGGTGCAGCGGGGGAGCGCGGTCTTCATGAAATGAGCGTCGGCGACCGGCGTCTGCGCATCATCCGTACCCCAAAAAAGATCGACGTCTTGAGCAATCGTCGGAAGCAGCGACGAGAGATCCTGCCGAGTGACGAGCACGAGCGTTTCGCGCATGAGCGGACTGGCGCGTTCGTAGTCATGCACGCGCAGCAGTTTGTAGAGCATCTTCCGAGCCATCGGCGCGGCGATGGACAATCCGGGAAGGGCGACGATCGCTTTTCCCGTTTTTGCGAGCGCGGTACCGATCGTGCGGCGCAACAGATACCGATGCTTGCGGTTGATGGCCGGTGCACACAAGAAAAGCCGATCGACCGGCACGATTCCTTTTGCCGCGATGACGATCGCGATGCGTCCGCCGTGCGAGTGGCCCAGGATCCAGAGCGGACCCGTACCTGCACGGTTCGCCTTCAGCCATGCCGCCACCCAGCCGGCGTACTCCTCGACCGTCCAGGGTTTGGGGGGATCCGGCTCGGCGCCGAAGCCGGGAAGGTCCGGCGTGAGGATCTCAAGGTTCGTGCCCTCCAGTGCCTTGCGCAGAGGATCGAAGGAGGCCTTGGAGCCGCCCCAGCCGTGTAAACAGAGCAGTGTTAATTTCTTCATGTGGTGGATGGCAGGGAAACGCCGTGCGATCGGAGTATGTCGAAGCATCGCTCCTCGTCGGCCTTGCGGAGGAAGAAGTGAAAATCCTTTCCATCCTTTGCAGAGATATAGAACCACCCAGCAAACGTACCGTGGGAAACGCGGCCTATGGTGGAGATGGCGGCATAGGGAATCGTCCACTCGGAGAATATGGAGCGCATGATCATGCCTAACGGTGTCATGCTGATGATGCAGTTGTCCCTGATCGTGACCCAGCGAAATCCTCTTCCTGCGAAGGTCGCGATATCACCGGCGACGGTCCGCTTGTGAAATGCGAAGATCGCCCAGAGAAAGGCCCCTGTGGAAACCGTGAGAAAGAGGAACGACAGGATGAAATTCGCGTTGCGTGAGAGCATGCTGGAGCCGGCGATTCCCCATGGAAAAAAGAACAATCCCAGGACGAGGAGCATCCATCCTTGGGGGCGCAGCCGGCAAGAGATCGTGGAAGCCACGGCAGCAGTATAGCGGTATCATGCGTGCCATGGCCGAGATCCTGCATATCACCGGCAATCCACAGATCGATGCATCGCACATCGCGCGGGCGGCGGAGGTGTTGAAGAACGGCGGCATCGTCGCGATTCCGACCGAAACCGTCTACGGCCTCGCGGCGAACGCGTTGGATCCCGCGGCGATCGCGAAGATCTACGCCGCGAAAGGACGACCGTCGACGAATCCGCTCATCATTCACGTGACGTCGGTCGATTCCGCAAAGGAGCTTGCGTCCGCCTGGCCTCCGAGCGCGCAGAAATTGGGGGACGCCTTCTGGCCGGGGCCGCTCACGCTCATCGTGCCGAAGAACCCCATCGTCCCCGATGCCGCGACCGCCGGACTTCAAAGCGTGGCCCTGCGCGTGCCGGCGCATCCCGTCATGTGCGCGGTGATCGATGCCGCGGGCATGCCGCTCGCGGCGCCCAGCGCCAACCGTTCGCAGGCGGTGTCGCCGACGCGCGCGGCGCACGTGCTCAAGAGCCTCGGCGATGCGGTCGACGTGATCCTCGACGCGGGCACGACCGAGCACGGGCTGGAATCCACCGTCGTCGACTGCACGGTCCTGCCGCCGCGTGTCCTGCGCCCCGGGCCGGTGACGATCGCCGACATCGAGCGCGTCGTGGGACGCGTGAAAGCGGAGCAGGGGGGCATGGCGGACGACGTCGCGCGTTCCTCACCCGGCATGTCGCACCGCCATTATGCGCCGCAGGCACGCGTGAAGATCGTGCCCGGGCCTCTGCTTGCCGAGGCGATCGCGGCGGCCGAGGGTCCCGTCGGGGCGTTCCTCCTGGGGAGCGCGGTGCTGAATCCCCATGCCACGCTCGTGCAAATGCCCGCGCATCCCGTGGCGTACGGGGCGGTGCTCTACGCCGAGTTTCACCGCATGGACGACGCCGGCATGAAGACGATCATCATTGAGGAACCGCCCTCCGCCCCCGGATGGGAAGCGGTACGAGATCGGCTCCGGCGGGCTAGCGCTTGATTTGAAACTGCCTATACTACGCCGTACTCGTTCTCATCACCGCATCCGACCCATGTCACGGTAGCTCAGTTGGTAGAGCACGGGACTCATAAGCCCGGGGTCGCC
>CAZXKA010000009.1:0-47605 GCA_964641555.1 uncultured Candidatus Peribacteria bacterium | reverse complement strand
GCCGCGTGATTCGGTTTCTGGTTGAGCCGGAGGCGGTTCTTACGGTGTTCCATGGGTAAAAGTGGGCCGGGAGGATATCACTCCTCGCTCTCGTCGGAAAGGGTTAAACCGCGCGTCGCAAGCGTCGCTTTCACCTCGTCGAGGGCCTTGGCGCCGAAGCCGCGGAAGTTGCTGAGGATCGATTCCGTGCACTTCGTGAGCTGTTCGATCGAACCGACGCCCGCATTGATGAGGGCGTTCAGCGTGCGGGGCGAAAGGTTGAGGATCTCGATCGGGGTGTAGCTTTCCTTCACGGGAGCCGCGCCGGCACCGCCGGAAACTTCCTCCAGCGGCTGGACGGCCGCGCGGGAGAAGTCGGCCATGAATTCGGGTTCGACCGGCTTTTGATCAGAGCCGAAGTAACCGAAGTAGCTCTGGAGCAGCTGCGAGGAGAACCGTACCGCTTCGTCGGCGGTGAGCGAACCCGTCGTCTTTACTTCGAGGACGAGCTTCTCGAGGTTCGTGCGCTGACCGACGCGGGTCGGTTCGACGTCGAACCGCACGCGCTCGACCGGCGAGTACACGGCATCGATGTACATGAGGCCCGGTTCGTGGCGCTTCTTGTTACTCTCGGAGGCCGGAATGTAGCCCACGCCCTTGTCGACCGTGATCTGCATGCTGATCGATCCCCCTTTCTCGATGGTAAAGAGGTGGTGGTCCGGATTCAGGATCTCGATATCCGACGAGACTTTCAGATCTTTCGCCGTGACGTCCTTGGGGCCTTTTACCTCGAGCGTGATCGTCTCCTGGTCCTTGGCGTGCTTGCGGAACTTCACCTGCTTGAGGTTGAGCATAATGTCGACGACCGACTCCGTGACGCCCTTCACGGCCGTGTACTCGTGCTGAACGCCCTGGATGCGCACCGACGACGCGGCGGCTCCGGGCAAACTTCCCAGCAGCACGCGGCGCAAGGCGTTGCCCAGCGTCGTGCCGTACCCCGGCGGCAACGGAGCGATCACGAAGATCTTGTGCGAATCGTCGCCGGAAGACCCCTTCTGGGAGGAGAATACGGGCAATCCGATTTCTTCCTGAATGATGTGCATAGAAGTGGAAGGAAGAAGGAGAACGGGAAGGAAGGGGAACGAAGGGAAAAATGGACTAATTTCGAGAATAAAACTCGACCACGAGACGCATGTCCACGCCCTGTTCGCCGTCATCGGAAGCCGGGACGGCTACGACCTCGGCGCGCAATGCGTTCGGATCGGCCTTGAGCCACTTGGGGGCGTTGTACTTATCGTTTTTCTCGAGAATGATGCCGAAGATCGGCGAGTCCTTCGCACGAGGGCGCACCGTGATGACCTGGCCGGGTCGCACGCGCATCGAGGGGATGGTCACGCGCTTGCCATCGACGAGGAAGAGCCCGTGGCCGGCGAATTGCCGCGCCTGGAATCGCGTGAGCGCGAAGCCCGCGCGATAGAGCACGTTGTCGAAACGCTGCTCGAGGAGCGAGCGCATCTGGTCGCCCGTCTTGCCTTTCTGCTTCAGCGCTTCGCCGTAGAGACGGCGGAATTGGCTTTCGGAAAGACCGTACATGTCGCGCGCCTTCTGCTTCTCCTTCAACTGCTTGGCGTATTCCGAATCGCGGCCCTGGCGCGTTTTTGCGTTCTTGCCCGGCCCGAAGGGCTTCTTCTGCATGATGCGATCGTACTTATCGCTGCCGTACAAGTTCATGCCGAGACGGCGTGCCTTGCGTGCTTTAGGACCGGTATAGCGCATAGAAAATCAAAATAAAAAAATTAAACGCGACGACGACGTGAGGGGCGGCAACCGCCATGAGGAATCGGGGTGACATCGATGATTGCATCAAGATTCAGACCGGCGGCCTGCAAACCGCGCAGCGACTGCTCGCGACCGGGGCCGATGCCCTTGATCTCCACCGTGACCGACTCCACGCCGTACCCGGCCGCTTTGGCGGCGGCGTTCTCCGCCGCGACCTTGGCGGAGTAGGGAGTCGACTTGCGCGTGCCTTCGAATCCGGACGAACCCGATGACGCCCATGCGAGCGTGCTGCCTTGCAAATCGGTGATCGTCACGATCGTATTGTTCTCGCCGCAGTGGATGCACGCGCGGGCCTTGGGCACGGCGCGCTTGTTCTTTTTGCGACGGACTTTCGTGACGTCCTTGGGCGCGTCCTCGAGGAGCGAGGCGGCGGTTGCGGAAGCGGCGGTTTCCGTTGCGGCGATAGGCTTTTCGTCGGCCATAAAGGGAGAAAGATGTAGCAGCGGCCGTCCCCGGCCGCGGAAATGGAGGATTACGTCTTGGTCAACGTCGTGCGGCCCGAGAGACCCGTCTTGCGCTTGCCGCGCTTCGTGCGCGCGTTGCGGCGCGAGGTCTGCCCGCGCACCGGGAGCTTCTTGCGGTGACGCATGCCGCGCCACGTGCCAATGTCTTGCAGGCGCTTCACGTCCAACCCGACTTTGCGCGTCAATTCGCCTTCCGTCGCTTCTTTTTCAATGCGCGTGCGCAGCAACGCTTCCTGTTGCTCCGTGATCGTCTCCGCCTTCAGGAGCGGATCGATCTTCACCTCGGCGCAGATGCGTCGCGCGAGCGGCTGGCCGATGCCCTTGATCGCCGTGAGGGCGACGAAGAGTCGTTTGTTGCCGGGGAGGACGACGCCGGAGATACGGACCATAGAAGCAGAAGGAGAAAACAGAATCAGAAGTTCTTACCCTTGGCGTTGCTTGTGCTTGGGATTTTTACAGCCGACGCGGATCACCATCTTTCCTTTGCCGTTGCGGCGGCGGAACGGGTAGCAATCCTTGCACATGCGTTTGACGGAGGGGCGGACTTTCATGATCGACGATGGGGGGGCGGAGGAGGAGCGTTGGGATCGACGTTGGAGAATCGGAAGGTAATGCGTCCTTTCTGTAAATCGTAGGGCGTCATTTCCACTTTCACCTTGTCTCCCGGGAGGATGCGGACGCGGTGGACGCGCATGCGTCCGGCCAGGTGGCAGAGGAGCTCGTGGTTTTCCGCTTCAGGACTGGTAATTCTAACGCGGAACGTGGCATTCGGGAAGGTTTCTTCCACCACGCCGACGAGTTCGATGACGTCCTTGGACACAGGGGGAGAAACGAAGGAATCGAATCAAAAAAGCCGGGGTATCCTAGCGAGCGATTTTGCCATCAGCAAGCACACAAGGACAAAAAATCGCAAGAATACTCACATTGACTTGCCTAATTTAATAATTATTGTAAAATGATCAAGTAAGCACCTCGCACCCCTCTTGCGTCACGAGGACGCTGTGTTCGGTGTGCGAAACGAGTGCGCCGCTGCGTTCGACGATCGTCCAACCGTCGTCGAGTTGGCGCATGTCGCCTTTGCCGAGCGTGATGATGGGTTCGATGGCGACAACGGTCCCCGCCGGGAGCGACGGGCCGGCACCCCTGCGGCCTTCGTTCGGAATATCGGGATAGCAGTGAAGCGTGCGACCGAGCCCGTGGCCCACGAGATTTTTCACCGGTCGACAATCATATTCTTCGGCCGTCGCTTCGATCGTCGCGGAGAGATCCCCCACCCGCACGCCCGCCTTCACGAGCGCGGTCGCCCGGCGCAACGCCTCTTCGGATGCTTCGATGACCCTGCGCGCATCGGCGCTGACGGTCCCGACCGGGACCGTGATGGCGGCGTCGGTATAGAGCTCGTCGACGATCACGCCGCAATCGAGCTTGAGGATGTCTCCGTCCTTCAGCACACGCGCGCCCGGAATCCCGTGGACGCATTCTTCGTTCACCGACGTGCAGAGCGTGCCGGTGAATCCGCCGTAGCCTTTGAACGCGGGAATGCCGCCGTGGTCGCGGATAAATTCCTCGGCCAGCCGATCAAGCTCGATCGTCGCCATATCCGTGTGCACCCGTGGCCGTAGCATCGCGAGGCAGTTATGGAGAATCTTCCCCGCCTTGCGGAACGACGCGATTTCGTCGGCGGAGAACACGAGGGACTTGCCCATGCCCTCAGCGTACCGGGAAACCCAGGTTCCCCAAAGCATCGAGCAAACGCGGATAGACCTCGGCCGGCGTGCCGTCGGCATCGACCGTTTCGAGCATGCTGCGCCCGCGGAAGTCGTCGATGACGGGCTCCGTCCGCTCCTTCGCCCATCCGATGCGACGGCGAATGTATTCTTCGGTGCGATCGTCTTTCCGCCCTTGTTCGATCCCCCGTTTCAACAACCGTTGCACGGCGATTTCTTCGTCGATGACGAAGTGAACGCAACGGAACTCCCGGCGATGTTCCTGCATGAACGTCTCAAAATCGCGCTGCTGATCCACGTACCGCGGAATGCCATCGAAAATCACGGTCTCCTGATGCGGGAATCGTTCGAAATTCGCGCGCAGCACGTTCATCATCACCTCGTTCGGCACCAAGTTCCCATGATCGATGAACGACGCGATGAGCGCGCCCAACTCGGATCCCGTCTCGATTTCGGCACGCAACGCCGCACCGGCATCGAAGTGGTAGTACCCGAATTCCCGAACGAGCATCTTCGCCATCGTGCCTTTGCCCGAGCCTTGAATACCGAAGAGGAGGAGATCCATGCCGCGGCAGAGTAAGGAAGAACGAAAAAAGATCAAAGGGGAAAAATCCAAGCAAAGGAAAATATACAAAAAGAAAAAGGATTGTGACTTTTATCCTTTTACTCTTGTACTTTCTTGATACTTCTCGCTTTTCTCTTTTCGTTTTTTACACCAGCTTCTCGTAATCGTGAGCAAGCATGGATGCATTGACTTGGCGGATGAGCTCCATCACCACGCCCACCAAGATGATGAGACCCGAGCCGGAAATGAGCATATCGGCCGACGGAAGCGCGGTGTACATCGTGACGATGAGCGGCAAAACGGCGATGACGCCGAGGAAGAGCCCGCCCCACAGGTTCAGGCGATGGCTCACTTTCTCAAGCATCGAGGCCGTCTGCGCGCCGGGACGCACGCCGGGCACGAACCCGCCGCGCTTTTGGATCGACTCGGCGAGATCGGTCGGCTTGAACGTGACCGACACGTAGAAGAAGTTGAACAGCGCGACGAGACCGAAGTAGAGGATGATGTACCCCCAACCCGGAGCGGACGGATTGAAGTGCGTATTGATGAGCGATACCGCCCACTGGAAGCGCGGGGCCGTCGCGAGGAACTGCGCGACGATCGACGGCAGCGTGATGAGCGAAATGGCGAAGATGATCGGTACCATGCCGGCCTGGTTGAGACGAATGGGGATATTGCCCTGCACGCCGCGACCTGCGCCTTGGTTGGCGTACGTCAGCGGAATCAAGCGATGCGCGTCGGTGAAGATGACGATGGCGACGAGGAGCGCCAACGTGAGGACGATGAAGAACGCGACCGCGCCGCCCTGGCTGGTGCCCGCGAGCGTCAGCGCCGTGACGTTCGTCGGGATGCCCGCGACGATACCGGCGAAGATGAGGAGCGAGATGCCGTTGCCGATCCCCTTCTCGGTAATGAGCTCACCGAGCCACATGATGAAGACCGAACCGGCCGTCACGAAGAGCATGGGGAGGAGGACGCCCGGGAATGCGGTGTCGATGAGCGGCGTGCCGGAGCGGTTGATGAGCAAGAGGAACCCGTAGCTTTGCAGGAACGCGAGCGGCAAGCTGAGCCACCGCGTGTAGCGGTTGATCTGTTGCTGGCCTTGCTGGCCTTCTTTGCTGAGTGCTTCGAGCTTGGGGAAGATCACGGTGCACAGCTGCATGATGATCGACGCATTGATGTACGGCGAAAGGCCCAGCAGCGCGATGGAGAAGTTATCGACCGCGCCGCCCGTGAGCGACGCGAACACGCCGAGGAGTCCGCCGGCGTTTTGGCTCTCCAAGTATTGGCGCAGCGCGAACGGATCCGCACCCGGAATCGGCAAGTGCGAGATGACGCGATAGACGACGAGTATGCCCGCCGTGATGAGGATCCGGCGTCGCAGGTCCTTGGTGTGCCAGATCTGGCGCAGGTACCGAAACATGCGTGCTTAGCGAGCGGGGCGGAGGATCGTGACGGACCCGCCGGCCTTCGTGATGGCTGCTTTCGCGGACTTGCTCGCGGCGTGCACTTCGAGCGAGAGCTTCTTCGTCACGGAGCCCGTACCGAGCACCTTCACGAGATCGCCCTTGCGAACAAGGCGCTTCTGCTTGAGATCGGCGACGGTGTAGGAACCGGCATCGAGTGCGTCAAGCGAGGCAAGGTTGATGACTTCGTACGTCTTGGCGCGGGGCGCCTTGAATCCGCCCAGTTTCGGCTGGCGGCGCAGGAGCGGCACTTGTCCGCCTTCAAAGCCGTGCTTGCGGCCCTTGCCCACGCGCGAGTGCTGGCCCTTCGTGCCGCGACCGGCCGTCGTGCCGCCGCCGGCGCTGTTGCCGCGACCCACGCGTTTGCGCGTTTGGCGGGAACCCGATGCGGGACGGAGGTTATGGAGCATGGACGGGCCGCAATCCTAGGGGTTCGATCTCACGAGGTCAACGGGAATCGGCTGTTTCAGCCACGATGGCGGGATACCCGGGAATTGCCGCAAAAGCGGCTGTATTGTATAATGTCTTGATGCCCCGATTTCTACGCCGGCATGCGACGCTCTACGCATCGATTGCGATCGCGACACTCGTCGCGAGCACTGCTCCGACATTGCCGGCGGCGCTCACGCGACCCAGTCCGTACCTCACGCGCGCCGAAGCGGCGGCAATCATCCTCCTCTCGCGCCAAGATCCCCTGCCCGCCGTCCCCACGGTCCACCCGTACGCCGATGTCTACGCGGACGACTGGTTCGCAAAACCGCTCCTGGCGGCGGCGGAGCTGAAGATTCTTTCGCCGGATCCTTCCGGCACGAAGATGAAACCGTTCGGATCCGTGAGCCGCGGATCGTTTCTGAAGATGCTCACGATCGCATTCGATCTCCCCGTGAACCGGTCACACACCTTCGCCGACGTCTCGCCGTTTTCGTGGTACGCGCCGTACGCCGGAACCGAAACGGAGTACCGCTTGTTCACGCACGCGGATGCGACGACGCTTGAACCCGACCGCTTCCTGACACAAGACGATGCCCGCGCCGCGCTGCAGCGGTTTGCGGAGCGACGGACGGCGGCAGAGGAAGAAGAAGCCCGGAAACTGTCGACCGCGCAAGCCGAGGGAAAGGTCCAGTTGTACGGCGTCATTTCGACGAAGCGCTTGCGCGTCGTCTTCGTTCCGGATGCCGCGACGCACTTCGCCGCTCCGACGATCGTTCCCGTCTTACACGCACCGAGCACGTCCTCTCGCAGCGCACCGGTAGGTTCGATTCCGGCGGTGCGCACGACGCCGGACGGGATCCGTGCCGACGTACTGGCGCTGGTCAACGCCGCTCGAGCGAACGCGGGATTCGCGCCACTCGCCCGCAATGCCGCATTGGAAACATCGGCCCAACGCTACGCCGAGCGCATGGTGGCAGAAGGATTCTTCGGACATACGGCTCCCGACGGCACGACGCTCCAAGACCGCATCGACGCGGTTGGGTACTACGATCGATCGTTCTCGGACGACTGCCGGTGCGTCAACGGCTACGCGCTCGGCGAAAACCTGGCGCGCGGCCAACGCAGCGCGCAGGAAGTGGTGACGGCGTGGATGGAATCACCCAGCCACCGCGATGCGATCCTCGGCGAGGACTTCACCGACATGGGTTTGGGCCTCTCGGCGGGCGTGTGGGTGCAGCACTTCGGCGGCGTACTCACGCCGCAGCGGTGATTATTCGTCGTCTTCCGATTTCCAATCGTTGAGACCCAAACCGTATTCATCGTCTTTCGGGGAGCCGTGGAAATTACGGAAAGCTTCAAGGACATCTCTCACCGTATCCAGCTCGTTCGACGAACCATCCGAGTTCGGACGCCGCAAGCGCTCCATCAGATCCTGCAGCTCCTCGTAGCGCTCGGAAAGCGGCGGGCGCAATCGGTGCACCATATCACGAATTTCTGCTACGCACCGGAGAATGTCGGATTTCATACTGCCCCATTCCCCCAGCTCGGGCCGATCGATGAGCGGAGCGATGCGCGGGAATTCATGCTCGCGCTCGCGCAACGAACCGCAACACACCGCGATGATGGCATCGGCCAACCATTTGGTTGACCGCCTGTGGACGACGCTCGGCGTCTGACCGAGATATGACTCCTGTTGAATCAGCACGCGCTCCGGAGGAGCTTCTTCCTTTGTTCCGTTGCTTTTTTGAAGTGGCGGCCGCGCGGCAGGTGCGAGCGGAGTCGGTTCGCTGCGTTCCGTTGGCAATTGATCGCGCATGCTCAACGCAATGTCGTGCTCGACCTGCTCCGCATCCTGAAAATTGTACGCCGCATCCGCGATATGCTTCTCCGTCGCCTCCCCTTCGGCCGCCGTTTTGCGAACAATGTCATTCACGTCAGCACTCACCTCGGTATCCTTCGCATACTCGCGAGCCTCTTCGCGAACGTGTTGGTCTGTTTCATCGTCCGTCACGTGCTCGCCGCGGAAGGATTCCAAAAATTCCACATCGTCACCCAACAGCTCCGTAAGCGCTTGATGCGTTTGACGCAACATCATGCGCCCACTGACGGCATTCTCAATCGGATCCTTATAGAACGGCAACCGTTGCACGAACGCATGCGCTTGCTTTCCCGCCAAATCGTGCATGATGCAGTATACGTTGAAATGGAACGCCAACACATTGCGTAATGCCTCGCCAATCGGCGTCTCATCGTCATGGAATTCAGCATCCAAGCGATCGGCTAACTCCCCTTCCAGATATTCAACGTACGCGCGAGTGAGCGGCGGCATGGCACCGAATGGTACTCCTGCCGCGATCGACGGCAAGATCCTACGCCATCGCAGCCAACGTCCGCCCGAACTCCTCCGCAGCAATGGGACCGTTCGCCGTGATGATCAGACCGTCGACCGTGACAGGTTCGCCGGTGTAGGTGGCGCCATGCTGACGAAGAAACTCAGCAGGAGAATCGGTTGGCGTAACTTGCCCTGAGCTCGGCGAAGGGTCCCAGACGGTGGCATTCTTCCCTTTCAAGACACCGGCCGCCGCGAGGATCGTCGGAGCGATGCAGATGGCGCCGAGGAGCTTGCCGGAATCGGCACGTGTCTTGGCGAGCTGGATCGCTTCGGGATCGCTCGCGAACGCATGCGCACCGGGACCGCCGATGAACGCGAGCACGTCGTAAGCCAACGCATCGACTTCGCGCATCGCGAGCAACGCTTCTTCGGTGCCGCCGAACTTGCCGACGCACGATCCGGATTCTTTGCTGGCCAACGTCACTTCGAATCCGGCCGAGAGCAACGCATCCTGCGTACCTGCCAGCTCTTGATCCTGGTAGCCATCCTGGGCGATGACGAGGAGGGCGCGCTTCATAGCACCAGTATACGACGAAACGGCCGCTTCCGCCTTACAAGCGCACGCCTCAGTCCTTCTTCCCCTCTTTCTTCTCCACCAGATTCCCTTCCACGATTTGCTCTTTGCTCACGTTCTTCACCGTCAGCGTCTCCTTGGGCGCATTGGCCGCGTCTTCGGCTTCCTGATGCTCGGCCTTCAGCGACTTCAGCTTCTGGAGCGCCTTGATGCCGGCTTGGGCGTTCACGAGGGTGTTGCCCGTACCGAAGCGCTTGGCGAGCACGTTGCGGACGCCCGCGTGGTCCAAAATCACGCGTAGCGGACCGCCGGCGATGATGCCCGTTCCTTCGGAGGCCGGCATGAGGCGGAGCTTCGCGGCCTTAAACTTCAGATCGACGTTGTGCGGAATCGTTCCCTTCATGATCGGCACCTTGATCATCGCACGCTTGGCGGCCTTGGTCGCTTTTTGCACGGCAGCCTGCACTTCGTTCGCCTTGCCCGTTCCCAAACCCACCTTGCCCTTGCGGTTGCCGATCACCACGATCGCGCGAAAACGCATGCGGCGGCCACCCTTCACGACGCGCGTGACGCGATCCACCGAGAGCGTCGTCTCCGCGAACTCACTTGGTTCGCGGTCGCGTCGGTCTCTGCGGTTCTGCCGGTCGGGGTTGGAGGACTTGGCCATACGAGGAGATAGCTTGTAGCTTGTAGGAGGATAGAAATTAGAACTGGAGGCCGCCTTCGCGGGCGCCCTCGGCGAGGGCTTTGACGCGGCCGTGGAACTTGTAGGCGTTGCGGTCGAATACGACGGCCTTCACGCCGGCCTTCGCGGCCTTCTCGGCGAGGAGCGTGCCGACCTTCTTTGCACCGTCCACCGTGTGCTTCGCCTTCGCTTCCTTCGTCGAGGCCGCGGCGAGCGTCTTGCCGGACGCATCGTCGACGATCTGGGCGCGGATCTGCGTGAGGGAGCGGTACACCGTCAGACGCGGACGCGCGGACGTGCCCGTCACGCGGGCGCGGATGCGTCGCTTGCGGGACTGCCGGTCGATGTACTTCTTTTGCATCATAGTCAGGGTTCGTGGTAGGCGTGCGGGAGGGTCTACATTCTACTTTCTGCTTCTACATTCTTCGTCATGCGGCGGACTTGGCGGCGGCGGCCTTACCGACCTTGCGGCGGACGTATTCGTCGGTGTAGCGGATGCCCTTGCCCTTGTACGGCTCCGGCGGGCGGAGTTCACGGATCTGCGCGGCGACCTGGCCCACGAGCTGCTTATCGGCACCGCGCACGCGGAGGATATTCTTGTTCTTCTCATCTTGGGCGATCTCGATGCCCTCGGGAATGGCATAGTCGATCGGGTGGCTATACCCCAGTTGCAGTTGCAGCGTCTTGCCCTTGAGCGCGGCCTTGTAACCGACGCCGATGATTTCAAGTTCCTTTTGGTAGCCGTCCGAGACGCCCTTCACCATGTTGGCGACGAGCGCGCGGGTCAGGCCGTGACGGGCGCGAACCTCCTTCGTTTCGTTCTGGCGCGTCACGACGATCTCACCGTCGACCGTCTCGACCGTCACGTGCGGCAAGAGCGCGTACGTGAGCGTTCCTTTGGAACCCGTCACGTGCACGACGCCGCCTTTCACCTCGACGGTGACGCCGTTCGGGAGAGCCACTGGTTTGCGTCCAATGCGTGACATGATTACCAAACGGTACAGAGAATTTCGCCGCCGACTTTCTTTTGGCGGGCTTCGACGTCGGTCATGAGACCTTGGCTCGTGGTGAGAATGGCGATGCCGTAGCCGCGGAGGACCGGTCGAAGATCGTCGTTGCCCGCATACACGCGACGGCCGGGCTTGCTCATGCGCTCAAAGTCGACCGTCTTGCCCGGGGCGAACGTCACTTCGATCTGCGTCTTCGGCTCATCACCCACCACCTTCACATCCTGAAGGTAGCCTTCCTTCTTCAGGAGTTCGGCCAACGCCAGCTTCAGCTTGGAGAACGGCGCCAGGCAGATCTCGCGGTGGGCCCGCTGTGCGTTACGCATGCGGGTGAGAAAATCGCCGATAGGGTCGTTCATGTGAGACATATCACCAAGACGATTTGGTTACTCCGGGAATCTCGCCGTTGCTGGCGAGCTCGCGGAAGCAGATACGGCAGATGCCGAAGAAGCGGATGTACCCGTGACGTCGATGACACAAACTGCAGCGGTTGTACGAGCGGATCGCGTGCTTCGCCTTTTTGCCAGCGGCTTTCGCCTCGCGCACGTTGTCGAGTTTTCGCTGCCAGCTGATGATGAGACTTTTGCGGGCCATGAGTGCGGGAGAGTGTGGGGGTCGAAGGGGTGAAAATCAAGCAGCCGCTTCGGCTTCTTTGCGGCTGAGGCGGAACGGCAGGCCGATCGCCTTCAGGAGCGCGCGGGCGTCCGCCTCTTGGGCGGCCTTGATGGAGAACTGGATCTGCATCCCGAACGACTTCTGCAGGTCGAGACCCGGAACCTCCGGGAACACCGACTGATCGCGCAGGCCGATGGCGTAGTTGCCCTGGCCGTCCATCTTCGTGGGAAGACCGCGGAAGTCGCGAATGCGCGGGAGTACGTAGCTCACGAGGCGATCGACGAACTCCTCCATCTTCTTGCCGCGCAGCGTGACCATGGCGCCGACCACAAGACCCTTGCGAATCTTGAAGTTCGAGATCGCTTTGCGCGACTCACGCAGTACCGGCTTTTGGCCGGTGATCATTTGGAGCGATTCGGTGATGAACTGCTGCATTTCCTTGCCTTCCATGAGCGTGCGGTTGATGCCGACGTTCACGATGACTTTCTGCAGTTTGGGAAGTGCGTGGACGTTGTCGACGCCCAGCTCCTTCTTGAGCTTGTCGGCGATCTCGCCTCGGAGCCGATCATGGAGAGTTTTGTAGGCCATAAGGGTTAACCGCCTTGAGCGCGATGAGCGGAGGGAAGGGCGGCCGCGCCGCCGGTCTTATCGTTGCTATCCTTCATGGAACCGTCTTCGTTCTTCGACGTCGCACCGCGCTTCCAGAAGGCCTGCTTCGTTTCGGGCTTCGCGGGTTCCTTCTTCTTCTCGGGCTTCGCGGCGGTCTCGGCTTTGGCATCGGACGACTTCTTCGCCGTCGTCTTCGCCGCTTTGGCGATTACTTCGCCGCTCGCTTTCGCGATGCGCTTCTTGGCACCGGTCTTCGAATCGAAGCTGAAGCCGATGCGCGTCGGCTTTTTCGTCTTGGGATCGACGATCATCACCTTGCTGGCATCGAGGCTCGCTTCGTACTGAATACGCTGGCCGGCGGCTTGCGCCGTTTTCTTGATGTGACGCGTACGCATGTTGATGCCTTCCACCACGAGGTGGTTTTTTGAGGCGAGCACGCGGACCACCGTCCCCTGCTTGCCCTTGTCCTTGCCGCTAATGATGAGGACGAGATCGCCCGTGTGGATTTTCATAGAACGTCGGGAGCCTGGGAGATGATCTTCTGGTAGCCCTTCGCACGCAGCTCGCGGGCAACGGGTCCGAAGACGCGCGTGCCCTTGGGGAGCATGTCGCCTTTGTTGATGATGACGCAGGCGTTGTCGTCAAAGCGGATGCCCGACCCGTCCTTGCGGCGAGTAAGACCGCGCATGCGGACGACCACGGCGTGCTCCACCGTCTTCTTCTTGACCGTGCCACGCGGGGCGGCGTCCTTCACCGCGACGATGATCACGTCGCCGATGCGCGCGTAGCGGCGGCTGCTGCCTCCGAGCACGCGGATACACATCGCCACTTTGGCGCCGGTATTATCGGCCACGGTGAGGTAGGTCTGCTGCTGGATCATTGGGCGGATGTGGAATGCGTTTTCAAGTTCTCTGCTTCTGCTTTCTGCTTCTGCGCTTTCGTATCGGCGATCTCCGCCATTTCGCTCACGCGCGCGGCGCGCTTCAGGACTTCTTTGATGCGGAAATGCTTGTTCTTGCTCAGCGGGCGGCACTCCTCGATCACGACTTCGTCGCCGACGCCGAGATTCATCACGCCTTTCGTATCTGTGAGGAACTTTTTGCTGCTGCGGTAGCTCTTCTTGTAGAGCGGATGACGCACCTGCATGTGCACGGTCACCGTGACGGTGTCCTGCATTTTTCCGGCCGATGTGATGGTGCCGATTTTCTGCGTCATCGTTTCTTCGGGGAAGTGGGAGCCGGGACTGTAGCGGAAGAGGACTTCTCGGCCAACACCGTATGCATGCGAGCGATCGCGCGGCGCAGGCGGCGGAGCTTGGCGGTGTCCTTCTCGCTGCGGCTTTCGACGTCCAGGCGCATCTTCGCGAGAGCGAGTTCGTGCTCCGCGATCTCGGACCGCAGGTCTGTGACCTGCATGGATCGAAGCTCTTTGATGGTGGCGAGGGTGGCCATGGGTGATTAGGCGGCTTTCTTGGAAGCTTCTCCGGCGGAGAAGTCGATCGCGGTGACGATTTTCGTCTTGAGCGGCAGTTTGTGGGCGGCGAGACGCAACGCTTCGCGGGCTTTGTCGTGCGAGAGACCGTCCATCTCGAAGATCACTGCGCCGCGCTTGAGCACGGTCGAGAAGTACTCGAGTGAACCTTTACCGGCACCCATCGGCACTTCCGCGGCTTTCTTCGTGACGGCCGTGTGCGGGAAGATGCGGATCCAGATTTTGCCGCCGCGCTGGACGGAGTGCGTCATCGCCTTGCGAGCCGCTTCGATCTGGCGGGCCGTGATTTCGCCCCCCTCGATGCACTTGAGCCCGATGGACCCGAAGGCCAACGTTGCTCCCTTCTGCGCCGTGCCGTGCCAACGGCCGCGCATGCGGTGGGGTTTGCGCCAGGTGAGTTTCTTGGGTTCTTGCATGGGTTATTGCTGCGGAGCGGTAAGGGAATGCGACTGCATTTGCTGCGTGTTCTTGAACACCATTCCTTTGTAGACGTGCACCTGGATGCCGATCGTGCCGAACTTCGTGATGGCGTGGCGGCGGGCGAACTGGATGTTCGCGCGGAGGGTCTGCAAGGGAATGTTGCCTTCTTTGAACGTATCGGAGCGGGCGATCTCGGCGCCGTTCAAGCGGCCGGCGAGGGAGATTTTGACGCCCAGCGCACCGGATTGCATCGCCTTCTCAATCGCCTGCTTGGCGGCGCGGCGGTAGGGCATGCGGCGTTGGATTTGCGATTGGATGTTCTCGGCGATCACTTCGGCATCGGCGTCGGGATTGCGGACTTCCTGGATATCGACCTGGAAACTTCCGCCAAACCGCTTCTCGAGTTCCTTGCGCAGATCCTCGATGGCGGCGCCCTGCTTGCCGATGATCACGCCCGGCTTGCTGCTCTTGATCGTCACCTGCGTCTTTTTGTTGCGCTCGATGAGCAACTCGCTGATGCCGGCTTCCTTCAACTTCCCCACGATGTAGCGCTTGATGCGCATGTCCTGGAGAAAGAGATCACGGAATTGCTTTCCTTCCGCGAACCACGTGGAGGGCCAGGATTTGATGATCCCGATGCGAAGGCCGTTGGGGTTCACTTTCTGGCCCATGGGTTACTTGGAGGAAGGGGAGGAAGATTTTTTGGCAGACGGCGCTTTCTTCGCGGCCGGTTTCTTGGCGGCGGAGCCGGACTCTTGTACCGGAGTATCGGCGCTTTGGGAAGCCTTGGAGGCTTTTTTCGCACCCTTCTTAGCCTGCCCTGAGCCTGTCGAAGGGTCCGTCAGCAGGCCCAGCGTCACTTCGATGTGCGACAGGAACTTGCGCATGGGGCGAATGCGGCCGCGCGCCATGGGGACGCCGCGGCGGTAGCCCATGCCTTGGTTCACGACGATCGACTGCACCGTGAGCTGGCTGCGCGCCTGTTTGTCGTTGTGCACCGCGTTCGCGGCGGCAGAGGCGATCAGCTTCTCGATGAGGCGCGCGCCTTTCTTGTTCGTCTTCTCCAATTGCGTCAGCGCGGCTTCCACGGAAAGACCGCGTACCAACATGGCGATAAGATTCGCCTTCTTGGGAGCAATGCGCGCTGAGTGGAGGTAGGCTTTCATGATTCGAAGGGTTACTTGGCAGCGGGAGCGGACGGAGCGGAGATTCCGGGCGGAAGCGGCGCCTTGGCCGGTTCGGCGGCCGCGGCCTTGCCGCCGTGCGCCTTGAACTTCGTGGTCCAGGAGAATTCGCCGAGCTTGTGGCCGACCATCTGCTCCGTCACGTACACCGGCAGGAATTCCTTGCCGTTATGCACAGCAAAGGTAAAGCCCACGAACTCCGGCGGAATGTCGCAGTCGCGCGCCCACGTCTTGAGAATTTTCTTCTCGTTGGACGCGATCATCTTCTGCACCTTTTGGAGGAGCTTCGGATCGATATTGGGGCCTTTCTTGAGCGAGCGGGACATAAATGGATGAGGGTCAGGGTGAGAAAGATTGTCAGTCTGAGCGAAGTCGAAGACTTATTTCTTCTTATTCTTCTTGGTACGGCGGCGGATGATGAGATTGCTGCTCTTAAGCTTGCGCTTGCGCGTCTTCACGCCAAGCGCCTTCTTGCCCCACGGCGTCTTGGGTCCCTTGAGACCGATCGACGTGTGACCTTCGCCGCCTCCGTGCGGGTGATCCACCGCGTTCATCGCGGTGCCGAGCACCTGCGGTCGGCGGCCTTTCCAGCGGATGCGGCCGGCCTTGCCGATTGTGATGAGGTTGTGGTCGGGGTTCGAGACGACGCCGATCGTGGCAGCGCACTCCTTGCGAAACTTGCGCATTTCGCCGCTGGGCAACTCGATGATGGCGAAGTCTCCGTCGAGGCCCACCAATGTGGCGGCCGTGCCCGCGCTGCGGACGATCTGCCCGCCGCGGCCCGCCTGCATCTCGAGGTTGAACACCTTGTACCCCACCGGGATGTGCTGGAGTTGCATGCGGTTGCCCACCTTCACCTTCGTACGTTCGCCGGAAACGACCGAGTCCCCCACCGTGAGTCCTTGCGGAGCCAGGTGGTAGCGCTTTTCGCCGTCCGCATAGCGAACGAGGATAATGCGCGAGGAGCGGTTCGGGTCGTACTCAAGGGCGGTGACGACGCCGGGGATGGCGGCTTTGTCGAGCTGGCGGAAGTCGACGTCGCGGAGCAAGCGCTTGTGGCCGCCGCCGCGGTGGCGCACGGAGACCTGACCTTTGCCGTCACGGCCGGAGGTGCGCTTTTTTCCTTTCGTCAGGCGCTTTTCGGGGGCCTTCTTCGTCAGGTCCGAGAAGTCCGCGACCGTCATCGTGCGGCGCCCCGGAGTCGTTGGTTTCATCTGCTTGACGGGCATGGGGCGTTAGGAAGCTTTGAAAGTAGAGAGGTCGAGAGCTTTGCTCTTGGGCGTGAGGGTGACGATGGCGCGCTTGCCGCGGTGACGCTTCGTGAGGATGCGCGAGCCGCTGATGACGCGGGCCTTCACGCGCAGCCAGTGCACGCGGACGCTCTGCACGTTCACATCGAAGTACGTCTCGAGCGCGCGCGCGATGTCCACCTTCGTGGCGGCGGGATCCACTTTGAGCGTGTACGTGCGGCCCGCGGCCTTCTGGCGCTCGGCTTTCTCCGTCACGATCTGGCCTTTGATGATGCGGGAGAGATCCATGGGAGATTAGGCGGACTTCTTAGGCTTGGAAGCGGGTTTCTTCGCTGCCGGCTTTTTCACGGCTTTGGGTTTCTTCGCCGTGGTTTCTGCTTCTCCTTCCGCTTTCTCTTTCTGCATCTTTCCCGTCTTGGCCGTCACGTGCTTCTTGCCGAACATCTTCTCGGCTTCGTCGATCGCGTCCGTCAGGAACACGATAGAGCGCGCGTGCAACACGGCTTCGGGATTGAGGTACGACGCCGGCATCACGGTGACGCCCGGCACGTTGCGGGCCGAGAGCACGAGGGGCTTTTGCACGCCCTTCGAGACGATCAGCACATTGCGCAGTTCCTTGATGGACATCTTGCCGAGCAACGCGACGAGCGTCTTCGTTTTGATGGCGTCACCAAAGGCCTCGAGACCGAGGATCGTCCCCTTCCCGGCTTGGTAGCTCAGGCTGGAGCGCAGCGCCGCGTGGCGCATCTTCTTGGGCATGTCTTTCGTAAAGTTCTTCACGTTGCGCGGACCGAACGCCTTGCCACCGCCGCGCAGTGTCGGGGAGCGAATGTCGCCGCGGCGCGCGCGGCCGGTGTGCTTTTGCGTGAAGAGCTTCTTGGTGGAACCGCTGACTTCGCTGCGCGTGAGGACGTGCGCGGGGCTCTGGCGGCGGCTGCCGTGTGTGCGGACGACCGCTTGGTGCATCAGGCCCCAGTTGACCTCTTGGCCAAACAACGTCTCCGGCAGCGTGAGCTGCTTGCCTTTTTGGCCGGTGGCGGAGAAGACGTCGATCGTCATGGGAGGAAGCGTTATTTGGCTTTGGGAGCGGGTTCAAGCGTCAAAAACACCGTCGCGCCGTTGGGGCCCGGGACCGGACCCGAAATGCCGATGAGGTTCTTTTGAGCGTCGCTGACAACCACCGCACGGTGCTTCACCGTAATTTGTTCCAGACCCATATGGCCGGCCATCGCGCGGCCGCGGAAGATACGGCCCGGATCGGTACGCATACCGATGGAGCCCGGCTCGCGCTTGAAGTGGGAACCGTGCGTGCGCGGACCACCACCGAAGTGGAACCGCTTCATGACGCCCTGGAATCCCTTTCCTTTCGAGATGCCTTGTACGGATACCGTGGCATCGATCGGGAGCACCTCGACCGTCACCGTCTTCCCCGGTTCCAACCCGTCGAGCGAATCGACCTGCCATTCCTTCTGCACCTTGTAGCGCGTGAGTTGCTTGCCGTTGCCGGTCTTCCACTCCGTGGCACCGACGCCCAAAACGACGGCGTCGTAGCCGTCTTTCTCCTTCGTCTTCGTGCGGACGACCGTGTTCGGTTGGACCTCGAGGTACGTGACCGCGACGGCCTCCCCCGATGCACGGAAGACGCGAGACATGCCGACTTTCTTGGCAATAACACCGATCATAAGAGCTTGGAGGTTCCTCTGGTCCGATTAGTACCGCGAACGCGGAACGTCGGACTCGAACACAAGTCACCCGAATGGGCTTCCTTGATGTGGAGTGCGGGGATCCTACGGACGCTAAAAGCGGCTGTCAACAGGACTGTGCACCTTATTTCGCCGTCTGCACCGCGTCGATCGCCTTCCGGAACGTTTCGATGAGCACCGCGCCGGGAATTTTTTTCTGCGTCCCCGTCGGACCGATAATAAGGAAGGAGGGCGTGCCGAAGACTTTGGCAGCCGCACCGGCCGCGATATCGGCATCGAGCGCGGTCTGCGTCGCATCGTCCTTCATGCACTCCAAAAGCGCATCTTGGTCCAGATCCGCGACCTGCGCCATACTCTCAATCGTCGTCAGGTTCAGTTTCTTGGCCGAGAACAACTTCTCGTAGAACGCGCGCGCTTTCTCGTCTGACTGCTTCCGCGCGCAGATCACGGCCTTGGCGGCGGGAACGGCGTTCGGGTGGAACGAGAGCGGGAACTGCTTCACGACGAACCGCACGAGCTGCGGATCGATGTACTCCTCCTTGAGCATCGAGAACGTCTTCTCGTGGAAGCGCTTGCAGAAGGGGCATTCGATATCCGTGAACATGACGATCGTCGTCACGGCTTCGGGATTGCCCCACAGCAGCCCTCCCCTCGCAATCTGCGGCAATTCGACCGACGCCGGACGCAGCGCTTTTTTGGTTATTTTTTTCGCTTTGATCGCAGCGCGTACGTCGTACTTGGTCGTCGAGGCTTTCAGTGACGGGCCGAACCACGCATCCGCGGCGGGCGCGGCGACGAACGAGAGAAGCACGGCGAGCACGAGAGAGGCGGAAGCGATGCGCATGCCGACATCCTACCTCTTGCTCTATGGATACGGTATCCTTCGGTCCATGGACGAGGTTCGTCTGCAGAAGGCACAGAAGCTCCGCGCAAGCGGCCGGAATCCGTACGCGCCGCACTTCGACCGGTCGCATACGCTCGCGGATGCGCGCGCTTGTCCTGACGGCAGCCGCGTTACGGTTGCCGGAAGGATCGTGCTGCTGCGCGACATGGGGAAGATGACGTTCGCGACGCTGCAGGACCAATCGGGCCGGCTGCAGATCGCGCTGCGGTTCGAGGACGTGGGAGACGCTTCCTATAAGGAGTTCCTGGATCTCGTCGATTTGGGCGATTTCATCGGCGTCGGCGGCGAACGTTTCATGACGCAGAAGGGCGAACCGACCGTCGCCGTGCGCGAGTGGACGATGCTCTCGAAGGCGCTGCGGCAACCACCCGAAAAATGGCACGGCGTCGTGGATCGCGAAACGATCTACCGCCAGCGCTACCTGGACACGATGAGCCACCGCGCGTCGCTCGAGCGGTTCCTGCTGCGCTCGGCGTTCGTTCGCGCCCTCCGCGAATTTTACTGGAGTCGCAACTTCGTCGAAGTGGAGTTGCCGGTGCTGGTCAACGCGGCGTCCGGCGCGCTCGCGACGCCGTTCACAACGCACCACGAAGCGCTCGATCTCGACGTCTACCTGCGCATCGCGCTCGAGACGCACCAGAAGGAATGCCTCGTCGGCGGCTTCGAGAAGACGTTCTCGATCGGTCCCGTCTTCCGCAACGAGGGCATGGATCCCAGCCACCTGCAGGAATTCACCATGTGCGAGCATTACGCCGCGTACTGGGATTTCACCGACAACATGCGGTTCACCGAAGAGATGCTCCGCGCACTGCTCACCAAGACGATGGGCACGACGACGGTCTCGATCCCCGATCGATCCGGGGCGCTGCACACCGTCGACTTCGCGAAGGAGTGGCCGACATTCACATTGCGCGAACTGATTCTGCGTGACTGCGGCATCGACTACGACGCGTGTGTAACGGCCGATGATCTACGCGACGCGATGAAACAGAAGAACATTTCGCTCGATGTCGACGTTGCGAAACTCGGTCGCGGCAATTTGATCGACCAGCTCTACAAGAAAGTCTCGCGCCCGAACATCGTGGAACCCACGTTCGTCACGAGTCACCCGATCGACCTCTCGCCTCTCGCGCGGACGAACGACGAGGATCCGACCGTGACCGATCGCTTCCAGCTGGTGGTCAGCGGATGGGAAGTCGTGAACGCGTACAGCGAATTGGTGGATCCGGTGGACCAAGCCGAACGTTTTGCGCAGCAAGCGGAAGCCAAGAAAGGAGGAGACGCCGACGCGCACGCGAAGGACGACGAGTTCGTGACCGCGCTTGAGTACGGCTGCCCGCCGTGCAGCGGATGGGGCATGGGCATCGACCGCATCGTGACGCTGCTGACGAACCAAGAGAATTTAAGGGATGTGGTGTTGTTTCCGATGATGAAACCAAAGACGGAGACCAGAGACCAGAGACCAGAACCATTACAAAATCCGGTCTCTGCGTCTCCGCGTCTCTCGTCATCATCTCATCTTCTTCCCGAGCACACGCAGTACGGCCATTTGCTGGAAAGCGCCAGTCATCTCGTCGAAACCCATGCCGTGCAAACCAAAGCGCACTTGATCGCGACGGGTGCCGCGATGGAAGCGCTCGCGCCGCGGTTCGGCGGCGACCCCGCCACGTGGAAAGTCGCGGGCATGCTCCACGATCTGGACTGGGACAACCTGGGCAAAGACTGGGAGAAACACTGCGGCTCGACGCTCGAGGAGATGCTGAAAACGATCCAAGCGCCCGAGGAGCTCCTCGGCGACATCCGCGCGCACTACCAGTCGCTCTACGGCGAGCGGTACCCATTGAATTCGTCGCTGCGTAAAGCGCTCTACTGCGTGGACGAGCTCACGGGCTTCATCATCGCGGTGACCTACGTGCGCCCGAGCAAGAAGATCGCCGACGTGGAAGGAAGCAGCGTGAAGAAGAAACTGAAAGACAAAGCCTTCGCGGCGCAGGTGGACCGCGAGCAGATCCAAAAGTGCGAGGAGCTGCTGGGGATTCCGCTGGAGGAGATGATCGGAATCGTGCTGGAGGCGATGAAAGGGGTGGCGAGAGAGCTTGGGCTGTAACCTACGCGTGATGGAGAGCCGTCCCCTCTCCCCGCGGGAGAGGGTTAGGGAGAGGGGTCCGACGTGAGCATTTCGGCGATCGTCCTCCGTACGACATTCGGTTCTCTCAAGACCTGCTGATTCGTAAACCGCACCACGCGAAATCCCCACGAGCGGAAATATTCATCGCGCACGGCATCGTATTCCTGTGCTTCCGGCGTGCCATGCGAAGAACCATCGATTTCTATCACGAGCATCGCACCGACGCAGAGGAAATCGACGATGTACGGTCCGATAGGAACCTGACGGCGGAATTTGCAGCCATTGAATCGCTTTGCTCGAACGGAGCGCCAAAGAATGTCTTCGGCACGTGTCTGCCTCTTGCGAAGGTCCTTCGCGAATTCCGTATGACGTGAGCGGCCGGGATCGATGCGATTCAACACGAATACAGGCTAGACCTTCGTTCCCCCTCTCCCGACCCTTCGGGCCACCCTCTCCCTCCGGGAGAGGAATTGCTCGCAGGAGTTAGACAAAATATCGGTTCTGCTCCTGTGCAGAACGGTTCATCTCGGCCCCTTTTACTTTATCTTCCTCCATCTCCGCCGCACCCACGCGTACCCCGCGGCGGCGCCGGCGGCCATGACGGCCACGGTCGCGGGACCGGAATCGCTGAGATCGCCGCCGGAGGGCGGGCGCGGGCGGACGATGCCGCCGAGATCACCTCCCCTCGTGCCGCCTTGGCCCGCTTGCGCACCGCCCGGTTGGAACGGCACCGTCGCCAGTCCTCCCGCCGTCGCGCCGGCAGTGGCGCCCGCGTTCGCGCCTCCGGGCTCCACCTGACAGAGGGCGTTGCAGCCGTCGCCGGGCAACGCGTTGCCGTCGTCGCACGCTTCGAGCGGGCGATCGAGCACGTTGTCGCCGCAGCGCCCGCGCGAGCAATCGGGCCGGCAAGCGGCGTTGGGGGCATCGGAGTTTTCGGCTCCCAGATCGCACGCCTCGCCCGGCTCCAGGATGCCGTTGCCGCAGAAGTTCGGCGTGTAGGCGATATCGACGCTCTTCAAGCATTCGCCATTGATGCACGCCGCGCCCGCCGGACACTGGTCGTCGGTCGCGCAGCGGCTGCACACGCCGTTCACGCACAGGCCCGTGTCGCATTGGAAGTCGTACGTGCAACGCTGGCCGACGCCGAGGAGGCATTTGTTACTGCAGACGTCGCCGTCGTTCACGTTGCCGTCGTCGCACTGCTCGCCGGGTTCCAATCGTCCGTTGCCGCAGAACGGCGGCGTGACGACGCACTTGCCGTCGACGCAACGATGTTCCGCCGGGCATTCTTCGTCGAGCGTGCACGGCACGCATCGGCCGTCGCGGCAGATGCGGCTTTCGCACTGCGCGGGCGACGTGCATTCCTCGCCGGTCGGACGGCGGCAATCGTTGCTGCACGCGTCGTCGTCGATCTGGTTGCCGTCGTCGCAGATTTCGCCGCGCTCGCGGATGCCGTCGCCGCAAATGCTCATGGGCGGACCGCCCGTTTGGCCGCCGGCGGTGCCGCCGATTTGACCATTGGTGCCGAAGAACGTTCCGTTCGTGCCGCTGAAGACGCCGCAGTTGGGAATGGCGACGCAGCGGTTATTCGAACACTGCTCGCAAGTACCGCAGTCGAAATTATTGAAGCAGTCGCGTCGGGAGGACGACGAGTTGCGGCAGTTCGGATCGTTACGACAGGCGCCGTTCGAGCAGATTTCGCAGAATCCGCAGTCGAAATTGTTGAAGCACGCGCGGATCGACGACGAAGAGAAGCGCGACGACGAACGCGAGGAAGCGCTGGAGAGCGTGCAGCCCGGGATCTGCTCGCAGCGGTTATTCGAGCAACGTTGGCAGTTGAGACATTCGAGGTCGGTCGTGCAGAAATTCGCCGACGAACTCTGCGACGAGCGCCGGGAAGATCCCGGCCCGTCCGAATTCGTGGAGCTTCCACCGGATGAACGTCGGGAAGAGTCCGGACCATCGGAATCCGTGGAACTGCGGCGGGACGACTGCGATCCTCCGGATGAACGGCGCGAGGAACCTCCGTCGTCGTCCGACGATCCTCCGGATGAACGGGCGCTCGACGCGTGCGAACTGGCGCTCGCATTCGTCTTGCAGTTCGCATCACACCGTTCGTTGCGTTCGTCGTAGCGGCACAGGAGCTGCGTCTCGGTGGCGCACTCCGCGTCGGTGCCACACAGTTTGCCGAACGCGCCGCCGCCGCAGCGCTTGGTGCTGCCGCCCGCGACCGCCTTGCACGTGCGGCACTCCGAATCGATCACGCACGACGTGGCGCTGTTGCCGCTGCAGACGGAACCGTTGTCGCACTGTTCCCCCAGCGGCGCTTGGACGATCTTATCGCCGCATTTTTCGACTTTGCACTGCGCGGAGCAGCCGTCGTTGCTGGCGTTGTTGCCATCGTCGCACTGCTCCGTACCTTCGATTTCGCCGTTGCCGCACACCTGACAGAGACAGTTCGTGCACGTACCGCCGAAGCTGCAGCTGAGGCCCGGCTCGCCGCACTCCTCGCCGGGGTTGAAGATGCCGTTGCCGCAGAACGTGGGCTTGGCGGAGCTGCCGCCGGGCGGTTCCGAACGGGCGCTGCTCCGGCCATCGCGATCGGACGACCCGCCGCCTTGCGACGATCCTCCGCCGGATCGGACGGACGAGTCGGATGCCGCGCTGCCGGATTTGGACGAGGAAGACGCGGACGAACGACGGCTGCTGGCACTGCTGGAAGCCGGTATGCAGCGGATACACGGCAAATCGTCGATCGATGCGCAGGATTCGTTGAACTTGGCGCAGAACGCGATGCCGTCGGGACCCGGCACGCTGTCGTTATCGACGCCGCAGGCATTCTCGGGGCAGACGAATTGCCCCTTCGAGGAAGAACTGTTGCTGATGCGCGAGACGCTCAAGGCGCTGCTGCGCACGGAGCTGCGCAGGGAACTGCGCGACGATCCGGACGTGCGCGCGCTTGAGACGCTGACGCGTGATCCGCCGGAGCCCGAACGCACCGACCCCGACGCACTGCGCCGCGACGAGCCGCCCCCGCCGCCGAGACCTCCGCCGGTGGGACCGCCGGGACCTCCGCCGGGCTGGCCGCCGCCGTCATCACCGCCGGGGGCTCCGCCGCCTCCGCCGCCGCCGGGTGGGGGGGCACGACCATCGTTTCCCGCGAGTCTATTCTGATTCCGTGGCCCCGGATGCGGCGACACGCACTTCCGATCATCCATTTTTGTCGCCCCTTCAAAATGCCACACGCGGCGAATGCACCACATCGGCGGTTTTCCCGTATGCTCCGCCGGTATCTCTCCTACAGGGAGATCGACATCCGGACCACAGGTGGGATAGGTGCAGCGGGCGAATGTCACACACAAATCACCCCCCTCTTCCGGCGGACATGGACCTATGCCTATTTCCTTCACCTGTTCTAAAGCCGGGGCACTAATGAGAGGATCCGGACTTTTCGATTTTTCGAAAATGGTGATTTCCCCCGGATACGGCTCACGGTGCGTGACGTAGCAATACTCTCCGACATGCTCCGGAATGGCGCATTTGGGCACGTGATAGTAGAGCGAACATGGATCTCCTTCCGTCATCACAAATAGTTCAGGAGGCAACTCCTCCCAGTCCTTGCACAGAAACGTGTCTAGAGGTTTGCCGGCCAACCTGGCAATCCCCCTACCGGCATTAGGGTCACCAAGAAGTTGTGCACGTAGCGGATCATTCACGTTGCCCGCGAGATCGGAGGAGAGAAGCGACGCCTGCAATTCGTCGCCAGCATCAGCCTCTTCCAGCGTCGGGTTCGCCAGATCCACACCGCCCTGCGCCGGACCCGTGATGTCGCTCCCCACCATCCACGGGCAATTGTAGCTGGGCGTCAATTCTCCCTTGGCATCGACGGGCCCCTGCCAGCCGCTGCACGTATCCATGTGCAAGCACATCCAAGAATTCGGATCTTTGGAGGCATCGCCGCCCGTGTTCTGCTTGATCTCCGCGCACTTCGTCATGGTGCATGACGCATTGCAGGTCGACGCGTCGTTCAAAATTTGATTCATCCATGCCTGCCCCAACTTCTTCTCGCCTTCCACGAGCATATGCAGTTTGCCATCGACCACTTGGGTCTTGGCACCGGCAGGTACATCTTCGGGGCTCACGACGATCCAACCGCCCGGAAGGATTTCCTCCGCACTGCCGATCTCGGAGGGAATATTCACCAAGCCCGGCGCGCCTTGGACTCCTTGGCGTTTCTGCACCACCTTCGCTTCGGGATCTTTGTTGTTCGGATCGCCGTTATCGCACTGCTCCCCCTGCGCCGCCTGCACAATGCCGTCGCCGCACCACACGCACTCTGCTTCGCACTGCGCTTGCGACCAGGATCGCGTCGTCCCGTACACATTGTCGTTCGCCATCGATTCCTGCTCACCAGGAGAATCTTCGGGGCCCGCGACTTCACCGCGGTTCTCACACGCGTGCGGGAGCATCAATTGACACTGCACTGGCCGCCCTTCAATGGGATCGCCTTTGACACAGCAGAATTGCTCCTGCGCCGCGAGACCGAAGATGGATAATCTGGGCTTGCTGGAAGACGACGAAGACGAAGAAGAACTCGACGACGATGAGGACGATGAAGATGAAGAAGAGGCTGACGAGTACGTCGGGTACGGATCGTACGATGAGGACGAGGAGGATGAAGAGCTGGACGATGACGATGAAGAGGATGATGAAGACGAAGATGCTGACGATTCCGCACAAGCGGCGTTGCAGGCATTGGCGTCTCCGTAGTATCCCTCGGGACAGCTGGGGTTCTGTATGACAGCCGGATCGTACACGTACTCCAGTGCATCCGCGCACTGATTCGAGCACGTGTAGCAGGGAATAGAAGGAAGCGGCGAGCGTGAACGAGACGAAGACGACGATGCGCTGGACACGGAAGACGACGATGCGCTGGATGACGAGCGGGTTCGTTCGTAAAGCTCGATGTAGTCCACCGCCTCGTTGCAATTTTCACATGATACAAGCGGGCAGCGCAATGACCCATCGCTCGTCGTCGAAGTCATCCACTCATTGCACTCGGGTGACGCTTCGGAACCGGCAACGCAAGGACTGAATGCCAAATCGCCCTGAAAATTCTGAAGGGCGATCAACGCGTTCTCCGCGTCGGGACAATTGCTTGTGCCGAGTGCATCACACGCCTTGATCGCATCCTGGTACGCGACGATCAATCCTTTTTCGACGGTGGCGCAACAGTACGTTTCGAATCCTTTCGCCTCCTCCTCGGTCACGCCGTACGTCGTCGCCACGGCGGCATAGTTGCACTTGCAGTACTGGCCGGTCGGATCGCACTCCATCACGCCGAACAAATCGGCTCGCAGGGGTACATCCGGCTGCACCGAGCGCAAAATCACGATTATCACGCCTGCACCGGCCACCGTCGCAAGGAGGACGGCACCGAGAGTCATGCGACCGGTAAGCGGACGCGCGGACATACGTACGCGCACAGTACCAGAGCGGCTTCCTTCCTCGTACATCTCTGTGCTTGCGGGAAACGGCATTTATGATTGCACCGCTTTTGAGACAGGTGCGGCCCGATGCGCTGTCAGTCACCGTTCGGGAAGCGGCGTCAATCCCCAGCGCTAGGCAGTGCGCCGGTTCCTGCGTACGCTAACGCCAACTATGGAGAATACGCCGCCGCAACAGCCATCGACGCCGCCCTCATCGGCGTCTCGTCCGCCCGCGCATCGTGCGAAGCGCATGGCGCTCATCGTTGGCGGAATCCTGTTGCTCGTATTATTGGGCTTCGCACTGCGGAATTTGTGGAGAACCCCCGCGCCGGAAGTTCCTCTGGAACGCCCGCTCGATTTGCCCGTCGAAGAGCCGGAGATCGCATCGATGGAGGAAGTCGCCGATGCCATGGAGGGCAAACCCGTCCCACCGGAATTCCCCATGACGTTGCCGCCGTTCACCGAAGATGATCATATCCGCGGCGAACGATTTTCGGAGTTCTCGATCGTCGAGTACAGCAACTACGGAAACAAATATGCTCTCTTGCTTCATCCCGATCTCCGATCACTCGTCGACGAAAGCAACGGAACGATCAACTGGGTCGTCCGACACTATCCCGTTACCGTCGCGCACTATCTCCCTGCACAAGCAGCGGAGTGTGCGTATTTCCAGAACGGCCACGACGCGTTTTGGACCTATTTCAACGCAAGCTTCTCGTTGCAGAATCCGACTCAGCTGACGCTCACCGATCTTGCGGCTTCGCAAGGACTTGATCGCGCTACGTTCACGACCTGCCTCGACAAAGACTTTACGCGTGACCGCGTGCTCGCGGATCTGCAGGATGGCCGCCTGGATGCGAAAATCCGCGTGACGCCCTCGTACGTCGTGATCAACAACCTCACCGGAAAAATGCGGTTGGTGGAAGGGCTGAACACGATCGATTACCTGCGAGAGGTGTTGGAAGTGGTGCGGTGAGAACTTTTTCCTCACCCCTAGCCCCTCTCCTCCCTCCGCCATATTCCCCGCCAGGAGAGGGGGACGGTGCCTATTCTAGCGCAGGAACATGAGGCGCCCCGAGACACTCAATCGACGCCTGAAGACGTTGCATATCATCGAACACGCGATGCAATCGTCTCTCGGTGGATCTCCCGTTCTATGGAAAACCGCTCCCCTCTCCCGGCATGGAGAACGGGGTTGCGGGAGAGGGGTCGGGGGAGAGGCAATTCCGGAGAGAGGCTCATCGTCAAATCAATGGACACGCGTACCCGATACACGAATTCATGCAGCACTGCGTGAGTTCGTCGCCCGTCGTGCGCCCCGCGCAAGCGGCCGCGGCGCTATCGCCATCGAGGCAGGAAGACACGCACGACCCCGCGGACTCGCCGGCCTTGAAGGGAGCGCCCGGCCGACAGCCGCACACGCACGCAGCCGTGCACTTGCCGCTATCGGGCGAGCCGCTGCACGCATTCACGCAGTGTAGATGGAGAGCCGCCGCGTTCGCGGCGACGGGCGCAGCGGGACATTCCGGCAGATCGGTGCACGTGCCCGCGGCATTGAGCGTTGTACCCGGCGGGCAGACGGCCCACAGGCACGCGAGAGAGCACTTGTACACATCACCGACGTTTTCGATGCCCGGCTCGCACTGCTCGCCGCGCTCCGCCTGCACGATGCGATCGCCGCACTGGAGCGGCGGTTGAATGCCGTTGATCGTCACGATGCGCTTGGAACGGGAACTCGACGACGATGAGCGGGAGGACAACGAGGAAGCGGACGACGCGGAAATGACGGAAGAGTTTTGGCCTTCCGACGAACCGCCGCCGATGCTGCTGCTGATCGTGCCTCCGACACTGGATGGGCCGCCCAAACTACTCGTTCCTCCACCACCGTCGATGCATTCGGGGGCTTGCTCACAGGAGCCGCCGTCTCCGCCGAAGAGCACGCTGAGGAACGCGAACCACGACGATTCCCACACGCAGCGGTTCGGCGATGCGTTGCAGGCGACCTGGCTCGTCGCGATGCAAGCACCACACTGTTTGGCCGGGTTCGAACTCGCGGCGGACGATCCTCCCGTGCCGCCCGTGCTGCTCGTCGTTCCGGCGCTGCTCGATCCCCCACCGGGCGGGCAGCAGCAGCTGCTTCCTTCGAGGAGTTCGAGTTGCGCCTTGAGCGGCGTGCCGGTGACGAACGCCATGAATCTGCCCCACCACGATGCCGGCTCTTGCGCGAACACCAGCGGGCAAATGCCGTCGGGTCCGACGGGGTAGCATCCCGGACCGCACGCGACTTCCCCGCCGCACTGGGTGGAGCAGTTGTTTGCGAACCATACGCCATGCTGACCGACGCGCGCCTCGCACTCCGTTTGATCGAAATCATCCGTACATGCACGCGTATTCGTTTCATCGTCATCCAAGCAGCATCCCGCCGTCTCCGTCGTTTCCGGTTTGCACTCGGGAACCGCCTGGCAATCCGCCAACGTTTTGTATCCTTCCAGCGCCGAACCCGGCGCGCGCTCGATGCCGCAATCGACATCGTCGGCACTCGCGGAACACGAGAACTCATCCGCGTCGTTTCGGTTGCAACACCAGACTTGAGGCGGCGCGCTCGAAGACGCCGCGGACGCCGTCGGGGCGGAGCTAACGGCAGAGGCGGCGCACGCCGCGTTGCACGTCGCGGCGGTATTGTAGCCATCCACGAGCGTGCCGTCCTTGGGCAACGGACAAGCGCCGAACGCCGTCGTTTGCTGGTTGCACGAAACGGCTCCGGCGGGGCAGCAGAACTTCGGCACGCACGCTCCACCGCACATCGGATCCGTTCCTTGTGCGGCGCCACTATCGCAGCTGACGTCCCCCGTTTTTTCGACGCATCGATTAAAGGAACAGCAGTACTTCGGCCCCGTAGCGCTCGATTGCGCCGACGCGGCGGTGGACGATGCCGTCGACGATGCGGTCGGCGAACAATCCACCGTACCCGTGACGCTGTCTTGCGATAACACTTGACCGGGCGAGGTCTCGGTGCCGCGATCCGCGAACGCGGTGTTCTTAAACAAACCCACGGGGCACGCACTATCTTTGATCACGGCGGACATCGTGTACGTCACGGTGCCGTCCTTCGACGTCGCCGGGAAATTGCACGAGATCTGTTGGTACGCCGCAGCCGGAACCAGAACGCAGCCCGCGGGAATCTGCGTGAGCTCCACATGCTCCAACCGGTCTACGGCATAATCCTTCGGAAGAATGTTGCCGGCTGACAGTTCATACGGCCCTCCTTTTCGCGTATAGGTCAGCTTGAATTCCACGGTATCGCCCGGCCTGAAGGGGCCGGCCGATACGAGCTCTTTGTTCGTCTCCCATGTCGGGCATTTCACCGTGGCACTGCCGGACTCGCCGATGTTGTTCAGCGTATTCGTATCGTGCTTCGGATTCGCCGCCACGACGTACGCCTTGTTCGGGCTGATGAATCGATCGACGGTGCAGCCCTTCGGATTGTCGGCGGTAAACGAGAACGTGAGCGTCGTGCCGCCGGGCGGCACCGAGAGATTCGAGCACGTAATGAGACCCGGGATGTTCACGCACCCCGCCGGCATACCCGTGACGGTCAGTCCCGGCGGTGGGAATTCGTTCAGGGTCACGAGTGCGGCCTCCTTGCCCGTATTTTCGATCGTCACGGAGTACGAAACCGTGTCACCGGGATTGAACACGGGACCGCCGATCAGTGTTTTGACGATGCGGAGATCCGGTGCCTGGGAGGAGGAAGAGGAAGATTTTTTCGATGCGGATACGGAAGCGGATGACACGGTACACACCGTCGTCGTACAGGAATTCGTATCCATCGGCCTACCGCCTTCCTGCTCGCAGAGGTACACCTCTTTCTTCGCGCACGCATTCGTCGGACTGCAGCACGGTTTTTCTTCGAAAAGCGGGGGGCACAACTCTGCCGAACATTGCTGCGTCGGCTTCCACGCGACGTCCTGAACGGTGTACTGCAAGCCCGAATCCAGCGTTACCTTTGTGCCAATGAGGGCCGTGCATGCCTGCTCCGACGAAACCCCTTTGCACCGCTTGTCATTGTTCCCGGAGAAACCGAGTTTCAGACAGCATGCGCCCAACGGGGCGCTGCTGGACACCGAAGAGCCGGACGATGGAGCCGCCGTCGACCGCGACGATCCGCCCGTCGCGCAGTACGCATTGAAGACCGCACTACCGTAGTTGTTACTCGTCACCGGATCGGTGTTCTCGGAAAACGCGATCGCCACATTGCTGATCGAACAGCCCGACGTGCCGCGCTCCTTGAGCTTGAACGACATGGTGAACGAAGACGAGCCTCCGGGCGGCAGAATCCCGATGCTGCACGAAATGCTTCCGAAGGGTTGCACGATGCACGCGTCGCTCGGCGCATCGATGTACTCCAAGTTGACGTTGTTGGCTTGATCGACGACCTTGGTGCCTACGGCCGCCGTCGTCGTGCTTAGGTTCGCCACGGTGATCGTATACGTGATCGTGTCACCTACCGCAGGATTCGACGGCGCGCTGACGGCCTTCGTCACCTTCAGATCGACCGGACCCTTGTCGCACACGCGCGCGGCATCCGCGGAATTACATTGGTTCGACGGAATGTCCGGCCGCCATTCGCCCCACGTGCCGGGCTCGCCGACGATGTTGTGGCAAATCGTGCTCGTGGGACTCTTGTGCCGCAATTCGCATCCCTGAACCGTCCAAATGCCCGTCGTGATGCCCGCTCGGTCATACAAGCAGCACACCTGCAGATTCCGGGACGAAGCCGACGACGAACGAACGCTGGAAATGGCGGAGCTGATACGGGAACTCGAACCGGGGCTCGATATCGCGGAACTGATACGGGAGCTCGATCGAATGCTTGATGGCGCGGAACTGACGCGGGAACTTGATCGAACGCTCGATGCGCCGGAACTGAGACGCGAGCTCGATCGGGCGCTGGAAACCGCAGAGCTGATGCGGGAGCTGGAAATGACGGAGCTCACGCGGGAACTGGAGACGCCCGAACTGGCTCGAGAACTGGACACTCCGGAACTGGCGGTATTCGACGTCGCGGAACTCGCCGAACTCGGAACGCAACGGAAGAGCCCTTCAAGGCCGCACGCCTGCTCTGTCGCAAATTCGCCCGTGGGGCCCGGAACGCACGTGTGACCGTTGAAGATCGGGGAGCAATGAAGGGTGTACCGAACCGCCGCGCTCGACGGCGCGCTCGTGACGGCGGAAGAACTCGACCCGCCTTGGCACGTCGGCACGCACGTCGGCGCACCGACGAGCCCCAACGAAATGAAGTGCAGGAACGGCGAACCGCCGGTGCAAACGATCGGGCACTGCGAGCTCGAGGAGCCGGACGACGGACCGGCCGCGGACGACGGGGTGGGTCCGGAGGACGAGCCGGGTCCGGGAGCCGATGACGCGGAACCGTTCTGCGACGTCGGTCCTCCGGAGGAAACGGGGTTCGCCGAAGCCGTTGCCGACGTGGATGCGCCGCACGATTGGCAGAAACCGCCGGTGCAACACCCGCCGGTCAAGGCACATTGGATATCGGACGTACACGTAACGCCCCCCGCGCACACCCCCGCGGAACACAGGCCGCTGCAACAATCGGACCCGAAGAAACAACCGGTGCCGTTCGCCTGGCAGACGGGAGCGGGAAGACACCGGAATTCGGTGCCGGAGAGCTGGCACGAAAGCGGAATGGGAGAGCCGCAGCAGCCGCCGGGCGCCGTCAGACAATTGTCACCGAACCCGAGACACGCCGATGAGCTGGAGCTGGAGGACGAGCAAAAGCTCTCCGCCGCCTGGTAACAGGACTCGTACGTCGGATAAGGAGCGGCCGCAAAGGTCGCTTCGCACACCGGGGCTCCCGCGCCGCAATCGACGAATACGTAACCCTCGGGCGAACTGGAAGAACTGCTCCCCACGATGGCACCGAGCAGCGCGTCGCGTTGAACACTCGGCTGAACGGTGAAGACCACGAGCCCGATGGCGGCGGCGCTCAGGAAGCCCAGCGCGTAGCGGACGAACATCGGAAGCTAGCATACCAGCTGGTTCGCCGCAGCCCAGGGCAAAACGATGTTCCGGCAGGATCACCGCCGCTTGCGTTTCCATCGCCGCCGGACCCACGCCGTTCCCGCGGCCGCGCCCGCGGCCATGACGGCCACCGTGGCGGGGCCGGTATCGCTCAATCCCGCTCCATGCACCGTGGACGGATTCGTTCCCGGAAGCGGTACGAAGGGCAATTGGACCGCGACGTTCGCCGCGACTTCGCGCCGCACGGGGGAGTTCCCGATGTCGCACGTCGGCGTGCAGCCATCGCCATAGCGGGCGTTGCCGTCGTCGCAGGCTTCATCTCCTTCCGTGAATCCGTTGCCGCACACGTTGGGGTACACCGACAGTTGAGCATCGGTGAGGCACAAACCGATCGCGCAGCGCCGACCGGACGCGCACTCGGTATCCGAACGGCACGGCGCGCAGGCTCCATCGGAACAAATCGTACTTTGACACTGGGCGGCATGGCTACACGCCGCACCGAACGCGAGCAAACAGGCGCTCGTGCATTGATCCTGTTCGTTCAGGTTCGCATCGTCGCACGACTCTCCTGCTTGCACCGTGCCGTCGCCGCATGTGGCAGGACCGAAGAGGCAATTGCCTTGCGAACAGCGCAGGCCCGAGCCGCATTGGCCGGCATCGGAGCACAGTTGGCACGTTCCCCCTTGGCACAGGCGCGTGTGGCACTGGCCCGACGCCGTGCACGCGTGGCCCGTCGGATACGAACAACGGGTCGTGCAACCGTCGGCGTTGTCCGCATTGCCGTCGTCACAGGCTTCGCCGGGTTCGGTGACGCCGTTGCCGCACAACGGCAACGCTTGACGACAGCGTCCGTCGACGCAGAAACCGTCCCGGCACTGCAAGCTGGACGAGCATTCCACGCACTCCTGCCCCGCGCACACCAGGCCATTCGGGCAGAGCCCGCTCTGGTCGCAGCGCAACGTGCAGGCGTTCGTACATCCGTCACCATCCACCGCGTTCGCATCGTCGCATTGTTCCGCGCCGTTCACGATGCCGTCGCCGCACGCGGGAGCGGGGTTGCACACGCCGTTTTGGGGACATGCTTGCTGATCCGGGCAGAGCGTTCCGGGGCGGCAGCGGAGCTGGCACCGGTTGTTGCACTGATCGCGGTCTTCTTCGTTGCCGTCGTCGCACTGCTCGCCGTCGTCCAGGCGCCCGTTGCCGCACGGATCGCGGCAAACCCCCCGCAGCTCGTCACAGTCGCAGGCGGCGTCGTCGGTACAGCGTCGTTGGCACTGGTTGCTGCAGGAATCGTTATTGATCACGTTGCCGTCGTCGCACTGCTCGCCGCTGTCGTGCCGACCGTTACCGCACAGGGGAATGCACACGAGGCGCTCTTCATCGCACGCGCCGGATTCGCAGTCGGCATCGCCGTGGCACACGGGCTGGCACTGGTTGTTGCAGGCATTGCCGTTATCAAGATCGCCGTCATCGCAGCGCTCCCATTCCTGGTTCACCTCGCCATCGCCGCAGAGAGGCGGCAAACACTGGTTCGTCGAAAGGTCGCAATCGCCGAGACAGTCGTCGTCGTCATCGCAGCGGATGCGGCAGTTATTCGTACACTCGTCTTCGTTGTTCTCGTTGCCGTCGTCGCACTGTTCGCCGATTTCCGGCTGGTACACGCCATCGCCGCAACGGGGACAGTCCGTGCCCGTGCAGGAGTTCAAGCGACAGATGTTGCTGCAAAGGTCGTCGTCGATGAGGTTCCCGTCGTCGCATTCTTCGGTGATCCCGAGCACGGTATCGATCGCGCCGTTGGGGCAGAGTACGGGGCACACGCCGTCCTCCGGGCAGGGTTCGTCTCCGGGGCAAATGTCGCCGGGTTCGCAGCGCAACGCGCAGAACGAGCCGCGATCGACGGTTTCGGCAGGGCATGCTTCATCGTCTTTGCCGGGCAGCAATCGCTCGGGTGGAATCGGCTCGAGAATGTCGTTGTTCTGCGCGATGAGCCATCCGAGGAACGACCGCGCGCCGTCATTCGCCGCCAGACCCGAGAGATCGTACTCCCAACATCCGGCATCGAACGCATCGAGGAGTCCGTCGCTGTCGTTGTCACCTTCATCGATGCATGCGGAGTACGTGCACGACCCGGCCTTGCAGTACCAGGTTCCCAGATCGTCGGGAGGACCCGTGCGGTTGTCCGGACCTTCGTCGCAATCCTCTCCGGGATCCAACAGATCGTTGCCGCAGAGAACGCCGCACTGCGTCGCGTCGAGACATTCGCTCTCCCCCGCTCCTTCGACGATCACGCACTGTTCGCCGCTGCACTCCGAGTGGAACTCCGTGCAATTCGCATCGCCATCGCAACCGTCCGGCGCCGGACCCGGCTGGGTAATGCAGCTCTGGGTGAACGGATTGCACTGCCGGTGCACGCACGTCGGGTCCGCCGGATCGCAGCAGTCGGCGTCAATGGCGCACAAATCGATGCCCGACTCCTGCACGATCGTGCAGGCCTGGTTGACGCAAGCAAGACGCTCGGTGTTCGTGCAGTGCGCGTCCGACGTGCAGTCGTTCGTCCCCGGCCCCAGCACCACGATACACTGCCGCGCGAACGGATCGCACTCGGTATGGGCGATGCACGAGGGCGTATCGGCGCAGTCGCCGCAACCGCAACTCTCTCCGAGTTCGCACTGATTATCGCCGTCGCAGGCGGCGCAGCGGAGGTCGTCCGTGCAATCCAGACACGTGCACGATTCGTTGTCCGCGCACTGGCCGTCCAGATTGCACTGCGCCTCGCATTGCTCGGACGTGCCGCACGACGGAAAATCCGTCCCCGGCACCACGGCGCATTGCTCACCGACGCAAGCAAGCGTCAGATCGTCGCAGTCGCCGCCGTCAGCGCACTGATCCTGCGCGGCACCGCCGACGATTTCGCACGTCTGGAACAGGAAATCGCACTGGCGATGTTCGTCATCGAGACAATCGTCATCGGCATCGCACAAGTCCATGCCCGGCTCATCGACGATCGCACACGCGCGATTCACGCACTTGAGACGTTGCGTGCGTTCACAGTGAGCATCGGTCGTGCAGTCGTTCGTGCCCGCGCCGGCGATCGACACGCAGCGGTCATTGAACGGATCGCACCCCGTATGCGTTTGGCACGAGGGTTCAGCCGAACAATCGCCGCAAGAGCAGCTTTCGGACGCGTCGCACTGGCCATCGCCGTTGCACGCGTTGCAGCGTTCGGCACCCATGCAATCCAGGCACGCGCACGATTCGCTCGCTGCGCAAAGACCGTCCAGATTGCACTGCGACGTCGGAACGCACTGTGCGTTGCATGTCGATCCGGGCTGGCCGTTCTCGTCTCCGTCGTCGCATTCCTCGCCGCCGTGGATCGTGGACGTCCACGTGCAAGCATTGACGGTGCCGTCACCGCACCGCGGAAGCGTGCAATCGGCATTGCATGTCATGTAGCGGCATTCGTTCCCCTGCCACACGCCGTTCAATTCTCCTTCGTCGCACTGCTCCGCTCCTTCGACGGCGCCATTGCCGCATTGCGACGTTCGGCAGCTCTCGCTATGGCAGGACGGCTCATCGGTTCCCGGAACGGGTTTACACTGCTCTCCGACACATGCGAGCGTCATGTCGGCGCAGTTGCCGTCGTCTTCGCACTGGTCTTCCGCAGCTCCGGCGACCATCTCACACGTCTGGAACAGTAGATCGCATTGGCGGTGTTCGTCGTCGGCGCAGTCGATCGGGTCGCCGATATCGCAGAGATCCATGCCCGGCCCATCGACCATGGCACAGGCCCTGCCGACGCACGCCAAGTGCTGCGTGCGAGCGCAATCGACGTCGTCGTCGCACTCGTTGACCCCCACACCCGGAACGGACACGCACTGCTCATCGACACATTCGAGGTGGGTTTGGCACGCAGGTTCGTCGGAACAGTCGCTGCAACCGCAATCCTCCCCGGCATCGCACTGGGCATCGAGGTCGCAGGCGCTGCACCGGGATTCGCCGAAACAGTCGCTGCAGGTGCAGTCTTCGCTCTCCGAGCAGAGGCCGTCGCCGTTGCATGCTGCAATGCAGCTCTCGTTCGTGGAACATGACGGCTCGTCGGTTCCGGGGACGGGAACGCACTGCTCTCCGACGCATGCGAGCGTCATCGTCGCGCAATTTCCATCCGTCTCACATTGGTCTTCGGCGGCGCCGTCGACGATCTCGCACGTCTGGAACAGTAGATCGCATTGGCGGTGTTCGTCGTCGGCGCAGTCGATCGGGTCGCCGATATCGCACAGGTCCATGCCCGGGCCGTCGACCATGGCGCAGGTCCTGCCGACGCATGCCAGGTGTTGCGTGCGTGCGCAATCGACATCGTCTTCGCAACCGTTCGTTCCTACTCCGGGAACCGAGACGCATCGCTGCGTTGCGACATCGCACGCCGTGTGCGTCTGGCACGACGCTTCGCCGGAACAGTCGCCGCAGGAACATCCTTCGCCTGCGTCGCACACGGCATCGAGATTGCACGCGCTGCAGCGGGAAGCACCGAAACAATCATGGCAGGTGCACGATTCCGACGCGGAACACAAACCGTCGCCATTGCACGCGGAATCCGGGAGCGTACAGGCATCCGTGCACGACGCGCTCGGACTGCAGAAATTCCCCCCGCAGAGCGGCGCGGCGACCCGCGGATCGAACGTGCACGCGAAGGGAAAATCCCGAATGCCGAGCGCAAGAAGGACCGGGATGGATGTCGGAGTCGGTTGGCAGGTTCTATGCACGGGATCGTAGTAGCATTCGAACCCCGTCCCGCCGCTCGGATTGACGCACACTCGAGGCTCGTCGCATTCTTCACCGAGTTCCGCCTGCGTCGTACCGTCTCCGCAGAACTCGCGTTTGCAGGAGGAACTGCACCCGTCTTCGCTGTTCGAATTGCTATCGTCGCACTGTTCACCGGCGTCGACCGCACCGTTGCCGCACAGCGTGCAGCGAATGGAACAACGGCCAGGTTGGCCGTTCAAGATACCGTCATCACATTCTTCGGGGAGCGAACACGTCGGCTCCGCATCGGTGCCGTCATCCGGCGGAGTGCACGTCGCGGGATCGACGACGCCGTTGCCGCAGAGATTCGTGCAGGTTCCGCCCGAGCACTCGCCGGACGGACATTCGATGTCTTCGGCGCATTCCAAACGGCAAAGTGCGTCGCACCCATCGCCATCCGCATTGTTGGCGTCATCGCACTGCTCGCCCGGATCGGGTTCGCCGTTGCCGCAGAAACGCGGATCGCAGAGGGGAGGAACGCCTCCTCCGAGCTGCGCCGGCAAGGGCCGTGGATCATTCCCCTTCCCCATCCACGTCGCGACGCCCACCCGCGTCGCCACGACCGCGAGCGCTGCGAGGGGTCTGCCGCGGATCCTGGAGAAGGTGGGCATAGAGGAAGTGATCCTATCACGGAGTATCGCCGCGACGCATTACTCGGGAAGGGCGCAGATTTCGTGCTGACAACGGTCCGTGCAACCGTCGCCCGCCGCGGCATTGCCGTCGTCGCACTGTTCGCCGATCTCGGATTCCAGGCGGAAGTTGCCGCAGCGTTTCAGCTCGCAATCATGACAATCGGCGGCATCCGGACTATCGCTGAGCGCGGCGAGTTCGAGCGCGTCGATGCCGATGGCGGCGGGCGACGGAATCGCGACGGGCGACGGAAGCGTTACGGGACCCCCGAGCACCGTACCGCGCGAGCTCTGCACAAGCGTGAAGATCAACTCGTGCCGATCGGCATTCGCCTGAATGATCAGCGCGGACGCGTTCATATCGCCCACGGAGGGGCGCTGCCCCGGATCCAACGGCAAGGACACCTCCATCGTCCTCCACATTCCGTCACCGAAATCCACCGAAATATGCAGGACGATTTCTTGCGCGGCGCCCGGGGCCTGCACCGGAACATCCCACAGATGGAAGTACGTCGTCGATAAGCCCGATGGCGCCGAGCGGATGTGCGCATCGTCCGTTTCGCCGGGCGTATGGTCGATGGCCGTGTACTTGTCTTCAATGGATCGCGGTATCGCGATCCAACGACCGTCATCCTCGGCATACGATGCGCGGGTGCCGTCGCCGTTCACGCGGAACACGATGTCCGAACCGAAGCTGGACGTGTCGCATTCTTCGCCTCCTTCCACGCGGCCGTTCCCGCACACCGCCGTGATGCCGCACCCGACGGGACACGTCTCCGAACCGCCGACGACGCATTTCCCGAGATCGCCGCAGCATGTCATGTCGTACGTCTCGCCGCCGTTCACCGTGCCGCTCCACGTCGGAATGGCGCAGCTGCACGATGGTTGGGGCCACCCCTGGCACTCGAACATGGCGGCGCCGTCGTCGCACGTTTCGCCGACGGTTTCGTCGATGATGCCGTCGCCGCAGCGCGACCATTTGCAATCCAGGCGGCATCCCAGGCCCGATCCGCCTTCCGGAGGCGTGGCCGGCGGGACGTAGCAGGCACCGGTCGGTCGGCAGAAACCGCTGGGGCAATCGCTGTCCTGGGTGCAGAGACCTTCGTCGGGCGATCCGATCGGACTCTCGCACGTACCGTGGTCGCAGACGAATCCTTCCTGGCAATCGCTCGGTTCGACGCAGCCGCCGGCCCGACATCGGCTGCCCAAGCACTTGCCCCCTCCGCAGTCGGCATCCGCGGAACAGGCGCGATCCGACTTGCACTCACCAGCGACGCACACGCCTCCGGAACACTGCGCGTTGTTGTCGCATTCGCCGCTGCCGAGCGGCGTGTTGCTGTTGAGCGGACCCGCGTCGCACATCTCGTCGTCCGGCGTTCCGGACACGCGGTCGATGCCCGCGGGAAACGTTTGTCCGTCTCCGCAGTAAAAGCCGATGCACATGCCGGCGTGGCAGGTGGCCGCATGGCCGTCGACGGTCGCATCGCAATACCACTTGGTGGGATCGCTGGAGTCGAACTTGAATCCGCAGTCGCACTGTTCGCCCCACGGCGCGTCCACGATGCCGTCGCCGCAGTCCGGTTGCAAACACGTCGTTCTGCAGGCGCCCGGACGCGTGTCGGAATTGTTTTTCCCTTCGTCACATTCTTCGCCGGTGTCACGCACGCCGTTGCCGCACAATTCTTTTTTGCACGTATTGTTGCATCCGTCGGCCGGATCGCGGTTTCCGTCGTCACACGCTTCGTCATCCGCCGTGTTCGGCAGGCCGTCGGCCCCCTTCGCTTGAACGACGCCGTCACCGCAGACCTCCTTTTTGCATGCGGCCGTGCATCCGTCGTTCGGTTGATCGTTCCCGTCGTCGCACTCTTCGCTGGGCTGCACGAGCTTGTCGCCGCACCGGGCTGCCGGGCACACGCTCACGTCGCAAGGCGTGTACGGCGCCGTAGGGGTCCCCAACGGTGCCGCCATGGCGCACCGTTCGTTGATGCAGCGCGGTATCTCACACTTCTTTACGCATGTTCCTTCCTCCATCCAACACGCGTCTTTCGTCGGATCAGCGGGATCTCTGTCGCACGTGATCGATCCCGAGCAATCGGCATCGCTTTCGCACGGCTGCCCCGTGCACATCGGCGGTTCCGCTTCATCCCCATCGCCGCCGTCACCGTCACCGTCACCTTCGCCCTCCTCACCGCCGCTCTCCCCGCCGCCGCCATCGTCATCGTCGCCCGGCCCCGCCTCGCTCCCGCTGCCGGCCGTCGCGCAATCCGCATCGGCGGGATAATCCGTCGCGCCGTCGCCGTCGTCATCGACGCCGTTGGAGCATGCGGGCGGCTCGATCGGAACGCACTTGAAACAGGATCCGGGGAGCAACCCGTCGGGCGTCCGGCACGAAGGGGCATGCGGCCCAAGCAAAAAATTCGGAACGGTGCCGGGTGGGCACGGCACTTGATCGGGACTTCCTTCGATCTGACTGCAAAACGGATAATGGCCGGGGCAATCGTTCCCCGTCGAACAGTCGGCGGGGCAGTTCGCGGCGGTCTCGGTCACGAGCGAGTGCTGGCCGGGATCCACCTGGTCGAGTCCGGTCGGGATGTCGCAGGAACCGTTGCCGCAGTAGCAGTCCACGGAGCAGTAATTCTGCGGAATATACCGGGCATCAAATTCGCCGAATTGCGGCTCGCATGCGCGGTTGCCGCAAGAGGCCTGACCGTGGGCCGTACCGGCATACGACAACGCAAACACCGCCACGATCACCATGCGCGCCGCGGCGCCAGCCACTCTCCGTGCCGGTCGGGAATCGAACGGCATCATGTTACGGGAAGAGCGTGAACGATGCGCTGGAACCGCCGGCCATCAAACGGATCAAAAAATCGACGTGCGCGACGGGAGGCGCTGCAGGATGAAAAGCGGCCGCATCAGGTTCGACGCACTGATCGGTGCATGTGCCGTCGACGCATGCGCCTTCGGGACAGTCGGAGTGCGTTTTACAATTGCGCGTGCACGTATTGCTGCATGCGTCGTCGTCGATCTGGTTCCCGTCGTCGCACTCCTCCAACGGTTCATCGGTCACGGTGCAGCAGACCTTCGTGTTGTCACTGCCACACGCGTTGCCGGCACTGCCGCCGGACGCACCACACGCCGAGGTCGACATGCACGACTGACCGGTGGGGCACGTGCCGCCAGCGTTGTCCTCGAGGCACTGCTGCAATTCCTCCGTTTCGCGCCAAGCGCAACGCGTGCCGTTCCATTCGCAGATGGCGCTGTCGTAGCAGGAATTTTCCTGCGCGAAGCCGCCTCCGGGCGCCGCGCAGTCGGCACCGACGAACGTGCAAACCTCGCCGCTCATGCCGCAACGCATGCAGACGTCGACCTGCGTGCATTGTTCGTACGACGTACCGGCGGGACACGCCGTAAACTGGCATTCGTTGCAACCGTCCCTCACGGAATACCCCACGACGTCGCCGTCCTCGTTACAGCAATTTTGCCTGTCCTTCGTGCACGCCAGCGGATCGGAGCAGCTAGGCGGCGGCGGGGCGGGCGCATTGCATGGATGCTGCAGGTATCCGATCGGTTCCCCCCGGTCGGTGCATGTCGGGAACACGCGGCCGTCGGTGCAGATGTACGGCTGGCAGGCCGTCCCGTTTCCTTCCGGACAATTGCCCATGGAGACGCCGGCGGGACAGATCGGCTCGCAGTCGGCGCCTCGCGGAGCCATGACCGGCGCGCCGCCGGCATTGCAGCCGCAGAAACCCAAATCGCGCGGACACGCGTCGCCGCCGGCAACCTGCGCCACCAGCGCCGAACGCGTCGGAACGCGCACCTGGAAATCGCCCGACACGCTCCCGCCGGCTCCCATGTTCTCCGACAAGCACTCCGTTAATTCGCTCGTCATCTCCCAGCCACAGGTGCCGCCCATTCTCACGCAGTCGGCGGAGTGGTAGCACGGGAACCACGGATGGAACTCCCCGGTCTCGTCGACCGTCGCCCCGTCGGGGAGGCACAGCTGGCTGGACGCGCCCGTCACGTGACATCCCTCCTCGACCTCGGGAGGATCGAGCGAGTCGATCTTTCCGTTGCCGCAGGAATTGCGCGGAATGAACGCAACGCAGGGCAACGTCGCGGTCAGGCTGCAGTCCATGCCGAGAGCGTCGGCGGCCGCGTCGCCGCCATTGGCGCATTCGTCACCCTTGCACTCGCTACCCACGATGGGTTCGCATTCGATGCACGGGAAGGTCGAGATATTCTGGCAGACTTCGGTGACGGCGCAGAATGAGGCGCCGCCGTGCGAGCACTCGTTGCCCATGCACATGCCGCCTTCCACCAACTCGCACGAGTTGTTGCAGATATCGGTATTGACCGTGTTGCCATCGTCGCACTCCTCGCCGGCGTTCACCGTACCGTCGCCGCACACGGGTGCGCCCGGAATATTGCAGCTGTTGTCGCATGCATCATCGTCATCATCGTTGCCGTCGTCGCACACTTCGCCCGGACCGATGCGACCGTCTCCGCACTCTCCTCCGCCGACGACGCCGGGCGGACACACGGGGAATACGGCGCCGTCCGGATCCGTGCAGACCCCCGCATCACCCCCATTGGCCACGCACTGCGCCCCTCCCGCACAATCGAAATTCGTCGCGCATCCCCCGCCTTCGGGGAGCAACGGCATGCAACCGGTCGGCCCTCCGGGGAAGAGAACGCGGCACGATTCGTTCGCCGCGCATCCACCGCCGCCGGCCACCGGCGCACCCGGACCCTTCACGCATCCGCCCGCTGCCTGCGCCAAGAGGTTCGCAGCGGCCCCGGGCGGCACACCGCCCCCGCCGGACGTTTCGCCGGGAGATCCGCCCGTGCCGCCGGAACTCCCTTCCTCTCCTCCCGTTCCCAATTCATAGTCCGCCGCCGCGATGGCGCAGGGATTGTCTTCGTCGTTTTTCCCCGGCAGATATGGCGTCGTCTTGTTGCAAACCACTTGGTAACAACCGCCGTCGCCCGCATCGGCATCCGCATCGGGAATCGTTTCTCCTCCCGCCCCCACATCATGCTGATCGCGACCGTTCGAACACTCTGGCTTCTTGCAGCTCAGCGAGCACCAACTGGCATCCAGCGGGCCCGCCGCCGTGTTGCCCGCGCCGTCGTCGCATTCTTCGTCATCGCTCACAGGGCCGTCGGGGTCGTCGACGCCGTTGGGACCAAACGCCTGCTTGATGCCGTCCCCGCAACGGGGGACGGTACAGGTGTTGCTGCAGGCGTCATCGTTCACCGCATTGGCATCGTCACACTGTTCCATGTCATCCGCCGTTCCCACGATACCGTCGGGGCCGGGGCCCGTGGCCTGCTTGATGCCGTCGCCGCAACGCGGACCCGACGATGAGGAACTGCTGGACGAATAACTCGTGGATGATGCGGATGAAGAACTGGCGGAGGAAACGGACGAATGACTCGTGGATGATCCGGGTGACGACGAGCTATAGATAAAGGAAGATGCGCTAGACGAAGTGTACGGAGGAATCGCGGCGTACGAAGAGGAAGAAGAGGAATGCCAGGACGACGCGGACGATGTCGTCGAGACGGACGATCCGCCTCCGCCGGTACTGCTCGTTGTTCCTCCTGCGGAAGACGATGAATGTGCGGACGTTATGGAAACGGACGATCCGCCTCCGCCCGTTCCTCCGGTGGAAGAAGAACTGGAACCGGGGTACGAGAGTGCGCATTTATCGTTACACGTTTCTCCGGGATCGATGCCGCCGTTGTTATTGATGTCTTCCCATGCTGAGATCGCACCCATCTCTTCGCACGTCGGGGGCGGCGCGGAATCTCCCGTGTGCCACCAGTCGATCGTGATACCGTCCACGTCCGCCACGCAACTCCCCGAGTCGCATTGATAACAGTTGTAGAACGTCGTATTCGCCGATAAAATCTGCGGCCCACCCGGCGTCCGATCCACCGTTACCAAGACCGCACTCATGGTCACCGCGGACAAGGCGGCGATCGTAAGGTGACCAGCAGTGATGCGCAGGGCCATGCTGGTACGAAATCCTACAGGAGGCGCTTTTCAACCGCATGCGCGGTTCGCTTGCGATCAACCCGAAATCGTTCGGTTTAACACTCCACCGTTTCGTGTCGCGCCGGAACGTGGATCGTCACGCCGGGGAGCGCCGCGCGCACCCGTTCGGCGAAGGGGAGCATCTGCGTCGTTTCGCCGTGCACCAGAATCAAGCGCGACAAGCCCCCGACCGACGACACGAACGCATCCAATTCGGTTTTGTCCGCATGGCCGGAGTACGCGTCGATGTACTCCACTTCGGCGCGTTTGGGCACGAATTCGTCGAAGATCTTCACCTCGCGGATCTGCGGATCGACGATGCGCGCGCCGAGCGTTTCCTGGGCCATGAACCCGACGGCGAGCACCGTGTTGCGCGAATCATGGAGTTCGTTTTTCAGGTGGTGACGAATGCGCCCCGCCTCGCACATGCCGGACCCCGCCATGATGACCATGGGGCCGGGCTTGCCGTTCAAATCTTTGCTCTCCTCCACCGATTCCGTGTAGCGCACGAGCGAAAAATGGAATGGATTGTGTGCGCGTGCCAAAAAATCGCGGAACATCTCGGCGTCGAAACATTCCGGGTGTTTTTGGAATACCTCGGTCACCTTCGATGCCAGCGGCGAGTCGATGATGATCGGCACGGCCGGAATCTCCTTCGCGTCCCACAGCAGGTGCAGATCGTACACGAGCTGCTGCGTCCGTTCGAGCGAGAACGCCGGAATGAGCACTTTTCCGCCGCGCTCGGCCGTGCGGACGACGATTTCGCGCAACCGTTCCTTCGACTTCGTGATATCGCCGTGCGTGCGGTCGCCGTAGGTCGATTCGCAGATGAGCACGTCCACCGGCGGCATGGCGGCAGGATCGCGAATGATGGGCAGCGTGTTGCGGCCCAAGTCACCCGTGAATCCGATCCGTCGCGTCTTCCCGTTCTCCTCGGCTTCGATCACGATCATCGCCGCACCGAGCACGTGGCCGGCCTCGATGAACTGCGCGCGCACGCCGGGAATCACCTCGAACCACTCGTTGTAGTTCTTGCCCTGGAAGAGTTCCATGCAGGATTCTGCATCTTTCTGCGTGTAGAGCGGACCGTCGCATTTCATCATCGATTTACTCAAGTGCTTGCAAAAGAACTCTTCGTCTTTCTCTTGGATGTAGCCGCCGTCCATGAGCATCACTTCGGCCAGATCTTTCGTGGCGTACGTGCAGTGAATCGCCTTGCGGTATCCCCTCTTCCACAGGAGCGGCACGCGCCCCACGTGGTCCATGTGCGCGTGACTGAGGATCATGGCATCGATGTCCGTGGACGGATCAAACGCAAACGTCGCGTTCTTCTCGGCGGATTGCTGACGCCGACCCTGAAAGAGCCCGCAATCGAGCAGGATGCGTTTGCCGGCCACCCGAAGCTCATGACAAGAGCCTGTCACCTCTTGCGCTGCGCCATGTGGAATTATTTGCATAACTTACGCACGAAGGGGAACGGGCCGCAGAACTTGTGCTGAGCTCGCCGAAGCATGGGGGATGATCTGCATGTGGGTGTACATGTATTATAGCCCAATGGAGGCCAAAAGTTGAGCTCTTTCTTCGGGCGTCAGCGGCCGCATACGGCCAGAAGTCAGCGTATCGTCCGTCAGGGTGGTGATACGGATACGCTGCAGCCGCACGACCTCGGACCCGACCTTGGAACACATGCGACGGATCTGACGATTGCGCCCCTCCGTGAGCGCGATGCGGAAGCTGTTCTTGCTCAACCGTTGAATGACCGTCGGCTTCGTCTTGGAACCATCGAGCATGACGCCCTTGCGGATCTTCTCAAGAGCCCCTTCTTTGATTTCGTCTTTCAGCGTCACGTCGTATTCCTTCTCGTGTTCGAACTTCGGATGCGTAAGCCGATAACTCATGGGGCCGTCGTTCGTCAGTAGCAGTAATCCCTCGCTGTCTTTATCGAGACGACCGACGGGATAGAGTTTGCCGCGCAGATCCGACGGCAGCAGATCGCGCACGGTCGGTGCTTCGCGCGTGCCGGGCACGTTCGTGCTTTCCACGCCCACAGGCTTGTAGAGCAGGTAGTACTGCATTTCGGCGCGCTCTTGGAGTACCTTTCCGTCCACTTCGATCGTATCTTTTTCCGGATCCGCCTTCTGGCCTAATTCCGCCGTTTTCCCATTCACTTTCACCAAGCCAGCGAGAATGTACTCCTCGGCTTTCCTGCGCGAAGCGATACCACGGGCCGAGAGGATCTTTTGAAGGCGTTCTTGCACGGAACAAGTGTAGCGCGGGCACGCAAAAAAGCCCGCTTTCGCGGGCTTTCGCTCTTTCCTTAGGCGGCCATTTTGAGCGTTTCTTTCTGCGTCATCTCGGCTTCGAGCTGTTCGGCTAACTCGGCGACGATCTCGTCCGGTGCTTCAACACCTGCACTCTCCATTTGGGCGCGGATCGCCGTTTCGAAATCAATCTCCTTCTCCGATACATCGCTCAGAACCGTCCGAACGTCGATGAAGTCGCGCAGATCGGCCGCGCTCTCGATGGTTTCTTTCATGGTGTCGAGGGCCATAGGAGTAGGGAGAAAAAAGTACGTCCTCATTGTAGCCAGCCGCTTTGCGCACGCACGAAAAAACGTCCGAAAATTCGGAGCGGAGATACATGACGCAATGACTCTGTCCTGGCATCGGCCTACTCTCGCGAACCGTACGGATCACTACCATCGGCGCTGAAGGGCTTAACTGCTGAGTTCGGTATGGGATCAGGTGTGACCCCTTCGCTCGAGACACCAGGACAGAACCATCGACCATGTGTGAAAGAAAGAATGCAGAATTGCAGCGTGGCGGAATTTCCCATCATGGGCATATTCCACCCGCCAACAACACATGAACAGTACAGAAACACCCTTCGACAGAGCTCAGGGTGACAAATTTATGAAAACGTTCAATCGCCCGTTCGTATCGCTCGGCTGAATGCATTACTGCACGTACACCTGCGACCGATCAACCCGGTAGTCTTCCGGGGGGCTCATGGAGAAACGCAATCTTAGAGGAGGCTTCCCGCTTAGATGCCTTCAGCGGTTATCCTTTCCGAACATAGCTACCCTGCAATGCCGCTGACGCGACAACAGGCACACCAGAGGTTCGTCCATTCCGGTCCTCTCGTACTAGGAACAGCTCTCTTCACGTTTCTAAGGGACCACGGAGGATAGAGGCCAAACTGTCTCACGACGTTCTGAACCCAGCTCGC
>CAZXKA010000008.1:0-47839 GCA_964641555.1 uncultured Candidatus Peribacteria bacterium | reverse complement strand
GATCAAGGCCGTGCTCTTCACGCACGGGCACCTCGACCACATCGGCGCCGCGCAGCACCTGCTGCCGCAGCTGCACTTCCCCCCGTGCTACGGCACGAAACTGACCATGGCCTTCGTGAAGAAGCGCCTGGAAGAAGACCATCTCACGAGCAAAGCGCGACTCAACGTCGTGCCCTACGGCGAGACCCTGAAGTTCGGCAAAGTCTCAGTGGAGTTCCTCCGCGTGACGCATTCGATTCCTGATTCCGCCGCCGTCGCGATCCACACTCCCTACGGGACGATCGTGCACACGGGCGACTTCAAGTTCGACCTTACCCCCTTCAACGAGCCTCCTGCGGATTTTCATCGCATGGCCGAGCTCGGACGGGCGGGAGTGCTTGCGATCATCGCGGACTCCACGAACGCGTTGAAACCGGGACACTCGAAGAGCGAATCGGAGATCGGTGATACCCTGCGCAGCGTCATCAAGGACGCCGAGGGCCGCATCATCATCGCCACGTTCTCGAGCCTCCTCAACCGCGTGCAGCAGATCTTCGACGTCGCGAAAGAGACGAACCGCAAGGTCTTCCTCTCGGGTCGGAGCATGGAAGCGAACATCGAGATCGCGACCAACCTGGGCTACCTGAAGGCGCCGCGCGGACTCGTTCGCAAAGCGAGCGCGGGGATGGAAAAAATCCCCGACAGCGAAGTGATCATCATCACGACGGGCGCCCAGGGCGAGGAAATGGCGGGCTTGGCCCGCATGGGACTCGGCACGCACAAGTTCGTGTCGGTCAAAGAGGGCGATACTGTCGTCCTCAGCTCGAATCCCATCGTCGGGAACGAACGCGCGGTGTCGAAAGTCATCAACAACCTTCACTTGAAGGGCGCGATCGTGAAGACGAACCAGGAATTGGCGTTGCACACCACCGGTCACGGCTACCAGCAGGACATTCTCCTCATGCACCGATTGATCCGGGCCCGTCACGTCATTCCCGAACACGGCGAACCGTACATGCGCCACGCGCACGCGGATCTCGCCTACGGCATCGGCTACCAGGATAACCAAGTGCACCTGTTGGTGAACGGGGAGATCCTGGAGTTCGACCGCCAGGGCAACGCCCGCAAGAGCAAGAGCAAAGTCCCGTTCCGCGACGTCATCATCGACGGCCGCGGCGCCGCGGGCGAAGGCGCGCGCGTCCTCACCGACCGCAAGGTCATGAGCGGCGGCGGCGTGCTTATCGTGCTCTTCAAGGTGTATGCCGAATCCAAGCGCCTCGTCGGCGACCCGGACGTGATCTCCCGCGGGCTCATCTACGGATCCGAGCAGACGGACATCTCGGCCGAAGTCGCCCAGGCCGCGAAGAAGGCGTACGAAGAGGAACTCTCGCGCGGCAGCGTGGATCGCAAAGATCACAAGCGCGCGGTGCAGGGCGCCCTCTACCGCTACTTCGATCGCAAATTGGATAGGGAACCCATGGTGATTCCCATCTTCGTGGAGGTGTGATCCCCCAGCATCGTTGTGAGAAGCGCCATGCGGATAGCGATGCCGTTCTCAGCCTGACGAAAATATGCAGCCTGCGGCAATGCATCCACATCGGGAGCAATTTCTCCTACGCGAGGAAGCGGATGCATGATCACCGCGTTTTTTCCCTCAAGATCGGCCGCACTCAAAATGAATGCATGCTTGAGCCGCTCATATTCTTCCACATCGTCGAAACGCTCCTTTTGCACGCGCGTCATGTACAGCACGTCCGCATGCAACGCGTCGTCGAGCGACGCGACTTCCGTGAATGGAATTTCTTTTTCCTTCAATTCCCGAAGAACGTGGTCCGGCATTTTGAGCTGCTCGGGTGAGGCAAGCGTGAAGCGCATGCCGGGATATAACGACAACATGTGCGCGAGCGAGTGCACCGTGCGTCCATTCTTCAGGTCGCCGGCGAGCGCCACGTGGAGATGTTCGAGCCGGCCGCATTCTTTCTGAATGGTGTACAAATCGAGCAATGCTTGCGTGGGGTGCTCGTTATTGCCATCTCCTGCATTGATCAGCGGGATCAACTTGCCGGTGTGCCCGGCATATCGATCGAGCGTCTCCGCCGCCCGAGCGGCGCTGCCGGCTTCGGGATGGCGCATGACAACGAGATTCGTTCCATATCCGGCGATGATACGAATGGTGTCTTCGAGCGTTTCTCCTTTGGAAATCGATGAAAATTGCACTCCTTCCGTCACGAACATATCCGCGCCAAGATTGCGTGCCGCGATTTGGAAACTCAGCCGCGTCCGCGTGCTTGCTTCGTAAAAAAGAAGAGCAACGAGCTGCAAACGGAGCGTTTCGCGCAATCTCTCAACCCGCTCACGTTCCTCTTGTTCCCGTTCTCTGGCAGCCGCCATTTCAGATGCACGCTCCATGAGGAAATCGGCGTCCGGCCTCGTCACCTGCGAGGCCGACACCAGATGTCGGAACGACAATGTCATCGCAAGAATCCTATGCTCTACACTGGCCTTGTGTCCACTCGGCAAATCGCCGCATCCACCCTCTGGCAAATCGCCAGCCAGGCCGTCATGGCCGCGCTGAGCATCGTCACGGTGAAGCTCGTGGCGGTGGGACTCACGCGCGAGCTGGCCGGCACATACAACTCGGCCTATGGCTATCTGCAATTCTTCGGCATCCTCGCGGATGCCGGGCTCTACGCCGTGGCCGTGCGCGAGCTCAGCCGTACGAAGGATGAAGGACGCACGTTGGGGACGCTCGTCTTGCTGCGACTCATCGTCACGGCGGTCGTGTTCAGCGCGGCCATCGGCATCGCCTGGAGCATCCCGAGTTGGCGCGAGAGCCCGCTGTCGATCGCGATCACGATCGCCGCGTTCGTGCCGGTGTTCACGCTCCTCGCCGGCATCCAGCGCAGCGTGTTCCAAACCCACTACCGGATGCGACCGGTGTTCACAGCCGAAGTGCTGCAACGCGTCGTCACGGCCGGACTCATCGGCGGCACGGTCGCGTTCGGCGTCCGCCAGAGTGGCGACCCCCGCATGGCGTGGTGGTTTTTGTCGGTCGGCAGCATCGGTGCGTTCGTCTTGCTCACGCTTTCTTCGATCTTCGCGCGCCGCATCGTCCGCATTCGAGCAGTCTGGGATCCGGAGACGATGAAACGCCTCCTGAAGCTCGCGCTGCCGTTCGGCGCCGCGTACCTCTGCATGGCGCTTTATAGGAACATGGACATGACGCTCATCGCGCTCCTGCGCCCGGACTTTGAAATCCAGAACGCGCTCTACGGCTTCGCGCTGCGCGCCAACGAAATGGCGTTCCTCATTCCGACGTTTCTGCTCAATTCCACGCTGCCGCTCGTGAGCCGCCGCCTGGCCGAGGGAGAAGACGTCTCGGCTCTCGTGCGTCGGACATTCATCACCGTCACGCTTCTCTCTCTGACCGCAGGACTCATGGCGATGATCTGGGCACGACCGCTCATGCACCTCCTCACGACCGAGCAGTACCTGAGCACGTTCGACGCCCCCGGCGCGGACACCGCGCTCTTCCTCCTCGGCCCATCGATGATCCTCAACGGCATCGTGCTCTTCTGCTTCTATGCACTGCTCTCGCTCGGCGACGCAAAGCGGCTCACGTGGTCGCTCTGCACCGCGGCCGCGCTGTCGCAAGTCCTCAACATCATGCTCATTCCGGACTTCGGATTCGTCGGTGCGGCGGTGACGTCGCTCACGGTGCACCTGCTCATCGCGTTGCTTTTACTCTCGACGACGCTGCGTAAACTCCGGCTCGCCGAGGCATCGCTCGAGCGGGGGGGGCTCGCGGCCTACGGTCTCCTGCTCGCGATCGCGCTCCTGATGATCCGCCCCATGCTCGTCGAAGAATGGATGACGGGCATCGGCATCCTTGCAGCGGGCGCCGTTTCCGCGCTTCTCGTGGAAATCCTGGGTCTCCGGCGGATTCTGATGGGGAGCTAACGGGTTGAAAAAAACGGCCGGAAATGGTACAATGATGGGAAATCCACACACACTCTATGACTGTCTCCACGCGTCTCTCGCTCGGTCTCCTTGCGACCATGTTGCCCCTCGTGGCGTTGGCGCAGGATGTGCCGAATGTCTCCGGCCTCCGCGCCCAGCAGGAAAACGGGAAGGTGACGGTGTACTGGAACCCGGTGGAGGGAACCGTGAAGAATTACCGCGTCTTCTACAGTCACGCATCGATCCTGGATCAAGGCGGCGTGTACGACGATTACGAGGACGCTCCGGGCACCGTCTTGCAGCACACGCTCTCGAGCATTCCGCCGGTCGCCACGCTCTACGTCTCCGTGTTAGCGGTCGCGCCCGACGGCAGCGAGAGTCCGTTCTTCGTCGAAGAAGTTCGCGTCGATCTTGCTCCGTCCCGTGCCACGTCACCAGGAGCATCGTCGGTCCCCGCCGTGCCGCCGTCCCCCGTGATGGCGATCGACTCGCCGGTCCTGCGCCTGCTCGCGGCCGTATCGACCTCCGCGACGGGCGTGACGCTCGCCTTCACGCATCCGGTATCGATTCCGGAACAATTTCAGGAATCCGCGTTCGTGATGCAGAGCGGCAGCGGCATCGACCTGCCGATCGTGCGCTATCGCTTGGATGGCAATTTCGTGTTGATCGATACGGTCGAGCAGACGCCGGGGCGCGTGTACCAAGTGCAGGTGCATCCGAGCCTCGCGGGCAAGACGCCCGACGGTTCGCTCGTTCCCCAGGAACCCGCCGCGCCGCTCCTCTTCACGGGCCTTCAAACGAACACGTCCATCCCGGAGGCGCAGAACCTGGCACTCACTTCGAAGCCGGGCACGAACGGCCATGACGTCGAAGCGACGTGGACGGTGCCGCAAGGAACGATTCGCGAATTGCAGGTGCAGCAGAGCACGAACGGCGGCCGGACGTTCGGCGTCGCAACGCGCATGGACAAGTCCACAAAGGGCGTGACGATCCCGGGCGTCCCGGGAGGCACCTTCACACTCCTCGTGCGCGTGGTCGCCGCGGACGGTTCGGTATCGCGCGGCGTGCAGCAGACGATCACGCTTGGCGGCACAACGAAGGCGTCATCTTCCGCTTCTTCGCGCCGGTCGTCAGCCTCCTTGGTCTCCTCGGCCTCTTCGGCCTCCTCGTCCGCCAAGCCCGGTACTCTCCCGCAATCCGGCCTCGGTCTCGCGGCGGTCTTCGCCCTGAGCGGCGGCGCGACGGGTGCCCGTTTCATGAGGAAGAAGAACGGATTAAAGCGCTAAGGGAAAGGCAAAAAGAGCCAAGCAAGAAAAAAGATGCGAAACGGTCGTGCCGCGTACCGGTACGGTCGTTGCATGTATCGTTTACAGTGGCTGACCATCGGCGCGCTCGGCGTACTTTTCGCGGCGTTCGCTCTCGAACTCATCGCGTGGACGAAGCCACCGACGTTCACTGTGTTCGACGTCGGCCAGGGAGACGGGATCCTTCTGGCGGACGGCGGATATCAAATCGTGATCGACGGCGGCCCGGACGGATCGATGCTCTCATACCTGGGGCACGCGATGCCGTTCTTCGATCGGACGATCGATCTGCTCGTGCTCAGCCACCCGCACCTGGATCACCTGCAGAGCTTCCCCGAATTACTGCGGCGCTACCGCGTCCGATCCGTGCTCATGACGGGCGTTGATTACGGGAATCCTCGGTACCGCGAATTTCTGGAACTGCTCACGAATGAAGAGGCGCGGATCATCATCGCGAATCCGGCGCAGGATCTGACTGTCGGCGCATTCCATCTCGACGTCCTCTGGCCGCCGCCCGATTCGTTCGGCAAACCCATGAAAGACGTGAACGACCATTCGACGACAGTGCGCGTGAGCATCGCGGACGGCAGAAGCGTGCTGCTGACGGGCGATATGGAAAAGGCGCAGGAACGTGCGATGCTCCAGGCGGGTATCGACCTGCGCGCCGACATTCTGAAGGTGGCGCATCACGGCAGCCGGACCTCGAGCTCCACCGGATTTCTCCTCGCGGTCGCGCCCGATCTCGCCGTCGCATCGGTCGCGAAAGAAAACTCCTACGGCCTGCCGGACGAAGACGTGGTCACACGCTACGCCGCACTCGGCATTCCGCTGCGCATGACGATGGAAGAGGGGACGATCGTGATTCCGCTGCATAGGAAAAGTCCGGCATCACGTGAGTGATGCCGGGGCTTCGCCGGACGATCGATTGTCAGTCGGTGACCGGGGTGACGCTGTTCACCATCGGCATCATGATGAAGCGATAGCGCGCAAGATTCGGCAAGAGTTCCCGATCGTGTTTGGTCTGAAACAGTCCATCGTTGTGCCAAAGGAACGGGTATGAAAGAACGTCGCCCTGCTTTGCCGGATTGCTCAAAAGAATCCATTCCGGGCCCTTCATCTTTTTATACACGTCGCTCTCGGAAGCAAGAAAGCTGTAGAGCACAATGAGCATGGCGATGGAGCGAAACGGGAGCGCATGCAAAGACTGTGTGCAACAATCCAAGACTCGCACGTCATCCAAGGATATTTTACCAAATGATACGCTCCATCGTTTCGGGGTCGACGTTTCCGTATACCATGGCAACGTCTTTCGTCGTCTGTACATCGCAACAACCATCTCGTGGGAAAACAGGGGCGGCGTATGCATCAATTCCAAAGTCTGGAGGACACTCTCGACGGAGATACCGGGATCAGTGAACGTAACCTCGTCCGCTCGATCCACGGGTTTGCCTGCTTTTTCCAAAATTTCCGTGAATCGTTTTTCCCGCTCTCGCTCCTTTTGCGCGATCCGTTCATGGAGCGATTGAAAGAATGACGTTTCTTCACCGAACGTAGACATGGAAAGTTTCCTATAAAAGAGGGGAGACAATCGTACAAAGCAAACACCCTGCGCACCGTCGATGCACACGATGTTTGCTTCGTTGTCTGGCGATACTCTGAAAGAGCGCGGATAAAATAGAATCTTTGCAGTCTTTGTCAATCACCGACGCGAGGCTTATACTTCCGCCGTGTCACATCCGCTTTCATGGCCCTTCGATGATCTCTCGTCTTTTCCCGTCTGCGGAAAGACTCTCGCCGAATGGAACGAGAGCGCGACGTATCCGTGGGAGGTGTTGAACACACTGGAGAAACTGCTCAAGGAGAAACTCGAACCGTCGATCCATCCGAGCGTAAAGGTCCATCCATCGGCGGTGATCGAGGGCAACGTGCGGATCGGGGAAGGAACGGAGATTCTGCCGCACGCCGTGATCGTCGGCCCCGCGTACATCGGCAAGCAGTGTGAGATCCGCTACGGCAGCATCATCCGCGGCGGGAGCATGGGCGACCGCTGCGTCATCGGCGCGCACTCCGAGATCAAAGCGTGCGCGCTGCACAGCGACGTGTGGACGCACGGCACGTATCTGGGCGACAGCATCGTCGGGAACAACGTGTCGTTCGGGACGGGCACGGTGACCGCGAATTTGCGTCTCGACGAAGCGCCCGTGTCGTCGATCGTCAACGGGGAGAAAACGTCGACCGGGCGAACAAAGTTCGGAACCGCGGTGGGCAACGACGTGCGGTTCGGCATGCAGGTCGGCATCAACCCCGGCGTCAAGATCGGGACGAACGTCATGATCTCATCAGGCGTGCTCCTGACGAACGACGTGAACGACGGTACGTACGTCACGATGAAGAACGGACACATGCATCACCGACCGAATTCCACACGCGTCCCGAGCATCGCCGCGCGCGATCAGTTCAAAGGAGAAATGAAGAATATGAATAGATAATGACAGAGAATCTGCGTTCGGGGACGCACTGTGGAGAACGCCGGGGAACCCCTTTGTGCACAAAAGTTATCCACAGGCAGTGTGGAGAACCTCCGAGGCACCCCTCCACAAAGAGCCGGGACTTCTCCACGACAAGTTTGCGTTTATGGCTTTGAGATCACGAATTATTATGTTTCGGCCTTGGGAAGCCACGGGTGTATGGATATCCACGGGTTTTCCACACCCTTCCCACACACAACATCAGTACGTCGTCCGCATTTTCGCGAATGCAGGGGTTTTACGAGAGACATGACGTCCGATGTCCACACATCCGACCCTAAACGGGGAGAGAGCGGAGGGGGACATGAAGATGACGAATATTAAGAAAAATAAAAATGCTATACTCATCCCCCTCTTTCATTTTTCCACTCCATGAAATTTTCCTGCCAGACAGCGTCACTCCTCCAGGCGTTGCAAATCGTGAGCCGCGCGATCAGCGGGCAGCAGGCGCTGCCAATCTTGGGGAACGTCCTGCTGCAAGCGGAAGGCAGGCGCTGTACAGTGAGCGCGACCGATTTGGAACTGTCGATCGTCACGAGTTTTGAAGCGACGATCGAGAACGAAGGATCGATCACGGTGCCGGCCAAGGCGATCCTCAACTTTGCGCAGTACGCGTCGGATCCGGAAGTGGTGATGGAGACCGTGGAAGGCACGCAGTTGAAGTGCACGGGCAAACACGGCAAGACGATGTTGAGCGGAGAGTTGGCGAGCGAGTATCCCACCATTGCGCCGGTCGAGAAGAAGATTTCATTTGCGGTAAACGCCCACCATCTCTTGGAGGCACTGCACCTCGTCACCTTTACGTGCGCACGCACGAGCTTGCGGCCGGTGCTCTCCGGAGTCTCCGTACGGACGGAAGGGGGGAAGCTCATCTTGGTCGGAACCGACAGTTATCGGTTGTCGGAGTATGCGCTGCAGACGACGATGCAGGACGAGATCGGATGCATTATTCCGGTCAAAGTACTGGAAGAAGTAAAAGCGGCCATCAGCGGTTACAAAACCAAGAAGCCGGCCAACGACGAGAAGATCGACGAAGTGCCACAAGTCCAAGTGACGCTGTCGCAGCAGCAAGTGGAGTTGCAGGTGGGCGCCACGCGGTTCCTCTCGCGGCTGATCGAAGGCAAATTCCCGGACTACAAGCAGATTATCCCGAAGGAGACGTCGGTGCGGTCGGTGATCGCGACGCACGAGCTCATCACGGCGGTGCGCCGCATGCATTACTTTGCGAAGGAAGTGAACAACAACCTGACGTTCGTGCTCACCTCGGGAGACGTGCAGATCCGCACGCCGCAGACGCCACTGGGCAAAGACGAAGCGTCGGTGACGGCGGAAACGAGCGGGGGAGACTCGAAGATCGCGCTCAGCAGTAGCTACTTGCTCGATTTCCTCTCGCACATCGACGACGCGAACGTCGAACTGCAGGTGGTCGACAGCATGCATCCGGCGGTCTTCAAGCTCCCGAACGCGCCGCAGTTCTTGCATCTGATCATGCCGTTGCGCATGCAGGATTAAGGCGTATAATAGTCCCATAGATACCGGTGGGGATCGCGACCGCTTTTGCGGCGCAGCCCTTGTCCGTGTGGTCGAATATGTCGTCGTTTTCCTGACATGTTGCCGTCCCTCCTGATCGGGAAGGACACGCACCGAGAGCTTTCCACGCTCTTGGAGCGCGACCGTGCCCTGACGATTTCCGGCGCGGGGAACGAGACGGCGAAGGCGCTGCTCCTGTCGCACCTGCGCGGTTTCGCCGAACCGAGGCCGACGCTCCTCGTCGCCGAGGACGACACGCAGGTCGAAGCGATCCGCCACTGGCTGCATTTCTTCGAATGCGAAGCCGAGGCGTTCCCGGAGGGCGAGACGGAGCTCTCGATGCAGAGCCTGCAGCAGTTTCTGCGTTTCATGGGCGGCGAGGCGAAGACGTTCCTCATTCCGCGCCATCTGTGGAACATCGAATTTCCGCGCTACGACGACCTCCTGGAGCGCGCGGTGGAGGTGCGGGTCGGCGATGCGATGGACTTTACGGCGTTCGTGGAGCAACTCATCGATCTGGGCTACGAACATGCCGACGATGAAACGCTCTCGGCCGGCCAGTACCGCCGCACGGGCGATCGGCTCGATATTTTCCCGATCCAAGCATTGTACGTCGCGCGCGTCGATTTCAGTTTCGATACGGTCGAGAAGATTCACGCTGGTGGCCATACGACTGACCATCTTGTATTGCTGCCGGTTTCCTACGGCGACACGGTGCCGCTCGAGCGGCAATTCCCGAAGGGCGCCCTGCTCGTTCTGGACGATCAAGACGATATCGAAGCGCCGAAAACCGGCTCTATCCTGCGCTTCACGTCGTTTCCCGAATCGCAGAAAAACCACGCCCACCTGCGCTACCTCTCGGTCCTCAAGTTCTACACGCTCACCGACTTCCTCAACGATCTCAAAGACAAGCTGCAGCAGAACTGGAGCCTGCTCATCGTGACGCGCCGTGCGGCCGAGCTGGAGGGCATTTTCAAGGAGGAGCACATCGCGCACGCGCACAAGGAACGCAGGCCCGGCGCCGTGACGCTCGTGGCCGCGGAAGAAGGAGATCTTTTGCCGCACTCGATCCAGAATCCGGATTTCCAGTGCGCGCTCCTCACCGACCGCGAGATCTTCACGCTCAAGAAGGCCGGCCGCGAGAAGTCGGTCCAAAAACTCGCGCTCGACTTCCTCACGTCGCTCTCCCCCGGGGATTACGTCGTGCACATGGAGCACGGCATCGGACGGTTCGAGGGCATGACGCAGAAGGTGATCGACGAGACGACGCGCGAGTACCTGGAGCTGACGTACGCCGAGGGCGACAAGCTCTTCGTTCCGGTCGACCAGGCGGACAAACTCAGCAAGTACGTGCACGAGGAGGGCGCCGAGCCGCACCTGACGCGCCTGGGAGAGAGCGAGTGGAAGCGCGTGTCGGAGCGAATCAAACAAGAAACGCAGGAGATCGCAAAAGACCTCTTGGAGCTCTATGCGAAACGCGCCAGCGCCAAGGGCTTCGCGTACCGCGATGACAACGACGCGGTGACGAAGTTCGGCGAGACGTTCCCGTACCAACTGACGCCCGGCCAGGCGAAGGCGATCGAGGATATCCGTCGCGATATGGAAGACGACCACCCGATGGATCGCCTCGTGTGCGGCGACGTCGGATTCGGCAAGACCGAAGTCGCGATGCGCGCGGCGTTCAAGGCCGTGCAGGACGGCAAGCAGGTGGCCGTGATCGCACCGATCACGATCCTCGCGGACCAGCACTTCCAGAATTTCCGGGACCGCATGAAGGACTTCCCGGTGAAGATCGACATGATGAGCCGGTTCCGCACCGCGGCCGAGCAAAAGAAAACGCTTGAGAAATTGCGGAAGGGGGACGTGGACATTGTGATCGGGACACATCGTTTGCTCCAGGATGATGTACAGTTCTTGAATCTGGGGCTCGTGATCATCGACGAAGAGCAGCGTTTCGGCGTGAAGCAGAAGGAGAAATTCAAGGAGATGCGCGCCTCGGTCGACATTCTTACGCTCACCGCCACGCCGATCCCGCGCACGCTGAACTTAGGACTCCATAAATTGCGCGACATCACGACGATCACGACCCCGCCGCCGGGACGCCTGCCGATCATCACCGAGGTGCGCAAGTACAGCGACCGGCTCGTGCGCGAGGCGATCCTCCACGAAATCGAGCGCGACGGGCAGGTGTTCGTGCTCCACAATCGCGTGGAGACGATCGACGCGTTCACGCAGAAATTGCGCGAGCTCGTTCCCGAGACGACGTTCGTCGTTGCACACGGACAGCTGAAGCCGGATGAGCTCGAGGAGCGCATCTTGAAGTTCAAGAATGCCGAGGCAATGGTGCTCGTGAGCTCGACGATCATCGAGAACGGCATCGACCTGCCGCGCGCGAATACGCTCATCGTGAACGAGGCCGAACGCTTCGGCTTGGCCCAGCTCTACCAGTTACGCGGACGCGTGGGCCGTTCCAAAATCCAAGCGTTCGCGTATCTGCTCTATCATAGCCAGAAGCTGCATGAGGACGCCAAAAAGAGGCTTCGTGCGATCGTCGAAGCGTGCGAGCTGGGATCCGGATTCCAAGTGGCCATGCGTGACCTCGAGATCCGCGGCGCGGGCGAGATCCTCGGCGTGTCGCAGGCCGGCACGATGAACACCGTCGGCATCAGCCACTACCTGCGCATGCTCAAGAACGCCGTCGAGGAGCTGCGCGCGGGCGAGAAGGTCGAGGCGGTCGAGGAGAACGTCGAAATCCTGCTGCCGGTCGAGGCGCTGCTTCCGGCCTTCTACATTCCCGATGCCGGCGAAAAGATCTCGATGTACCAGAAGCTCGCCGGCTGCGAGGACGAGGCGACGCTCGCCGAATTCGAGAAAGATCTTGTCGACGAGTACGGCGATCTGCCGATCGCGGTGCAGAACCTGTTCGGCGTCCTGCGCCTGAAGCTCGCGTGCCGCCGCAGCGGCGTGGTCCGTGTGAAGGGCGAAGACAGGGGCCGGGGCCAACGCGAGCTCGTCCTGACGCTGAGCCCGCGCGTGGAGGCCCAAGACATCATGCGCCTGCTCGCGAAGAACCCGTCCTGGAAGATCAGCAGCAACACCCTGCGGACCGACGCCGTGGCGTTCGAAGGTAAAAAGAAGCCTGCCGCGTGGTTGCAGGATCTAGCGGCGGAGATTTCGGCCCTTGAGAAACCGAAAACTCGTGTAAAAACGAAGAAGCGCACCACGGAAACAGAAACCACTATTGAACAATGATGTAGCCGCGCCCGTCCCTGGGCGCGGATCTGCGGACGTATGCCAACGGGCATTCGTGACCATTTTCTGCTATACTAATTCGATGCCCCTGACCCCCGACGAGCGGCGTACAACGTTCGACGCCTTGGCCGAAAAACGCCAGGAGATGCTGCGCCAGGAGCGCGAGCGACAGCTGGAACGCGAGCGGAGCAAAGTGGAACGAACGACGCGCCAGAAGGCTGCATCGCTCACGGAACAGGATGCGGAGGCACGCACGGGCGAAGCGCGCGAGGAGTGGCGCCAGGAGCAGCACGCGAAACACGAAGAGGCGTTGGAAGCGGCACGGAAGGCGGAAAAGGAACGGGTGCGACAAGAGGCGAAACGAGCGAAGGAGGCAGAGGCCGACGTCGAACGCATCGGCCGCATGCGCGATATCCATGAACGCGCCGTGGCGCAGAAGACCGCCGCTCGAAAGGTGCAGGCGCAACACATCGAGGAGGAGACGCTGGGGAACATCGACGATGCGCTACAGCGCGAGATCCGCGATACGGAACGCGTGCTTGAACGGACGCTCGAGCACTTGTCGCAGGATCGGAAGAAGAAACTCGCGGGCATCGACGACGTGCGAGTACGTGAAACAAAAGCCCTTGCCGACGCGTACGCCGGTCCGCCGAAGCGCGTGGCCGAGCACAAGCGTGCGTTACTGGCGCTGAGCGAACGAACGGAGGAGGGGAAGATGAAGATCGAAACGGAATACGCTCGTCTGCATGACGAAGCGGTACGACACGCCGATGAACAGAAGGCTCGGCTACGCGCGAACGCCGATCGCCGGATCCGCGACGCGAAGACCCGCCACGAAAACGAGGAACAATGGATCGACGCGCACCGCGGGACGAAATAAGGATCGGGTACACTACAGATAAGCCAAGGTGGCGGAATTGGTATACGCGCACGCCTTAGGAGCGTGTTCCCGAAAGGGCTTGTGGGTTCGAGTCCCACCCTTGGCACCATAGATTGTCATCCCGAGCCGTCCGCCAGAGCGGACGGTCGAGGGACGAGTCCTCTCCTGGGCACCATTCGTTGCACGAAGCGCAGGCTTCTGCGGAGCTGTCTTTTTTGCTATACTAGAGCGAATGTCCCCGATCCTCTCTCCGTGGACCGCTCAGCTGGCCGAACGCCGGCCGTTCGAGCTGCGGGGCGATACCCGGGCGGACGTCGCGATCGTGGGGGCGGGCATCGCGGGCGTCTCGACCGCGGCGATGATCCTCAAGGAGACCGATTTGAGCGTCGTCCTGATCGAAGCCGGTCGCATCGCGCACGGAGCGACGGGGCATAACGCCGGGCAGCTGACGTCGGAGTTCGAACGGCCGCTACCCGAAATCGCGAAGCAGTACGGCGCGGCCATGGCGGCCGCCGCGCACGCGGAAATCGGAACGGCCTGGCACATCCTCGACGATCTGTTCCGCATCTGCGCGCTACGGACGCCGTTCCACGTGTGCCCCGGCATGCTCGGATTTTCGACCGATGCGCTCGTGCGCACGCATCTCGACGATATGCGCATTCGCGGAGCGCACGGACTGTTCATCGAATCGCTGCTCGTGGCGGTCGGTTCCGGCGCCGAGCACGTGATCGAACCCGAAGACGAACCGTTCGTGACGCGCGTGCCGCACAACGTGATTTTGGAGCAGCTGCGCACCGACGACGGATCGTTCATCGCCGCGGCCAAAACGCGGCGCGGCTGCATGAACAGCGCTCTCTTCTGCGAAGAGCTCGTAGGAAGCCTCCTGGCCGCGCATTCCGACCGATTCGCCGTCGCCGAACACTTGCCCGTGCACGAAGTGGCGCTGAGCGATCACGAGGCCGCCCTCCGGACGAACGGTTCCACGGTGCGCGCGGAGCACGTCGTGCTCTGCACGAACGGTTTCGAGAATTTCGTCATCACGAACGAAGCCGGTCCGCCGATCGATCGCAGCTTCCACCGGTTGGTGGAGGGGCTCATCGGCTACATGGGCGGGTACATGGATTCGACCGACCAGTCGCCGCTTGCCGTCGCGTATTTCCGCGATCAGAAAACCTACCAAGATCCGTATTTTTACATCACCCGTCGGCCGTACGAACGAAGCGGTTCGCACAAGACGCTCGTGTGCGTCGGCGGTCCGGAGCGCAGTCTTCCGAACGGCGCGACGTACGATCCGCAAAGCCCGTTCCCGGCCGATATTGAGGAAGAGATCGGGCGCGTTTTCGTATCGACCTATCGCGGCGAGCCTCGGTCGGAGCGGGTGTTCCTCTGGCACGGTCTCATGGGCTACACGCCCAGCGGCATCCGCTGCGTGGGCAAGGATCCCCGCAACGAGCGCTTGCTCTACAACCTGGGTTGCAACGGCATCGGCATTCTGCCGTCCGTCGCGGGAGCCAAGCGTATCGCTCGGCTGCTGCAGGGAATCGCCTTGCCGCCGTCGATCTTCGATCCGGCGGTGCAGATGGAGATTCAGTCGTGAATACGCACGATGTCCGTCAGCAGTTTTCGTTCTACATGCTCCCCGGCCTCGCGCTCGGCGGGGTCGGCGTGGCCTATGAGCATGCCGCCGATGACGACGTGCGTCAGGGGCAATGCCATGATTTCGTGCACGGGTCCGTGATAAAAGGAAATCCAACATCCACCGAGTCCCGCGGCCGCCGCCGCCAAGAGGACCTGCTCCATCGCGCCGACGCAGGAATACTCCAATTCTTTGGGGTTCCAGACCACTTCCTGGTTTTCCGGTCGAGCGGAGGTATCGCACGTGACGACGACGAGTGTCGGCGTGCCGGTTGCGAAATTGCCGTAACACGCGTTCTCCACGATTCGGCTGCGCAGCGCATCGTTGGCAATGACATGGAACTTCCACGGTTGCATATTCTGGATGCTCGGGGCTAATCGCCCGACTTCCAACAGCTCCAGAAGCATCGTTTCGCCGAGCGGTTCATCGGTGAATGCACGCACGCTTCTTCGTGTTGCGCAAAGGGATGAAAACGACGCGAGAGACGGAGATGCAGGCACGGACGGAGTATATACCCGTTTTTTGCCGATTCATTTCTTTTTCTTCTTCAGCGCTTTGATCAACGTGTCTGGGATCGGCAACGCCGCTTCGCGCACGACCCATCCGACGCCATCGAGGAATTCCCCGGCGATGGTGCCGGATTTTTTCTTCGCCGGAGCAAGTGGCGGTTTTTTGACCATACGAAGGGAGTGTACGAGTATACGAGTTATGAGTGCAGACGGATGAAAGTCGAGAGACGTACAAAAAATCGCCACTCGTATACCCGTAACTCGTCACTCACTCGACGATCTTCAAATGGAGCTCTTCCAGCTGCTTTTTCGGCAGTTCCGACGGAGCCGAGAGCATCAAATCCTTCGCTTTCTGGTCCTTCGGGAAGGGCGTCACCTCGCGGATGTTCGGCTCGCCCGCGACGATCATGACCACGCGGTCGATGCCGTAGGCGAAGCCGCCGTGCGGGGGAGCGCCGTACTCGAAGGCTTTCAGCATGTGGCCGAAGCGGCGCTCCGCGTCCTCGCGCGTGATGCCGAGCATGTCGAACACTTCGCTCTGGAGTTCGGGGTGGTGGATGCGGATGCTGCCGGATCCGAGCTCGTAGCCGTCGAGCACGAGGTCGTAGCAGACGGCGTGGACATCGAGCGGACGTTCCTTCCGATGTTTCCACTCGTCGGGGTTGGGGCTCGTGAACGGGTGGTGGCTGAAGGTGATCGTGCCGTCGTCTTGCTCCTCGAACATCGGGAATTGCGTGACCCAGAAGAGCGCATGAACGGATGTATCGATAAGGTTGAAATGTTTGGCGGCTTCTGTGCGGATGCGGCCCAGAGACGCGCAGGCGATGCGGTGGCGGTCGGCGGCGAAGAAGAGCGCGTCGCCGGTTTGCGCACCGGTGGCTTTTTGCAGTTCCTCCACGAATCCGTCGCGGAAGAACTTGAGGAGCGGCGAGGACGGACCCTCCGGCTTGAAGAGGATGTACGCGAGCCCCTTCGCTTTCAGTTCCTTCACGATCTCGGTCCAGGCGTCGATTTCGCCGCGGCTCAGTTCAGCGCCGCCGGGGACGCGCAGCGCGCGCACGACGCCGTCCTTCAATTCCAATGCTTTTTCGAACACCGAGAAGCCGCAGCCCTTCGCCATCTGGCTGATGTCGACGATCGGGAGGTCGTAGCGCAAATCCGGCTTGTCGGAGCCGTAGGTGTCCATCACGTGGTTCCACGTGAAGCGCTCGACCGTGCCCCACTTGAGTTTCTTTTGGCTGCATTCCTTCAAGATCGCTTCGATACTTCCTTGGATGATGTCTTGGACGTCCCGCTCCTCGCCGAAACTCATTTCGAAATCGAGCTGCAGGAACTCGGGCTGGCGGTCGCCGCGCAGGTCTTCGTCGCGGAAGCAGCGCGCGATCTGGAAGTAGCGGTCGAGGCCGCCGACCATCGAGAGTTGTTTGAGCTGTTGGGGCGATTGAGGGAGGACGAAGAACTGGCCGGGGTACGTGCGAGAGGGGACGACGTACTCGCGCGCGCCTTCGGGCGTTCCTTTGATCAAGCACGGCGTATCGATCTCGATGCAGCCGTTGTCCGTGAAGTACTTCCGGATGATCTGGAAAATCTTCGACCGCAGTTGGATGTTCTTCTGCATCCGTTCGCGACGCAGATCCAGGTATCGGTATTGCAGCCGCAGTTCCTCGTTGGCTTCTTTGTCGGAATCAATCTCGAACGGCGGCGTCTTCGCTTCGTTCAACACGACGAGTTCCGACGTGACCAACTCGATCGCGCCCGTCGCCTGGTCCGCTCGCTCCGCGCCCGCGATGCGTTTCTGCACCATGCCCGTGACTTTGAGCACCCACTCCGGCCGTACTTTCTCGGCCGCCGCGAAGATCGTTTTGTCCTCCGGTTGGATGACGACCTGCGTGAAGCCGTACCGATCCCGGAGATCCAAGAAGATCAAGCCACCGTGGTCGCGCCGCCGGTGCACCCATCCGCACAGCGTGGCCGTCTGGCCGACGTGGCTTTCGCGCAATTCGCCGCAAGTGTGGGTTCGCAACATAGCTGCTGGAGGATACCGAAAAGCCCGGCAAGGCAAAAGGCGTCAAAAGCGCATTCTTGTCACTTCCTCCCCGCCTTCTTCGTCCACAACTTCCCGATCTCTTCTTTGAATTCTTCCACGTCCGTGAACTCGCGGTGGATGGAGGCGTAGCGGATGTAGGCGACTTGATCGAGCTTCTTCAATTCCTTCATCAAATCCTCGCCGAGCGTCGTGCTCGGGACTTCGGGTCCGACCGAGACCCACTTCTCCTCGAGCTTCGCGAGCATCTTTTCCACCTGTTCCTGCGTGACGGGGCGCTTGGTGCAGGCCAGCCACACGCCGCGTTCGATCTTCGCCCGGATGTAGGGCTCGCGCGTGCCGTCGCGCTTGATGACGATCAAGGACGTATCCTGACGCTCGAACGTCGTGAACCGGTGTTCGCACTTCGTGCATTCGCGGCGCCTGCGCACGGCTTTGCCCTCCTCGCTCACGCGGGAATCGATGACGGCCGTGTCGGGGCTCTTGCACAGCGGACAATGCATGGAAACAGTGTATCACTCTTTCTGTGCCTCTTTCTCGGAGGGGGATGCGCCCATCGCTCTGCTGCGAGCCTGCACCCGAAGTGCCGTGATCCGGTGCACTTTTTCGCGGATGCGGGGCGTGAAATGGATCTTCAGCGTTTCGTTCCCGATGAGCACGAGCGTGCCGAAGCCGAACAAATTCTGGAACAGTCCGTGCTGATGCATCGTCACGTCGCTTAAGCTCCATAAATCGATCGTCTGGCGATCGTTCGTCATCAGGAGCGTCTGCTTGATGCGGTACACCTTTGTATCGGTCACGACGATCATGTAGAGGAAGTACGCGTAGAATCGCGCGAGCAACGATAATTGCAGCAGAAGGAACGACCCTGCGACAATCGTGAGGAGCATGTGACGCGTGTCGTCGTTGGGCGTATCAGCCAAAAGCCAGAGCGCGCCGGCATAGAGGACGATGCCGAGAATGAATCCCTGCAATGCGCGGCGCAGGCGCATCCAGTGCTGCCGGTAATAGAACTGGAACGTCTCCGTGCCGACCATGCCGGGGAAGGTAACGGCCTGCGGTCGATGCGCTTTTACCATAACCAGAGGAGGGAAAGAACGAGGGTCGTTCCCAGCGCGGCCGTATGAACGAGGGCGAGGAGGCGCAGCCGTCCCAGATGGAAGAATCCGAGCGCCGAGGCATCGCTTTCGGGCGGGAAGATCATTGGATCGATGCGTCGTCGAAACAGGCGCCATAGGAGAATTTCCCCGAATAGCAGGACGCAGACGGTCGTGAGGATCGCGAAAATGAGCATTGTCATGTTGATTGTACATTCTCCTTTTTTCGCTGCCAGAGTCAATCTTTTAGACTTCGGAATACCGCGCGAGCACGTCGTCGATGCGCTGCTGCAGAAGCGGCGACATCGTCACCGTGAGCGGCAGCTGCACGAGTTGCTCGCCGATTTTCAGCTGCATCTTCTCGCGACCGGGGTACGTTTGCAGGACGCCTTTGAGATCAAGCAGGAGCTGCTTGGGCGCGCGCGGCGGAAGCGCGACGGTGTGGATGGAGATGTTGGAGGCCTCCGCGGAGGGCGTGACCGACACGGCTGAAGCGTCCGACGATGCATCGTCCGATCCCTCGAATCCCAGGGCCTTCATGGCGTCCGCGGTCGGCATGCCGCGGAGGATCCATGCGCTCAGCGGGCCGTGGAATTCGTTGATCTGCGCCTGATCCGCCACGTTCAGCTTTTCGCCCGCGATGACGTTTCCTTCGTCGTCGACGTGTTCCACCACGTCCTCGTCCAACTTGCGGACGCGCGTGATGCCGTTGTGCGCTTCTTCTTCGTCGAAGATGCCGTCGTCCTTCGCACGTTGGATCATGGTCGAGAGCGACGCGCGTTTCACGGCGTCGACTTTCATTTGCAATTGCCCCACCCGTTGGTCGATGACGCCGCCGACTACGAGGACGGTATCTGGCTGCTCGAGCACCGCCGCGCAATCGGCGTACGTTTTGGGGAACATCGTCACCTCCATCTTGCCGGTGGGATCTTCCAGCATGACGATCGCCATCGTGTCGCCCTTCTTGGTGCGCAGTTTCTTGACGCTCTCGACGATGCCCGCGAGCGTCGCTTTCTTGCCGACGTTCTTCGTCGTCAGGTCTTCGATCAGCTGCGCCTTGCGCGCGATGTACTTCCGCAAACCGGCCAGCGGATGGCTCGACACGTAGAGTCCAAGCGCTTCTTTCTCCCACTCCAGCTTCTGCTGCGGCGTGGCCGGGGGAGTCGGCGGAAACTGAATCGACGCACGTTCGACGGATGACTCGAGCGAGTCGAGCAACGACGCTTGGCCCGACCCCGCGTCGCCGGCACCTTTACCGTACGAGACCACAGCATCGTAGTGCTCCACGAGCACGCGGCGCTCCGCGAATGAATCGAGTGCTCCCGCCTTCGCGAGCGATTCGAGCAGTTTCTTATTCAGGATTTTGGGGGGCAAGCGGCTCGCGAAATCTTCGAGGCTTTCGAAACGTCCGCCGCGCTTGCGTTCGGCGATGAGTTCCGCGACCGATCCTCCACCCACGCCTTTCACGGCGGCCAATCCGAAGCGAATGGCCCACTGGCCGTCTTTCTCCTTCGGTGGGATAACCGTGAACGCGCTGAGCGATTCATTCACGTCCGGCGGGAGCACCTGCACGCCCATCGCGCGCGTCTCCTCGATCTCGATCGTCACGCGCTCGGTGTCGTCGGCGTCCGACGTGAGGAGCGCCGCCATGAATTCGGCCGGATAGTTCGCCTTGAGGTACGCCGTTTCGTAGGCGATGCGCGCGTAGGCCGCGCCGTGCGATTTGTTGAAGCCGTAGCCGGCGAACGGCGTGATGACGTCGTCGAAGATCCGCTCGGCGAGCTTCTGTTCGTATCCCTTCGCGATCGCGCCATTGATGAACTTCTCGCGCTGCGCATCGAGTTCTTTTTTGATCTTCTTGCCGATCGCGCGGCGCAGCAAATCGGCCTCACCCAGCGAGAATCCGGCGAACACGCGTGCGATCTGGAGGATCTGCTCCTGGTAGATGCCGATGCCAAACGTGGGCTCCAGTACCGGGCGCAAGTCGTCGTGCACGTACTCGATCTTCTCCTGCCCGTGCTTGCGTTTGATGTAGCTCGGGATGTAGTCCATCGGACCCGGGCGATAGAGCGACACCATGGCCGTGATGTCATCGAACCGGGTCGGCTTGAGCTGCTTGAGGTACCGGCGCATGCCGCCGGATTCCAGCTGGAAGACGCCGGTGGTGTCGCCCCGCTGCAGGAGCGCGAACGACGCTTTGTCGTCCACCTTGATCGTCGCGATGTCGATCGTCTCGCCACGGGTCCGCTCGATGATCTCGAGCGCCGTCTGAATGACGGTGAGGTTCATGAGTCCAAGGAAGTCCATTTTCAAGAGGCCGAGCGATTCGAGCGGTTTGGCCGAATACTGGGTAATGATCGTGTGTTCGTCCTTCGGTGCCTTCTGGAGCGCGGTCCAGTTCGTGGTGGGAGCCGGCGCGATGATGACGCCGCACGCGTGTACCGAGACGTGGCGGGCCTTGCCCTCGAGCTTCAGCGCCGCGTCGATGACCTTCCGGTAGAGCTCGTTACTGTTGTACGCCGATTTCAACTCGGCCGTTTCCAGGGCTTCCTTCAACTTCGTGCCCGGCTTCTCGGGGATGAGCTTGGCGAGGCTGTTCATCTCGAGGAACGAGATGCCGTACGAGCGGCCGACGTCCTTCACGGCGGCGCGGGCGGCGAGCGTCCCGAAGGTACAGATCTGCGCCACGCGATCGCGACCGTACTTGTCGCGGACGTACTCCAAGATTTCGTCGCGGCGGGTATCGGCGAAGTCGAGGTCGATATCCGGCATCTGCACGCGCTCCGGATTGAGGAAGCGCTCGAACAGGAGCCCGTGTTCCATGGGGTCGATGCCCGTGATGCCGAGCGCGTACGACACCATCGACCCTGCCGCCGATCCGCGGCCGGGGCCCACGGTGATGCCGCGCCGGCGCGCCTCGGCCATGAAGTCTTGGACGATGAGGAAGTACCCGGCGAACCCGACTTGGATGATCACCGAGAGCTCGTACTCCAAGCGCTCGCGGTGGCCTTCCGGCGGATTCGGGTACACGCGCTTGAAGCCTTCGTCGGCCAGCTGGCGCAGATACGATTCCTCGGTCTGGCCTTCCGGCACGGGGAACACGGGGATGCGGTTCTTGCCGAATTCGAACGACACGGTGCAGCGGTCGGCGATGACGCGCGTGTTCTCCAACGCCTCCGGCACGTGCGCGAAGGCCTTCTCCAGCTCCTCGAACGGCCGCATCGAAAAGTCGCTGTCGCGCATCGAGAAGCGCCCCGGGTCCGCGATGTTCGCCCCCTTCTGGATGCAGAGCAGGATGTCGTGCGCCTCAGCGTCGTCCGTGCGGCAGTAGTGGCTGTTGCACGTGGCGACGAGCGGCACGCCGAGTTCTTGCCCGTGGCGGATGAGCTGCTGGTTCACTTCTGCCTGCCCCGGCACGCCCGGCAGGTCCATGAGTTCGTAGTACACGTTGTCCTTCCCGAACCACTTCCAGTACTGCTCGGTGAGCGCCCGGATGCGCTCGGCGTCCTCGAGGAGCGCCGCCTGGCCGATCGCGCCCGTGATGGGACCACTGAGACAGATGAGTCCTTTGCCGTACTTCGTGAGGAGTTCGTCGTCGACGCGCGGCTTGTAGTACATGCCTTCCATGGCGCTGAGGGTCGCGAGTTGCAGCAAGTTCTCGTAGCCCTCCTGCGTCTCGGCGAGGAGCGTGAGCGGAAAACTCTTCGTGTCCGTGCCGCTCTCGCGATCGTTGCGAGTCCGAGCAGCGACGTACGCCTCGAGCCCGAGGATCGGCTTGAGGCCGTGCTTGCGCGCGTACTGGTAAAACTCCACAAGGCCGTACATGTAGCCTTTGTCGGCCAATCCAACGGCGGTTTGGCCCAGTTCTTTGGCGCGCAGCACGATTTCCTCCGGGCTCGGGAGGGCTTCCAGCAGCGAATAGGTGCTGTGGCAGTGGAGGTGGACGAAATCCTCGGGTTTCACTCCTGCAGTATACCGATCCTATTCCTCTTCGTCCGGCAGAATCTCCTCGCATTCGTCGGATAATTCGAGGGGGTCGCCCTCTTCGTCGTCCACCTGGATGCAGGCGGCGAGGGCGCATTGCTTCCAGGCCGGGCCGCCTCCGAGAAACGCGCCGTTCGTGTAAGGGAAGCACGCGTCGGCGAGGGAGATGCGGATGATCTGTTCGAGCGATTGTTGGCACGGGCGGAACATGCACGTCCGGCGCAGAAAGTAGGCGAACTCCGCCACGAAGGAGCGCACGCCCGTCGGCTGGCTCGCCAGACGCGACAGTTCACCGATCGAGGACCGCATGTCGCTGAGGGCGCGGGCGATCTCGAGCTGGCTATCCTGGGCCTCGGGGAAGATCGTGCCCTCGAGGCGGCCTTGGATGCCGCTGACGGAGCGGAAGAAGATGCGCATCGCCGTGCGTCCTCCGGCGAGTGCCGCATCGTCTTGCTCGCGGCGTTCCGCGTCCGGCCCGTCCTCCGGCAAGTCTTCGATGCGGGCCCAACCCGGAGGGAACGTGCGCGAGAGACCGTCGTTGATCCGTTTCTGTACGAAATCGACGAGAAGCCGCAAGTGGTCGCGCGGATACGAGAAAACGCCGCGCGTCGTGCGCGTCGGGATCGCGGATCGATCGTCGCGCAAGCAGCTGCCGTTGCCCTCCGGCGCACAGTCATCGTTCGATTCGCACGAAACGTCGGGATCCCTGCTGCATTTTCCTGCTGCAGTGCTCGTCGGGCAGCCGGCGGTTGTTTGGTGCTCCTGGAGCCGGAAGCCGAAACACCATCCGGCCGGCGGGTTTTGATCCTTCGGTTCGCTGTCCAGCGAATTTGTCCACTTATCCCGGCAGTACCAGCTTGCATGAACGGGCCCCCCGCTCGCGGAGGTTTCCAGATACAGCACTTCGACCTGATCGCCCGCATTGCGGTACTCCTCGGGGATCGCCTCTTGAAACGACCGAATCTCATCTTTCAGCGCTGTCAAGCCGTCCAGTTCCGCCCGGATGAACGGGAGGGCGTCGGCGGGAACCTGCGATTGGATGTGTTGCAGGACGGTAGCGTCGCAGCCGTACCCGGTGGAGCTGGGCGGCGTGTAATCGGAGTGAAACGGGCAGAGCGGTCCGGTGAGCGCCTCGGGCGGTTCTTTATCGAACAACCATCGGCGTTCCCACGACGGGTCCGCATACGTTTCGTTCGTGCTGCCGCTCTGCAAGTGCTGCAATCGTTCCTGCAGGAAGAGCAGCGCCGACTGCAATCGCATGATCGCGATGAACGAGCCGCGCTCGATTTCCGTATCCAATGCTTCCCGCACGTCGTCGATCGCGCACTCCAGCAAGATCTGGTCGTAGCGCAGGCAAGCCGTGGTATCGGAGAGATCGCTCGCGCGTTCGGTCAGGCTCTGGCGCGAATCCACGAGTGCTGCGAATGACCCGGCGACGCTGTGCGCCCAGCCCGGAAGGTAGTACGAGAAGAAGTCGGTATTCGCCCGCGCCTCCGCCGCGTACTCGATGCCGTTCCTCGCCCGTTCGAGCGCCGGCCCGACGTAGTGGGTGGAGATAGGATCGACGTCTCGCAACTGCGCGCAATCCAGCGCCGCGTCCGCGGACAACGGAGCGGCGATCAGGATGAAGCCGATGATGAGCGGCGGGAACCTGCGCATCACAGCGTGAGGGGGCACATGGTGATCGGGAAGCGCACCGTGAGCGCATCCTTGAGCAGCGAGTTGGCGATGTCGACGACCTCCGAGAGCGCGCGCGTGCCGATGCGCAGGTAATGCCCTTGGATGTCCGTTCCTATGCGCGATCCGAGAGCGGCGGCCAGCTGTTCCGTCAGGAGCGTCACTTCCTGTTCGGCTTGTGCGTCGAACCAGAGACTGCGCGCCGTTTGCGTTCGGTCACCCAGCGGAAGATCCAGCCGCCTCGAGGGCGAGAATGCGCAGAGGTGCGGCGGCGTGGCGGCGGGGAGCCCCTGCAGCTGGCAGAGTGCGTCTTCGAGGATGCGTACCATCGTGAGCGGGCGGTAGGACGGGAGCTGCGGGATCGTCGCGGGCACCGAACGCAGGAGGGTGCCGAGCGCGTCGCCGGTCCGCGGATCGTCGAACGGGAACGCGCCGTCACCCGCGGTTGCGGGCGAACGCCCGCTCGTGGCGCGACGGAGTTCGAGCGATTCCTCCACGCACCGTCCGATGTAACAGGCGTTGTTGCCGATCGTGTTCTTGTACGTGTCGGTTTCGCCCGGATTGCAGACGGGGCTGGAATCCTCGAGCGAATCGCGCCATTCAATGTCTTCGCACACGTCCGCTCCCGCGATCGTCACGGTCGTTTCGTCGTCGAGCGTGCAGGAGACGAGCGTGATGTCTTCTTCGCCTCCGCCGGCGTCGGGATCGGGGCATGCTTGCTCGTCGGTCGTTTCGAACGATCGGCAGAGGAACCCGCGGGCCGCGAACGTCATCGAACAGAGCCCCCGCCCGTCGAGCGGATCTTCCTCGTCTTCCGATTCCACTTCATGCGTCGGATTCGGGGGATATCCGCCGCCGAGAATCGGCTCGCCGACGTGGTCTTCTTCGATGCTGACGATCGACGGCAAGAACGGCTCGGTCGGGAATTCCCACGCGAGGCCCACGTCACCGAACGGGTGTTCCTCGCCGCCGTCCATGCGCGCCCAGAGCAGCGTGCCTGCAGGGAAGAACGCCCGAATGTTTTCCGGGAACAGGTAGTACGCCACTTCGTTCTCCTCGAGCGGAGGGTCGAATTCCTTCGGCAGCCGTTCCCATACTTCCAGCAACAGGTCTTCCATGCCGTACTCGTCATCTTCGGCCGCTTGCCACCGCTTGAAGACGTATTGGCGTTCCGTTCCCGGGCCGCTTTGGTCGCCCTCGACGGGCGGTGGGAAGGTTGGAGCCCGGTCGCCGCGCACGAAACGCACGCCGTATTGATACCGCCAGACAACGGCCTCGTCCGCGCCCGGCAACGCCATATCCGAGATGCCGCCCGGATGATCCCCCACGAACTCCTCGAGGGATTCTTCAAGATCGTCCGTTTCGTCTTCGGACAACGTTCTGATCCGTACGGTTTCACCGCTGGCGGTTTCCGCGGCCTCCGTACCCGCATGCCAGATATTGACGATACCCGAGAGGTCGGTGGCCATGTGGAACGGTCGGCCGGGGATTTCGGAGAGCGGGAGTTCCTGCGCGACGGCGATCCGTTGGAGCGTGCGGCCGAACGATCGCAATCCTTGTTCTTCCGCCGCGAGGACGCCGATATTCTCCAGTGCGAGATCGCACTCCGTCGCATCGTTCTGCATGGCTGACGGGTCTTGCGATGTGCAGGCCTTCCACCGTTGCCCGCGGAGGGCACCGAGGATTTCGTCCTGCGACATCGGCCATTTCGGTCGATACACCTCCCGGATGAACGACAGCACGTCGTCGTCGATCTGCGTCGATGCGTTCATCTCGCGCTCGACTTGCGCCTTGAAACGATCGTAGAGCCCTTCGCCTGCCGCATTCGCGGCACCGAGCGGCAGCAGGAACAGGCCGATGAGCGGCAGTAGGCGTTTCATTCGTCATCAGGGAGATCGCGGAGGGTCCCGCGGGCATCCAGAATCTTCGGAAGGCATGACGCCGCTTCGGCGGCGAGCCCGAGACCGTTTCGGAGGTCGAGCGATGCGCGCTTGAGGCATTCGATTTCCACCGTCAGCGGTTGCAGACGACCGATGCCGCCGACGACCGCGAGCGTGCGCTCAAGCGTGGGACGGCTCACGTTGAGTTCGCGCGTAATCAGCGCCCGTTGGCGCGCCTCTTCTTGCGTCAGGTCGTCTCGATCGATCACGCGGAGGGGCGTCGCACCCGGTCGTTCTTCCGTCGCGGCTTTCTCGTTGATGACGAACGTGCGCAAGAATCGCTCGCGCTGCCAGAGCGCGCATTCGTACACGCGCAGGTACTCGAGCAAGACCGGCGCCATATCGGCTTCCGACAGCGCCGCATCGCGCGAGGGGCCCCACTCGGGCAATTGTCTCGCGAGTGCCCGCAGTTCCGGCGTCGGTCTTAGGACGGCCTCGAATGTTTGCGCCGTGCAGAGGAGCGGCGCGGTCGCGCTGGATGCGAGCTGTCGCATGTGTGCGTTCAACACGCTCGCGACCGTTCCGTGATATGTGCCCGGAAGCGTGTCGAGCTGCGACGTAAAGACGTTCTCCATCCCCGCGCAAGGGGGCAGCTTCAAGGCATCGTTCCCCGCATCGGATTCGATCGTGCCGCAGCCAATAAGCAGGGTGGCCACGAGTGCGCCGGCGACGATCACGCGCTTATTCATTGCAGGATGCTTGGAAGCAGGGAATGTCCTTCAGCTCGCCGAGCATACGCACCGCTTGCCACAACGGTTCGATGAGCGGAAAGCGGAACTGCACCAGGAATTCCTGAAACATGCCGGCGAACTGCGCTGTCGCGCGGTACGACGCGTCGTACGAGACGGCGACGGTCAGGAGTTGCATTTCGCGTCGCACGAGCTCGCGTCGCGCGGATTGGCAGCTGCCCGGAATTGTCTCGAACAAGTTTTGGCTGACCTCGCGGCACCCCTCGAGCACGGGGTAGGTCATCGGCATGCAGCCGTCGACCGTGATCGTGACGTGTTCGTTCTCGGCTTTGCCGACGGATGCGGATGCGACGTCGCACACCGCGCGGAGTCGGCACTGCAGCGCGCGGATCGACTGCACGATCGGATGGATGAGGTCGCTCGTGGGCGTTTTGCGGATTTCAAAAATGCCCCGTCGCGGCAAGGTGACGCAGGAGGCTTCCGCATCGTCCTCGTTGTTTTCGCACAGGAGATCGCTCTCGCGTTTCTCTTCCATGTCGCCGTTGCCCAGCGTTTCCGCATCCGGTCGTCCCGGCGATTTCCATTCGTCTTCGGCGGTTTTTACCCAGGCGTTTCCCTCGGTGTCGTAGAGCACGCTCGCGACGGGCGCGACGTCCGGCGCCGATTGGCCGTAGAGAACGGCGCGGGCCAGGCGGTGTTCCCGGCCGAACGCGCGGTAGAGATCCTGCAGGCACGCGGCGGACGTCGGGCCGCCGACTCCGGCTTGCGCGGACGCGATGGAGGGAAGCAGCGCGAGGAAGAGGAGGCCGATGGAGAGCGAATGGCGCTTCATGGCAGCAGGCGGATCTCGGGGAAGCCTCGGACGGGGGAGGGGTTCCGTTCGTTCGGCGCGAGGATCAGCGGGTCGACGGAGCCGACGGGCGGCGGCTGCGTGAGCGTGAGCACCTCCGTCCGCAGCTCTTCGATCGGGGCTTCGTTTTCGATCGAACCGTGGATTTCCCAACGGAACTCCGGGTCGGTTCGCTCGGGATGCAACAGGTGGCAAGCGTGGTCGTCGGGCGGACACTCCGTGGGATCCGTGCGCGCGACGCCGGCGGAATCGAAGTCCTCCTTGAGCTGCACGAGCGGCCGCGAGCCGATGCGTTGGACGATTTCGAGGAGGTTCATTTCGGGGTGGTCGCAGGGCAGATCGTTCCAGTCGCGGCACTTCATCTGCGTTTTGAATTCGATTTGTCGATCGAATTGCTCCTCTCCACCCGGCTTCAACGGACCGATGCTCTTCCAGAACCGCTCGTAGCGCGCGTTCATCTCGGAGACCGTGGCCAGCATTTGCGTCAGCGCGCCCTCGGCTTCTTCCAGCACGTCGTTGCCCATCGGCTCGGGCGGTTCGACGGTCGGCAACGAGTGCTCTTCGTTGACGGACGGTAATTGGCCGAGCGCCGCATCGAGGGCGGCTTGGATATCTTGGATCGGCGGGAGCGCCGCGAGCGGAGCCGTCGTCGGCGGCGCGGGGAGATCGATGCGGACCTGTACCGGTTTCACGACGGGGAGTTTGAGCGTATCGGTGAGCAGGGTGATCGCCGAGAAATCCGCGATGACGTCCTCGAACGGTTCTTCGTCGGGGAGGGTCGGGAGACCGTTCGCGTTGATGGGCGCATCCGGTTGCGCGCGTGATGCGAGCCACGGGTCGAGCTGCGTGAGGATGGGGGACGTAAAGCGTTGGTTCATGCACCACGGCAAATTGCCGCGCTCCTGCAGCAACGCGACGGCGGTTTGGATTTGGCGCCAGGCCGGCAACAACTCTGCTTCGGCCCGCACGCGTCCGTCGGCGATGCGCTTCAATTGTTCCTCGTTCGCCGTAAACCACTCCGCGATCGGCGTGAGCAGGCGTTGCTGCAAGTCCAGGAGAGCCGCCGCTCCTTCGGCGAGCTCCGTGCGCAGCGCGCGGTATTCGTCGATGCGGGCGGCGTATTCCTCGAGCCGGGTCATGACGTCCTTGATGTCCTGCGGGGCGTTGTCGCACGTCTTTTCGCCGCTGTCGGCTTTGTACCAGTTGCACCAGTCGGCGGCGCGAGCGCGGAATTCGACCGGCGAGCCCAGCGGAACGAGCACGTGGATCGGCTCCTCTTCGATGTGCAGAAGCAACGATCGTTCGAGGTACGCCATCGCCTCGCCGAGCGTGTCGTCGTCCGCTTCGATCTGCAACTCGATGAGATCCGCACGATCCGCTTCCGATTCACCCTCTTTGTCGCACGGTTCCCGAGCCAGCAGGGTGCCGTCGTCGCCGTACCAATCGCAGTACGCAACTGGCTTCACCTCCGCATTCGGGCAAAAGTGATAGGTCGCCCCTCGGTTCACGATGCCGTTGTACGTATAGTCGAATGTCTCCGGCCCGTCGGTATCAAACCCCGTTTGCCCTCCGCAGCGCAGGAACGGGTCGTTTTTGTCGAGCCCCGCGAACCACGCGCTCGGCAGGATGACGCGGAGCACTGGCGGACGGAGGAGCGTGGCCATGCGCGTCTGTTGCTCTTGCCACCACTCCGAGTAGACCCGCGGCTGGCCGGTGTCGTCGAACGCGCGTATGTGATTGCCCTGCGCGTACGGCTGCCCGTCGTTGATTTGCGGCGTCGCCGTCAGCGCGCCGTCGTCCAGTTCTTCTTCGTCCAAAAACACGTTTGCCAAGTCGTTGCCGTAGCGCTCGCCGAGGACCCGCTCGTTCACGAACGAGATCGCGCCGCCCAACTTCTTGTACCACGTATCGTTCTCGTCATCGAACTCACCCGGTTGGTCGTCCTCGCCGCCGGGGCGCTGGCCCGCTTCGTCCGTCGGGTCTTTGTCCGTCACGCCGGCTTCTTTGTACGTCGCTTTGCCGACCTGCGTTTCGCGCATGTTCTCGACGTCGACGTTGATCACGCAGCGGCGATCCTTGGTTTGGGTTTGATGCGTGAGCGGATCGAATTCGTCGTAGAAGCCGAAACACGACGCTTCCACTGCCTGCGCGGCGACGTCGCCCGCGGCATGATGCAGCGCGTCGCGTTCATACCCCGCTTCGCGGTAGGTACGGTAGTACGACTGGTAGAGCCGTTCCTCACCGCGCGCGTCGTTCGTCCGGACGCATGCCGCGGGATCTGCGTCGTTCGGGCAGCGGCACTGTTGGCCGACGCACATCCGTGCGTTCGCGAATTCTTCCAGCACCGGATGCGGTGCGGCGCACGCGGCGGCACGATCGTCTTCCTGGACTTCTTTGTCCGTGCAGATGTAGCGATTGCCCGTCCGCTCGCAGACGTTGATGTTCACGACGCGCGTGACCGGTTCGCCGTCGGCATCGACCCCGTCGGGAATCTCGATCGCCCGCGGCTGGACGTCGAGGCAGTCCTCGTACAGGAAACTGTTGAGGTACAAACATAGATCCGTGCACGACTGTTCGTCCTCCGTTTCCCACGTCTTCTTATCGGACGGGGGAGCGGGGGCGTCGGGAGCCAGCGGAATGCCGGGCCACGCGCCGCCTTCCCACCGCCACCGGCAAGCGGGATCTTCGAAGTACGGATGCGCGAACTCATGCTCGCCCGGTTCGTATTCCACGACGTTCTCGCCATCCACCGTTACCCAGTTGCGCGCCGGTGCCCAAACGGTTTTGGTAATGCGATCGGTTTTTTGATCGCACGCCGTGGTCAGTCCGATTGTATCGTCGGGGAATGCGTAGTCGTTGTTCGCATCGCCATCGCCATCGACGTCCGTGCGCGTCGCCATGCCCGAACGCACGTCTCCGTCCCAATCGTGGGGACGCCCCGGAAGACCTTGAACGTCCGCGATGTAGGGTTCCACGCCGAGACCTTTGTCCCATCCGCCGCACTGCGCGCCTTCCAAATAGGCGGGGAGGTGACGATCTTCATCGGTCTCTTCGTCCTCCTCGATCGGCCCGCGCAGCACTTCCACGACGTCGCGAATCGAGCTCGGTCTGCCGTTTGGAATCCGAAACGGATCGCGCGCCGACGCAACGGCGGCCACGCCGAAGAGCATCACGAGAAGCCCGCCATGCGCGATCCATCGCATGGTTGCGAGTATAGCGCAGCCCGATGCGGTTTCTTCGCTCGAACATGCGGTTTTCACCACAGACGATTCGTTTGTCCAACCAATTCGCGCCGCCGTGTGGAGTGTTGCGGTTTTTACGGGCTTGTGGCGCTCGCGCGGATCGGAGTACGCTCGTTCCCCCATACCTTCCGTTTCTATGTACGCTCTCAATCGCGTGACGCTCATCGGCTACCAGACGCAGCCTGTCCAAGTGCGCCAGACGCCGTCGGGGACGAGCGTGACGGACCTCAACCTCGTCGTGCCGATGCACGTGAAAACCGAGAGCGGCGAGACGATCGCGAGCAAGAGCTTCCACACGGTGACGCTCTGGGGTCCGGTGGCGGAAGTCGCGGGGCAGTTCGTGCGACCGGGGTCGCAGCTCTTCATTGGCGGGCGGTTGCAGACGGATAGCTGGGAAGACGAAAAAACGGGCGAGAAACGGTCGAAAACCAAGGTCGTGGGGAACGAAATGATCCTGCTGGATCCCAAGGCCGGTCAGGGTCCCGCGCCGCAGAGTGAGGCGCTCACGGGCGGCGTAAACCGCGCGGAGGTGATCGGCAACGTGACGAAGGATCCCGAGATGCGTACGACGACGAGCGGGCAGAAGGTGCTCACGATCGGTGTCGCGACGAACGATAAATGGAAAGACAAAGCCTCGGGCGAGATGAAAGAGCGCAGCGAGTTCCACAACGTCGTGATCTGGGGAGCGTTGGCCGAAAACGTCGCGCAGAATCTTAAGAAAGGCGGTCGCGTCTATGCCGCGGGCCGCGTGCAGAGCCGCAGTTGGGAAACGCCGAACGGCCAGAAGCGCATCTCGACCGAAATTGTCGCGGAGCAGGTGTCGATGCTCGGCATCAAGAACCGCGTCGCGGAAGAATCGTTGCGCCTCGACGGCGATGCGTCGTTCCGCCAGTCCTCGCCGAGCAACGACGGCGCGTTTGCGCAAGAGCCGGAACGCGCGCTCCCGCCGATTCCTGCGATCGAATATAAAAGCGAGGTGAGCGTGGAGGATTTGCCGTTCTAAAACGCCAGCGACCCATCCGTCTCGATGAAGCGCATCTCCACGTCCAGCGGTTCCGCGATCGTCGATTTCACTTTCTCCACGATCGCCTTCGCGTCGGCGTAGGTGGCGTCGCCTTTGTTGAGCAGGAAGTTCGCGTGCTTCTCGGCGATTTGCACGCCGCCGATTTGGTGTCCTCGCAGGCCCGCCGCGTCGATGAGCTTCCACGCCGGCGTGCCGCCCACGGCTTTGAAGCAGGAACCGGCGGTCTTCAGGTGCGGTTGCGTGTCGATGCGCACCTGCAACAAGCGCTGCACTTCGGCTTGGATCGTCGCAGGATCGCCGGATGGAACATTCAAGACGACCTCCCAAATGATCGGCATGATGAGCCATTTGTCCATTTGTTTCGTCCAGCGCTTGAACGCGCTCTCGCGATAGCCGAAGCCGCATTCTTCTTTCGTGAACGTTTTCCAGCCGTCGCCCATGTACGCGGTCACGCTCTCGACGTACGTATCGATCCACGTGCCTTTGGGGCCCTGGCCGGCATTCCCGAAAATCGCGCCGCCGATGGTCCCCGGAATCCCGGTAAGCGGCGAAAGGTCCAATCCCTGTTTTGCCAGATCATTGACGAGCATCGCAAGATTCGCGCCCGCGCCTGCCGTGACTTTGTCGTCTTCGATCGTCACGGCGTGATGCCCGATGCGTGCGACGAATGCCTCCACCACGCCGTCGCTAAAAACAGTGTTGCTCCCGCTTCCGAGGAGAATAAAGGGAAGCTCCCGTTCTTTTGCGATGTGCACCGCCTCATCCACGTCATCTTTCGTCATGAGCTGCGCAAAGAGCCGCACCTGGCCGCCGATGCGCATGGTGGTTTTACCGCCGACGGACGCCAGCTCTTGTAGATCCATGTTGCCAGTATACCCTCTCTTAGCCCAGGAACCGCGCCACGTTCTCCACCGTGTCGGTCAACTTATCGCTCTTTGGCATGCGTTGCACGTACATAAGGAGCGCGCCGAGCGCCGCGATGCCGACGATGCTGCCCACGATGATCGCGTGTTCCTTCCACGTGAGGGGGAACTCGGCGATGAGCAACATAAGTTGTACCGCGCTGAAGACGGCGACGCCGCCGACGGCGCCGAGCCCGAGCGACACGAGCACCAGGTGCCCGCGGTTCTCGTGGCTGTCTTGCGGCGCGGACGCGAGCTTCGTGAGCAATTCGCTCCCTACGATCACCGGCTCCTTCGCGCTGTCTTTGAACAGGATCTGCACTTTGCGTTGCAGAATGAGTTGGACGAACGCCTGGAACGGCACGGCGGTTTTTCCTTCGATGACCGCTTTGCCGGTCTCGGGCTTGAAGCTTACTTCGAGTTCGTTCATTTGGTCATTCATGGGCTGGAGTGTAGCAGATGTACGCGCCGATAGCCTTCATCGTGGCTCGACTTCGCTCGCCATGACCATTATTGCACCGCAGCGATGGCTTCTCTAACGCGCTCCAGAGTCTCAGTTTTCCCCAACACCGCCGCGACTTCCACCGCGCCGGGGGAGTAGGCGCGGCCGGTGAGCGCGGCGCGGAGGGGCCAGAGGAGCTGGCCGAGCTTCATGCCGTTCTTCTCCACGTTCGCGCGGACGTCGGCGAGGATGCGGTCTTGGTTCCAGTGGTCCTCGGGGATCAAATCGAGGATCGAGAGGAGGAGCGGGAGGAAGCGCGGCAAGTCGGCGGACGAGACTTTTTGCTTGGGATTCGCGAGGAGTTCGGGGTCCTGCGTCGGGCGCTCATAGAAAAATGCGAGCATGTCGGGTGCTTCATTGAAGAACGTGATGCGTTCGCGAATCAGAGATGCTTTGGCGAGAAAGTCTTTGTCTTTGAGCGCGGCCGGGACGCGCTGCGCACTCGCGTCTTTGGCGCGCTTCGCGAATTCGTCTTCGGGCAAAAGCCGCATCCACTGGCCCTGGAGCCAATCGAGCTTCTGGAGGTCGAACACCGCGCCGCCCTTTTGCACGCGGTCGAGGGAGAACGCTTCGGTCAGCTGTTGCAATGAAAAGATTTCCTCCGTGGTTCCGGAATTCCAGCCCAGGAGCGCGACGAAGTTTATAAGTGCTTCCGGCAAATATCCTTTTTGCTGATATTCCTCGACTGAGACGTCGCCCTGGCGCTTGCTGAGCTTGCTGCGATCGGCATTGAGGAGCAGCGGCACGTGTGCGTAGCGCGGCACGGGATAGTCGAGCACGCGGAAGAGCAGCAGGTGCTTGGGCGTCGAGCTCAGCCACTCTTCGCCGCGCAGCACGAGGTCGATCCGCATCGCGTGGTCATCGACCACGTGCGCCAGGTGATACGTCGGGAAACCGTCGCTTTTCAGGAGCACTTGGTCATCGATGTCGCGGCTATTGAACGACACCGGTCCGCGAATCGCGTCGTCCCACTCTAGCGTTTCGCCCTCCGGCATCTTCAAACGGATCACGTATTCCGCGCCGTCCTTCAGCAGTTTCTCCACCTCGTCCTTCGGCAACGTCAGCGAGTTACGCATTCGCATCCGCACCGAGGCGTCGTACTTCGGCGCGGGATTCCCTGCCGCCTGCTCGCGTTGCCGCATCGCGTCGATCTCGTCTTTCGTGTCGAATGCGTAGTACGCGTCGCCCGATGCCAGAAGCTTTTCGGCTGCGCGTTTGTACTCTTCGAGTCTCTCTGACTGGATGTATGGCCCGTGCCCCCCGTGCTGCTCGACGGCGCCGTTTTGCAGCATCACGCCTTCGTCCGGATCGATCCCGGCCCAATGCAATGCCTGCAGCATCTGCTCGATCGATCCCGGCACTTCGCGCGCTTTGTCGGTGTCCTCGACCCGCACCAAAAATTGCCCGCCCGATTGCTTCGCGAGCAGCCAGGCGTACAGCGCCGTGCGCAGCCCGCCGACGTGCAGGTGGCCGGTGGGAGAGGGGGCGAAGCGGGTGCGCATACGAGAAAGCAGAATACAGAAGCAGAAGCAGAAGAACGAGACGTTCTGCTTCTACATTCTCCTTCTACATTCTTATTTCACCTCGATCGTGTACGTCACGGGGCGCAGCGGCTTGTCGTTCGCGTCGCGTTCCACCGCCGCGATCTTGTCGATCACGTCGTCACCAGCGATCACCTTTCCGAACGCTGTGTGGCGGCCGTCCAGCCAGGGCGTGCCGTCGGCTTGGACGATGAAGAACTGGCTGCCGTTCGTGTCCGGCCCGCGGTTCGCCATGGCGATCACGCCGCGCGTCAGTTTGATGTCGTTGATCTCGTCCTCGAATTCCGGACCGAAGATCGACGCGCCGCCCGTGCCGTCGCCGGAGGGGTCGCCGGCCTGGATCATGAAGCGGGGGATGACGCGGTGGAACGTGAGGCCGTTGTAGTAGCCGCTCTTGGCCAAGGTTACGAAGTTCGTGACGGTCTTGGGCGCCTGGTCGGCATCGAGCTCGATTGTGATGTCTCCCAGCGTCGTCTTCATGACGACGGTGTGCTTGCCGGAGAGGAGGGTGCCGTCGAAGGCGGGGATGGTGCCGGTGTCGGAAGTGGTCACGGTGGGGGAGGAGCAACCGATAAGAAGCGCTAATGCGAACAGCGGAATGAGGAACTTATACATAGTTGCCCCAGGCTACGCATCGACCTTTTTCCGTGCAACCGATTGCAACACGGTCTCGGCGATGAGTCGAGCGGCTTCTGGAGCGGGTGCGTAACGCGCCCGGCCTTTCTCCGTTGACGATCCGATACGCGTATCGACGATCGATCGAACGCATGACACGAGCTCCGCGTCGAGCCGGTCTTGCGGCAAATGGATCGCTCCTCGCTTCGCGGCACGTTCCGCGTTCTTCACCTGGTGGTTCCCCGCGAGTCCTTTGATCGGCACGACGATCGCTGCGATGTTCCAGGCTTCCAGTTCGGCGATACTGCTTGCTCCTGCACGGCTGAGCGCCACGTCGGCACAGGCGTACAAATGCGGAAGCACGTCGCTTCCGAATTCAGTGGTGAAGTATCCCGTGCGTTGCTCCGCCACACTCTTTCCTTTGCCGGTCAGATGGATGACGTCGACGATCGCGAGCAGTTCATCGAGATGTCGCGCGACCGTCTGATTGATCGTGAGCGCGCCCTGGCTGCCGCCCATGACGAGCAGAATCGGACGATCGCCGGTGAGTCCTGTCATGCGCAATCCCTCTTCTCTCTTTCCGTTCGTGATCCTCGTGCGGATCGGATTGCCGATGTCCGTTCCTCTCAATGTGCGCGTGGCGAACGATGATGTAATTCTGTTGGCCATCCCCATCACCGCGTCGGATTCGTGCACGACGATCGGAATGCCATGTAGGAGCGCGGCGAGGCACGTCGGTACGCTCACGGATCCTCCTTTGCTGAACACGACGTCCGGTCGTTCGCTCTTCAGCATGCGCAGGCTTTCCGTGAAGCCGCGCAGCAGCTGCAACGGCATCGCGAACGAACGACGTGGCAGCGGAAGCGTCCGATACGTCTCTCCCTCCATCGCGAGGAACGCCCCGTCGCTCGGCCGATCCGAACAGACGAACGTGATATGAACGTCCGATTCCAACGAGCGCAACGCTTCCGCGACGGCGACCATCGGCGCGACGTGGCCCGCCGATCCGCCGCCGATCATGAGCACCTTCATGATGTAAGGGAGAACAGCGACTGCTTCCGGCGCGGACGGCGCTCCGCCAGCACGCCCTCCGTAGAGTGCATCGAGATGTTCAGCAGGATGCCGACACCCGCGAGAAGGGTGACGAGCGACGATCCGCCGTAGCTGATGAACGGCAGCGTGAGGCCCGTGAGCGGGAAGAGCGAGAGGTTGATGGCGATGTTGAGGGCGCTCTGGAACCCGATCCACGTGGTGATGCCGGTGGCGACCAGGAACCCGAAGCGATCCGGCGCCTCGCGCGCGACTTTGAATCCGCGGACCACGAGCAGGCCGTACATCGTGAGGACGATGATGAGCCGGAAGAATCCCAACTCTTCGGCCATCGCGGCGAAGATCATGTCGGCCTGCACTTCCGGGAGATACCCGAACTTCTGGATCGATTTGCCGTAGCCGACGCCGAACGGACCGCCGCTCCCCACCGCGATGAGCGCTTGCTTGATCTGGAATCCGATCGTCTCGGCGATCCGTTCGTCATCCGGCGCCAGGAACGCTCGGAACCGGTTGCGGACGTACTCCTTGCTCAGGATGATCGGGAGCCCCATGACCGCCGCGAGCGTGCCGCCGAGAAAGAGCTGGAACACGTTGCCGCCGGCGATGAAGAACATGGAAATGGCGATGGCCGAGAGCACGAGGAACGATCCGAGGTCGGGTTGGATGGCGACAAGGAACGTGGAGAGGAGGAGGATGACGACGAACGGGATGAATCCTTCTTTGAACGTGGCGATGAGTTGCTCGCGTTTTTGCAGCCACACGGCCAGGTAGAACACGAGCGTGATCTTCAGGAACTCCGACGGCTGCGCCGAGAAACCGCCGACGATGAGCCAACTGCGCGCCGTGCCGTATTCGTTGCTGAGGCCGGGAATGAAGACGGCGATGAGGAGAACGATCGTGAGGAGGAAGAGCGGGCGCGCGTAGCGTTCCCACACGCGGTATGGGATCGACGCGGTGACGAACATCGCGCCGAAACCGACGAGTACGTGGAGCGCTGAGCGCCACAAAAAGAGCGCGTTGCTCGAGGACTCGCGGAACCCGGACTCCACCAGACGCTGCGTCAGCTGGTAGCTTTTGAACACCGAGACGCTCGCGATCATCGCCAGCCCGAACAGCGTGAGGACGACAACGACGCCGAGCAGCAGCAGATCCATCCGTCGGAACATGGGACGAGTATAGAAGAAGCAGAAGGAGAAGCAGAAGCAGTGATATGCTATTTTCGTTTTCTCCTTCTACATTCTGCTTCTCGTCGCCATCGGCTCGTGCATCGCCGGTCTTGCTGCGGGATTTCTCGCCCGTACGTTTCTTGCTGCGCCCGTGCCGGTCCTCGGGGATTGGCTGATGCTGCGCTACGCCGAGAATCCCGGCATCGCCTTCGGCGTGCGTTTGCCATCGCCGTGGCAGGAACTGCTGATTCTCGGCGCGCTCGCGGTCGTGCTCGTCGTCGCGATTCGCAGTCAGACGCTCGTCTCGCGCATCGGATACGGACTGATTCTCGGAGGCGCGCTCGCCAACGTCATCGATCGTTGGATACATGGCTTCGTGACCGATTACGTCGCCGTCGGCACGTTCCCCATCTTCAATTTGCCCGACAGTTGCATCACGGTCGGCGTCGGACTCCTCCTTGTCGAAAGCATGGGAATCATGCGTGGTACACGAAGAAAGTGACAAGGATACTTGCGCTTGGGGGTGATCTGAGTACCATTCTGTGCCGCGAGAGGTTCTTTTCCCGGAGCCTTTTGCCGCTTATAAGCCCTATGGTGTATGTCTTCGTTCTCATCGGCTCGCTCGTCGGCCTCTGCACCCTGCTGGGTCTGCGATTGCTCCTGAAGCAACGCACGATCCGGCGCTTCGTGCGCAGCGTGCAGCAACGTTTTGCCGATGTCGAAGAGCGCGGCGCGGCGATCGTGGAGGAGACGGTGCTTGAGAAGCCGCGCAAGAATCCGCGTACGTCGGCGATCGAAATGCAGCAAGTGCGCACGCTCATGCGCAATGCGGAGAAGGCGATCGCGCAACAGAAGAACGAAGAAGCCGAGCGCATCCTCATCCAGGCGCTCACGATCCAGCCCCACGCGCACGACGTCCGCGCGCAGCTGGCGAAGTTGTACCTGACGACCGAGCGCGAATCGAAGGCCGAGGCGATGTACAAGGAACTCCTGCAGCACTGCGACGACGTGTCGTTCCACGCGAACTTGGGTCTTTCGTACTACCGCCAGGGCAAGTACGTGGACGCGTGTTACGCCTACCAAGAAGCGTTGAATCGCGATGCCAAGAACCCGGATCGTTGTTCCGCCCTCGGCCGCGCGTGCATCGCCGCGCACCGGTTCGAGGAAGCCGCGCCGCTCCTCGAAAAAGCGTCGTTGTTTTTATCGAAAGACACGCAGCTCCTGCACCTTCTGGCCGAGTGTTATCTGCAACTGGGAAACAAAGAAAAAGCCGAAGAAGCCTATCGCCGCATCAACCGCCTCGAGCCGTACAACGAAGAGGTGAAGAACAAGCTGCGTGCCGTGGCGGCCGTCGATGCGGTGCCAGTCATGGAAGCGGCGCACGCGTAAAAGAAGCAGAAAACAGAAGCAGAAGCAGTGAAATATTTTTTTTCTGCTTCTAATACTCAATCACCTCCACCGTCACGTCGCCCAGCACCTGGCTCTGGCAGCTGAGGCGTTCGGGATCGTCCGTGATGCCCATGTTCTCCTCGCGGTCGTTGCGCGGACTGAGATTTTGCATGTTCTCTTTCACGCGGCACATGCACGTGGTGCAAAATCCGTTGCCGCCGCACGCGTGCTCCATGGGGATCCCCGCGTCGAGCGCGATACGCAGGATCGTCTCGCCCTCCGGGGCGTCGACCTCGGTGACGGTGCCGTTGGCTTGGATGAAGCGGACTTTCGGCATGAACGCAGGATACACAAGGGTCCGGCGACGGGCAGGCGAATCAAGCCTTGAAATGCAGCGCGTTCGTCTTGTCGCTGAGTGCCAGTTGCATCGATGGCCGGCCGTCGTAAGAGAGCAGAAGATCGAAATGCCATGCCAAATCCCGAAGGTTGTAGTGAAACGTCGGTGCGACCGCCCGGATCGCTTCCAGGATGTCCGTCCATCTCACGAAGATATGGTTCGCAAGGCGCCTTTCCGTGATGGTTGCCAATCCCGCTCGTACCACCGGGCTGACGTACATATGGGGGCGGGTGTCGTCCGGCAGAGTGGGGGTGCCGCCTTCGTTGTCCCAGATCCGCTTGATGTGGTCATCGACCATGGCCGCCACCGCTTCGTTGTCGATCGGATGCGAGTGCATCTCGAGCGAATCGAGCCGGACGGTCGCCGGAAATCCGTGCCGTGCCGATGTCGGAGAAAATGTCAGGATTCTTCCGGCGAAGGATATCTTCTTTTTCATGCTCGACAGATTTTGCATGATCGTGCTCGGCTTATATCCCGTTTTCTGCACGATCTCATCGAACGGCACTTGGCCGTGCTGGTGCAACAGCATGGCGTAGGCCACGAGTTGCGGTCGACTGAATTCCCGCGGATAGAGCAGCCCCTGGTGGATGGTTTGTTCGATCTCGGGGATCTGATGCTCGAATGCACCAAAGCCATGCAACTTTCCTTGCGGAAAACAGATCCTTTCAAAAATCTCTTGCTGACATGCGGATCGGGAGGAATCGTGCGCTTCGGGCGCGGCCGGAACGGCTGCAAGGGGAGCGGTGGCGTGCTGGATGCACCGTCGTGCGTCACCGATGAGGAGGTGCAGTCGCTCGAGCGGTTCACGTAAGACGGGATTATGTTCGCGCAGCGCGTCGACTTCCTCCTGCGCTTCTGCAAGGATTCTTTCCAGTGCGGTAGGCTCCGTTTCGGCCATAGCGCGGCCTTATACCCCCCGTAGGACGTTCACGTCAACGAACGGTCGGGCTGCTACAATTCCTCTCCATGCCCCTCCTCCTCTCCCTTACCGATCTCCGCGTCTCCGTGGAGGACAAAGAAGTCGTGAAGGGCCTCTCGCTCGAGGTGCCGGAGGGCGAAGTGCACGCGATCATGGGGCCGAACGGCTCCGGGAAATCGAGTTTGGTGAACGCGCTCATGGGACATCCGACGTACGCGGTGACGGTCGGATCCGCGACGTTCGACGGAAAGAATCTCTTCGACATGGAGCCGCACGAGCGCGCGATGGCGGGACTCTTCTTGGCGTTCCAGTATCCGCGCGAGATCGCGGGCGTGACGTTGCGTGGTTTTCTGTACGCCGCCCACAAAGCGCAAGCGACGGCGCGCGGCGAAAAGCCGATGACGATCCTCCAATTCAAAGACGCGCTGCTCGAGCGGATGCAGGCGCTCCACATGGATCCCGCATTCGCCGAGCGATCGCTCAACCAAGGATTCTCCGGCGGCGAGAAGAAGAAGGCGGAAGTGCTGCAGATGGATATGCTTCGACCGCGGATGGCGTTGCTCGATGAAACCGATAGCGGATTGGATGTCGATGCGTTGAAGATCGTCGCCGAAGGCGTGCGCGCATTGCGGTCGCCGACATTTTCAGCACTCGTTGTCACCCATTACGCGCGCATCCTTCAACACCTCCGTCCCGACCGAGTGCATGTGATGGTGCACGGGCGAATCGTCGAAAGCGGCGGCGCGGAATTGGCCGAACGATTGGAGAAAGAGGGATACAAACAGTATCTGCCGAAGACGACGTCGATCCGGCTCGACGCCTGAATGAAGCGGCAGTGTTGTTACATTCGTTCAATCCGGACGTAGAGTACAGTGTTCCTATTCTTTCCTCTTCGATATGAATCCTATGTCCCAACTCGCCGCTTCGGTGATCGCCGCGGTCGTCATCGCCGGCGGATTCTTCGTCTACGGCAAGCACCTCGACCGGCAACCCGCCCCCGCCACGTCCGGCACGATTACGGTGACTGGCGAAGGCACGATCAACGTGGCGCCCGACGTCGCGGAGCTCAGTTTCGGCATCACGACCGGACCGCGTCCAACGGCGAAGGACGCGACCGATCGCATCGCGACGGACATGAACAAGGTGATTGCCGCGGTGAAGGCGCTCGGGATCGATGATAAAGACATCCGCACGGAATCGTTTTACTTGAACCCGAGCTACGACTGGGCCGACGGCCGGCAGCGCCTGCGCGGCTACGAGGCGATGCAGAGCCTGCGCGTGAAGGTGCGCGATCTGGATAAGGTCGGCGACGTGCTCACGGCCGCGACCGATAACGGCGCGAACCAGGCGGGCGGCGTCAGCTTTACGGTCGATGATCTCGAAGCCAAGCAGACCGAGGCGCGCACGCAGGCGATCGACGATGCGAAGAAGAAAGCCGAAGCGTTGGCCGACCAGCTCGACGAACGACTGGGCGACGTGCAGAGCTTCCAGGAGAACGGGGGAGGGTGGTACCCGCCGATCATGATGGAAAAGCGCGAGGCGTACGCCGTGGGTGATGACGTCGCGAACGCGTCCGTACCGTTGCCGTCGGGCGAACAGGAAATCACGGTGACGGTGACGATCACGTACGAGTTGGATTGAGAGGCATATAACGCCCTATGCCGAATGGCATAGGGTGTTTTTGCGCGTGATTTTGACGTCCGTCCCAATAGACCCTTGCTATTTTGGGGACCTTCTTGTACAAGCTCCGCAACCTTGCGGTCACCGCGAAGGTTATTGTTTGTGCGGGCGCGTGGCCCGTACGATTCGCACCATTGGTTAGGAGATGCACAGAATGTTCTACGCGATGTTGTCTGAAGCTACGGAAGACCATCCGTTTGGAGTGGTATTCCATTCTAAGGAGTCCGACTTCACGGAAAAAGAACGAGTCCTGATGGAACCTCGGGCGGTTCCGACCGACTGCGAATGTTTTTTCGGTCCGGAGATAGGATGCATCTTCCGTGATCTGGATTCGCTCGCGCCGATCGATGCGCTTGCGGCCGTTCTGCGTCACGGCTGGAATGAATATGCGGATGGCCACCAGGTCGGAGACGGACGGGATATTTATCATCTTCCCTTCCCTCAACGCGCCGCCGCGTTCATGAAAGCGATGCAGCAGTGGAATGGATACGTTGAAATTCACGTAGGAGGATCGCACAAGCGATTCGACCGAAAAGAATTCCGTCGACTGATGAACCGTGCGCGGGTTGACGCGCGTATTGCCTACCGATCACAGCAGTCCGTCGCGGCGTAGAACACGATGCATCGCCCAATGGTCCAAACGCCTCCTCTGACCGTAGGGGAGGCGTTTTTTGCATGTATCACCGTCCACACAGTTTCCCAAGGTTTTCCACGAGTTTTCCACATTTCGTGTGGAAACCGGTGGATGATCGTATACCTCAAGCCAGAGAAACTATCGTTTTTGGCTCGATCGCAACGGTGAATCACGGCGCTCGCGGATGCCGTGGTGGACGACCATCTTTCTTTTGACGGATTGTTCGTGCTTCGATCGTCCATGCAGTACATTCTGCTTCTGCGTTCTGTTTTCTGCTTCTCGCAATGACCCGCACCCGTTCCACGGTCGATGACGTGCAGCAGCACGCCGAACAGAGCGAAGAGCGCATCTTCGCGGGGCTGACGCGCGCGACGCTCGACACTGCCAATCAGTCCTCGTATGCGGATGGCGCGGAGCGCGGTGTGAGTGAGGCATTGGTGCGTCGAATTTCAGCCGACAAGAACGAACCTGCGTGGATGCTCGAACACCGTCTCAAGAGCTTGCAGGTGTTCCGTGAGAAAGCGATGCCAACGTGGGGGCCTGATCTCAGCAAGCTCGATCTGACAGACATTATTTACTATGCGCGACCTGGCATTGAGAACACGAGCGACTGGAAGGAGATTCCGGAGGATGTGCGACAGGTGTACGACCGTCTGGGGATCCCGGAGGCCGAACGGCGCGTGCTGGCGGGCGTCGGCGCGCAGTACGAGAGCGAGGTGATCTATCATTCACTCAAGCAAGAATGGGAAGCAAAGGGCGTCATCTTCCTCGACATGGACGATGCTGTGGAGCGGCATCCGGATTTGGTCCGGCAGTACTTCATGAAGTGCGTGCCGATGACCGACCACAAGTTCGCGGCCTTGCACGGCGCCGTATGGAGCGGGGGAACGTTCCTCTACGTCCCCGCCGGGGTCGAGGTGAAAGAACCGCTCCAGGCCTATTTCCGCATGAACGCGAAGAACATGGGCCAGTTCGAGCACACGCTCATCGTAGTGGAGGAAGGCGCGAAGGTGCACTATATCGAGGGCTGCTCCGCCCCGAAGTACGGCTCGCACGCGCTGCACGCGGGGATGGTCGAAGTCTTCGTGAAGCCGGGGGCGACCGCGCGGTACTCGAGCGTCGAGAACTGGAGTCGCGACACGTACAACCTGAACACGAAGCGCGCGATCGTGGAGCGCGACGCGACGATGGAGTGGATCGGCGGGAACATGGGGTCGGGCGTCACGATGCTCTACCCGTGCTCGATGCTCGTTGGCGAGCACGCGCGATGCGACCACCTTGCCGTGGCGTTCGCGAACAAGGATCAGTGGCAGGACACGGGTGCGAAAGTCATGCATTTGGCGCCCCATACGAGTAGTCGTGTGACGAGCAAATCCATTTCGAAAGCGGGCGGCGTCGCGGTGTACCGGGGCAAGCTCGTGATCGCGCCGCACGCACGCGATTGCACGGCACAGGTGGAGTGCGACGCGCTGCTGCTCGATGAGAAAAGCCGAACGGACACCATCCCCGACATCAACGTCCGCAACGACGACGTGACGATCGCCCACGAGGCGACGGTGGGAAAGTTGTCGCAGGAGGACGTCTTCTACCTCATGAGCCGCGGACTCTCGGAAGAAGAAGCGACCGCGATGATCGTGAATGGGTTCCTGGAGCCGATCGTCCGCGAATTGCCGCTGGAATACGCGGTGGAATTGAACCGTTTGATTGAATTGGAGATGGAGGGATCTGTTGGATAAAATATAGAATTTATGTTAAAATATACATATGAATCTTGCGCAGAAGGTCCGGGGATTCGAAGCGATCGAGTCGGTATTGAGTCGTTATTCTTCCGATGCGCTTCAGAAAATGACACCCAGACAACTCGAAACAATCGTGCGCGGCGTCTCCGGAGCGGCCGCCGTTCTCGCGGAGCATCAGCGCGTGACGGGATGTAATATCTTCACGAACAGCAGTGCCGAGGGTATTCGCAACGCGTTCGCGAGCCAGTACCGCCATTTGCTGCGGCAGGCGGGAAAGTAGACACTGCACATCCATGGCGATCATGATTCCCGCCAGTACCGGCACCGCGTGGGTTCGCCATGAGCCGATCGACGGCAGTTGCCTGTCGATTTCCGTGCCTGCGGGGACGGAATCGCGGTTGTACATCGAGCTGGCGCCGAACGATGGCGATCGGTGCATCGAAGTGACGGTGGGCGAAGGCGCTACGTGCGAAGTGCTGACGGTGCAGGAGAATGCGACGGGGGCCGTGCGGGCCGAGGCGCGCATCGCGGCGGGCGGAGGCCTCCACTGGAGGCCCGTGACGATCGGGGGAACCGTCGAGCACGCGATTCGTTCGACGTGCACCGGTCCGGGTGCGCGGAGTGCGGCGTCGTGGGTCGTCGTTGCGCGTGCGGGTGACCATCCGAAGGCGATCATTCGCAACGTGTTCGATGCGCGGGATGGCAGTGGGGAAGTGGCGATGCGCGCGGTGGCGCTCGCGAAGGGGCAGGCGCTCTTAGATGGTCGCATTGAAATCGGATTGGGCGGCGGAGGGACGCAGACGTATCTGACGCAGGAGGCGCTGATGCTCGATTCATCCGCCAAAATCGACGCGATCCCCGGTTTGGAGATCAAAACGAATGACGTGAAAGCGAGCCACTCGGCGACGGTGTCGCGCGTGAATCCGGAGGATCTCTTCTATGCCGCATCCCGCGGCATCATGCCGGACGAAGCGCGCCGTTTGCTCGTGGAGGGATTCCTGGGGAAATTGCTGGAAAGTATCAACGATGACGATCTGCGTACCCGTATTCTTGAACGCATCATCGCGGCCGCATCTGTGGAATAGCCGCCCGATCGTCACGCGGTTCCTCTTTTTTCTTATGGGCGGGTTTGTCGATCACGTCGTTCACCGCTTGCTTCGTGTTCGTGCAGTGCGTCGTGACGCAGAAGGCCGCCGCCAAAAATAACGCGGAATACGCCATGTAGAGCGCGTTCTTTGTTCTGTGCTGTGTGGGTAGATCCGGCTGAACGTGCGTGAAGGGCGGCGGGCCGTCGCCGACCTCTTCATGAAAGGCGAACGGCGGGTGTTCCGGATGGGATTCCTGATACTGTTTTGGGATGAGCAATTCGAACGTTTGCACGTACGGATCTCGGAAGAGAATGCCTTCTTCCGGCGGAGAGCAGGGGATATCGACGAGTATGCGCAGACGGAGATTTCCGAATGTGGATCCGAGCAAATCAATCTGCGCGTAGCGCAACAATTCTTCACCCTGCGGCAAAGGAACCGAAAAACGGCCGTAATTCTTTCGAAACCGAACAATCTTCGTCGAGCCGATTGTTTTGAACAGTTCTTCCAGCAACATCGCGGCTACCAGCTCCCGCTCTTTTCCGTGCGGTTCGTAGGGTATGCCTTGCGCCTGTTCCTTGCCGTACTCAAAACTCATGGCCCAAGGCTCTGCCGACCGCGCCCCTCTGTCAATTCCGCCCGCATCTGACGTAGAATCGTCGCATGCGCGAACATCTCCCCCTCCTCTCGTCCTCGGCGTCCCACGGAAAAAAACACCCGTTCACGGCGTTCTCCAAGTGGACGTCCGCGCGCATGGGGCATCCGCTCACATTCTCGTTCGCGGTCGGCATCATCGTGCTCTGGCTCGTGACGGGTCCGATCTTCCAGTACAGCAACACGTGGCAGCTCATGATCAACACGACCACGACGATCGTCACGTTCCTCATGGTGTTCCTGATCCAAAACACGCAGAACCGCGAGAGCGCGGCGGTGCAGATCAAGCTCGACGAACTCATCCGGGCCGACAAGGACGCCCACACCGCGCTCTTGGATTTGGAAGAATTGACGGAAGACGAACTGTTGGAAATGAAGGAGAAGTACGAAGAACTGGCCAAAGCCGCGCGCGAAAAATTGCGCAAAGGAGGGAAGGATACGGGCTCGCCGACGGTGCGGATGTAACAAAAAAGCCCCTTTCGGGGCTTCTTCGGGGCTTTCACGCCATCGCGTAGTAGAGAGACCTTCCGGACTCATCACCATGGTCCCCGGCCCCGAAGGGCGCGGGCTCATGGCGATGGGGTCATTCCGGGACAATCAAAGTGCGTGTTAGCTGTAATGACCGACTAGAGCACGCTTCGTCCTACGCGGTCCCGCGGATGCGGGGCCGATGGACGAGGTAATCTCCCTGGTAAGGAGGTGTTCCATCCGCAGGTTCTCCTACGGATACCTTGTTACGACTTACTCCCAGTCAGTAGTGTCACCGTGGTTCCGCCTCTTGCGAGTAACGGAGCTTCGGGTGCCCCTACCTTCCATGAGTTGACGGGCGGTGAGTACAAGACCCAGGAACATATTCACCGTGACGTAGCTGATTCACGGTTACTAGCGATTCCAACTTCATGAAGTCGAGTTGCAGACTTCAATCCGAACTGAGGCCGGTTTTTTCCGATTGGCTCCCCCTCGCGGGTTCGCTGCGGTTTGTACCGGCCATTGTAGCACGGGTGTTGCCCCAGGCATAAGGGCCACGCTGATCTGACGTCATCCTCACCTTCCTCCGCCTTGGAGGCGGCAGTCTCCTATGAAAAAACAACATAGGATGAGGGTTGCGCTCGTTGGCTGACTTAACAGTACACCTCAAGGCACGAGCTGACGACGACCGTGCAGCGCCTGTGTTAGGGTTCCTTGCGGCACTCCCAAATTTCTTCGGGATTCCCTACATGTCAAGCCTGGGTGAGGTGCTTCGCTTGTCATCGAATTAAACCCCATGCTCCACCGCTTGTGTGGGTCCCCGTCTATTCCTTTGAGTTTTAGCCTTGCGGCCGTACTTCTCAGGCGGCGGGCTTACCGCGTAAGCTAAGGCACGGGACATGATTGAACGTCCCACACCGAGCCCGCATCGTTTAGGGCGTGGACTACGGGGGTATCTAATCCCCTTTGCTCC
>CAZXKA010000007.1:0-57655 GCA_964641555.1 uncultured Candidatus Peribacteria bacterium | reverse complement strand
CCATGTCACGGTAGCTCAGTTGGTAGAGCACGGGACTCATAAGCCCGGGGTCGCCAGTTCAATCCTGGCCCGTGACACCATTTCAATATTGCCGTCGGTCAGGGGAGGCGTACATTTCTTCCTATGCACACACCATCGCAGAAATCGGTCTGGCCGTTCGTTCTCACAATCCTGCTCGTCGCGTTCGGGTACGCGGTCATTCGCTACCACCTCGTGAAGGGGACACCGTGGGAGGATTTCCCGCTCTTCATTTCGAACAAGGCGATTTCGCTCGCGTCGCTCGGGTGCATCGCGCTCTCGTACATGCTTGGGCCGTTGGCACGATTTTGGGCGTCGGGGATCGTGCCGCTGCTGGTCCTGCGCAAACCGCTCGGGTCGATCGGGTTCGGCCTCGGTGCGCTCCATGGTCTGCTGTCACTGCTGCAATTCAATCCGGCCACGTATCCGAAGTTCTTCGCCGAGAACGGCGCGGTGAACCTGACGGGCGAACTCTCGATGATCTTCGGCGTTCTCGCGTTCTTTATCTTCGCGGGCGTCGCGTACTCGTCGCAGTCGTCCGTGGCCGCCATGCTCGGTGAACATCAGTGGATTCGGATCCAGCGATTGGGATACCTGGGTCTTCTCCTTATTTTCTTTCACGTGCTGACCATGGGATTGGACGGGTGGATGCAGCCGGACACGTGGCCGGGCGGACTGCTGCCGATCAGCCTCGTCGCGGCGATCATTGCGGCGGCGGCCGTGCTTCTGCGGATCGTCGTGCTGCTCTTCCCCTCGCGGGAATATCGCGAAACGCATTCTTGATCTTCAGAGCAACACCGCCAACGCGATCGCGCTCATCATCATGGCGAAATCCCGCAGGCCCACGTCGTTGAAGCCGGCGATGGGGAGAATCGAAAGAAGCTGGAGGGCGATGAGGACCGCGCCTGTGCGGCGGATATTGCGGATCGGAATCAGGAGCAGGATGGCGAAGAGGATCTCGAGCGCGCCGACGACCTTCAGCCACGTCTCCACTGGCATGCCTGCCAAGCCGTCCATCCAGGCGGGCATCCAACCGAGCCACGCGGCGGGAGTGATGAATTTATCGATGCCGAACCAAGCGAATACAGCCACGAGGCCGATCGTCAGGATCCAGGTTGCGAGGCGGAAACGTTGCATAGGGGGAGGGGAATTCCTACAATACGCGCTCCTGTCAGTTTCTCCCCGTTTCCCATGAAGAACAAGTACCTCCTGGCCGCCGTTATGGCCTTGTCGCTCGCCGCGTGCTCGCCGGCTACGGTCTCCGAGAACGGCAGCTCCTCTTCTTCATCGGTCGACGCCATGGAAGCGTCATCCGCTTCCGCCGCGATGGAAGAAACGTCCTCTGCTCCCACGGCAATGGAAGACGACACGCGCGTCATCGATGTGACGATCACGGACTGGACGTTCACGCCGTCGACGATCACCGCCCAGAAAGGCGAGAAGGTATCGTTGCGTTTAAAGGGTGACAAAGGCATTCACAGCCTCCTCGTCGCCGACCTGGGGTTGAACATCCGCGTCGAACCCGGCTCCGAGACGGTCGTCGATCTCCCCACGGACGTCACCGGCACCTTCGCCGGACGCTGCGGCGTTCCGTGCGGTCCCGGCCACCGCGACATGACGTTCTCGATCGTCGTTGAGTAATACGGAATGAAACGCCTTCTTCCCGCCATCGCGCTCATCGCCGCAGGACTCGCCGTGATCATCCTATTCCGTCGTCCGGCGGGTCCGGCGGTGAATCCGGATCCCAACCACACGCATGCGGACTTCCGCGTGATGCTCGATGGCGTGCCCGTCGATTTCTCCAGTGAGCGGTACATGTCGAAGCCGGCGGAAGACGGCCGGTATCCGGGCGGGCCGATGCGCCAGTTCCTGCATCTGCATGACGGTATCGGCAACGTGATCCATCGCCACAAGCCCGGTCTCACGCTCGCGGATTTCTTCGAATCGCTCTCGATCGGTTTCACGGCCAATTGCATGATCAGCCGCGATCCCGACGGCGAAACGCTCTGTTCCGAAAGTCCCTGGCGTATAGTCGTGAATGGGAAGGAGCGGCCTTTCTCGCTGAGCTACGACTTCCAGGATACGGACAAAATCCTCCTCACGACCGCAGATGACCAAGCCGACCTGGAACGCGAATGGGCGGCGATGACCGACGACGCATGCCTCTACTCGCGCACCTGCCCGGAGCGCGGGGATCCGCCCGCGGAGAACTGCATCGCGGATCCGACCGTTCCCTGCGTCATCGTTGATTGACTATGACCGATCCCATGCCTCCCACACCGCCGGCTGACACGAAGCAGACAGGGGACGATGCGTCGTCGCTGCGCGCCGAGCTCGCGCGAGTGAAGGACATCGCGGGCCGTGCGCAGGCGGATTTGCAGAACGCCAAGCAACGCCTGGAACGCGAAGCGAACGATTTGCGATCGTATGCCACCGAAGGGGTTATCCGCCGCATCCTCCCGACGCTCGATAATTTTCAACGTGCCTTCCAGAGCGTGCCGTCGGATCTCGCGGGACACGAATGGGTCAAGGGCGTGACGGCGATCGAGCAGGATCTCTTCCGGCAAGTGACGGAGCTCGGTCTCCAGCGGATGCAATCGCTCGGTGCGCCGGTCGATCCCCAGCGACACGACGTATTGTCGGCGGGCCCCGGCGCCGACGGCACGGTCGTAGAGGTGTTCGAAGAAGGCTACACGCTGAATGGCAAAATCCTTCGCCCGGCGAAGGTTCGTGCCGGGGACGGCTCTCAGCCCGCGTGAACCGCTCGAGCCAGGAGCAAGACGATCAGGATGCCGACCGTGTTCATCGTGACGCAGATGATGCTGAAAGCGCGTGCGCTCATGCGGGTCGTGCCGCTCAAGAGCGCGACGCCGATTTCGTCGGGGAGGGGAGAGGCGATGACGACGCCGGACAACGTCCAGAGCGCGTAGCGCCGCAAACGTTCCGGCGTGCTTTCGTGGTGCAACATGCGGTGGATCCAATCGATAAGGCGCGAGTGGCGCAGTCGTTCGAGCTCGTCGCCGAAGAAGCTGATTTTCAGGAGTTCGAAGATGACGAGATCCGAGAGGAACGCGCCGAGGCCCGCGATGGGTGCGGCGATCCACGGATTCACCTCGCCGGCCATTTCGACGAACGCGGCGATGGCGAACGGCGTCGTGAAGCCGTAGCTGAAGAGCAAGCCCGCCGCGAAGACGGCCGGATAGCCGAAACCGTCCAATGTGCCGTCCAGCCAATGAAACACGCCGATCTGGTAGAGAACGTACGCCGCGCCCATGCACATGCCGAGGCCCAGGAGGCGGGGATACGAGAGGATCGAACGCATCGAAGTATTATAGCAAAAATCAGCGTTTTCCGCCATGGTTCGGCACGGCTCACCATGACAGCCGCTTCTTGTTTTTGAAGGGATTACAAAGCATGAATGGCTGCTGCGAACGCATCCCCCTTCTCTTCGAAATTTTTGAACATCCCGTAGCTGGGGGATGCCGTGGAAAGCAGCACGATCTGTCCGGCGGGCGTCTGTTCGTTTGCGATGCGGACGGCGTCGTCCATGGATGAGACTTCAAAAAATTCAATATTTGACTCAATCAACCTCACCCCCGGCCCCTCTCCATTGAGATGGAGAGGGGAGATCTGCTTTTCAATGTTTTTCAAAACGTGGGGAAGGTCATGAATGACATCATCATTCTTCAATCGTATCGTCGTTATTCCCGCGTCTTTGAGGTATGCGTCACGTTCCGAGTCCGAGTACCGTTTTTCTTCCGTATTGTGAATGGATCCGTCCAGTTCAATGGCGAGATTTGCAGAGGCGCAGAAAAAATCCGCAATATATTTTCCAATCGGATGCTGCCGCCTAAATTTTGCATTTCCAACCCGCCGATTACGCAAGGCCTCCCATAATATTTGTTCTGCATTTGTCATATTTTTGCGTAGATCTAAGGCAAATTCTTGCGACGAGGGTTGCGCGCTTCGTAAGGCATACTGTTTTCCAACATGCTCCGCATGAACGTGGTTCCCCCTCTCCGCCGCAGTGGAGAGGGGGTGAGGGGGTGAGGTAACTTCTTCGATCTCTTCCCGAATCCTCGGCCCGCTTCCGGGGAACAGAATGATCGTCTTCACCGAAGAATCTTTTAATCGTTTTGCCAATTCCCTGAAATCGTTCCCGCGATCTTGGCCGCCGAGGATGATCGTCGCCACGCGGTCGCCCAGCGCATCGAGCGCGGCGATGGCCGATTCGGGCGTCGTCGAGATCGCGTCGTCGATCCACTCGATACCGTGCACGACGCCGAGCGATTCGAGGCGGTGGGGGAGGGGCTGGAAGGTTTTCGCCGCCGCGATGGCCGTTTCTTTGCGGATACCCAGATCTTCGACGACGCGCCACGCGAGCGCGATGTTTGCGCGATTGTGCTCGCCGATGAGTTTCGTCTGGGTCAGATCAATCGGGCAATCGCCGGCGTGTACCGGAATTTTTCGACCATGCCCTTCCTGCGCGATCGTCACGGCGCCCGGCGCATCGGCGTTGAAGTACGTGGCGTCCTCCTCGCGCTGAAACCGTGCGATGTTCTTCTTGGCATCCAAATACGCCTCGATCGATCCATGATAATCCAGGTGTTCCGGGAAGAAGCTCGTGACGACTGCGACGTGCGGTGAAGACGTCAGATCCTGCAGCATGTAGCTGCTCAGTTCATGGACGAAGATCGTGCCCTTCTTCGCATCGCCGATGTGCGCGATCGAGGGATCGCCGATGTTGCCGACGAGACCTACGTCTTTGCCGCCGGCCTTCAGCATCGCCGCGATGAGCGCACTCGTCGTGCTCTTGCCTTTGCTGCCCGTGACGCCGATGACGACGGCGCCCGATCCGGCAATGGTATCGAGAAAGATCTGTACGGCGCCGATCGTTTTCTCGGCGTGCGCTTCCAGTTCTTTCTGCGGCGGAATGCCCGGCGACTTGATGATGATGTCGAATTTCTTCAGATTCTCCAGCCATCCGTCACCAAGTTGCCACCAATGCTTGTCTGAATCTTTTGGTATAGCCGCTTGTCTGTCTGCGATCGTGATCTCCGCATTCGGCGCGTACTGTTCAAGTGCTGTCACGGTCGCACGGCCCTCCTTGCCGTAGCCGAGGACGCAGATGGTCTTGCCGTCGAGCTCGTGGATTCTCATGACGGAAGAGCTGCGAGTAATTCCGGCGAAAGACAGTGATCGTCGCTCGGCGTCAGCGCGGTTTCGGCTGCAGCTTTTCCATTCTTCGCCAATGGGGAATCGAGGAAGCGTCGCATGGCCGGCGCGTCGTCGTAGCCGTTGCGCTCATGCGCCAGGTGGAACGCGGCCGTCGCTTCTTCCGGCGTCCCCACGCATTCGAACGGTTTGTGACCGCTGAGACCGAGCAGTTCTTCGTACAGCGGAACGAGCGTGGGATCGGCCAGCACGTCGCCGCCCTGGATGTCCACGACGCGTTCGCGCGGCAAGAATGCGGCAAGTAACAGTCCCGTGAACGCGCACTTCGGACACTGTCGGCACCAGAGCGTTTGCTGTCGCTTCGTCGGATCGATCTTCCAGTTCTTGTTGCAACTGGTGAAGTGGGAAAGAGCCGCTTCGAAGCGTACGAACTCTTGCACGATCCGCAGTTCGCTCCAGGGTCGCAGCAGGCTGACGTATTCGACGGACGTGCCGACGGTCGTTTCCAGATGCGTGCGCAACGCGCGTTCGAACTCGATGGACTTACTCCATTGGTGGTTGATCTCGAGTTCGTGGAAGACGGTATTCCCGTCGCTCGCGCTGCGCTCGTTGCTGAACGCGACGACGTCGTAGCCGGCGGTTTCGGCGATGAAAACGGCGAGGGCCGAGAGGATCGCGGTGATCGGCACGTGGCCGTTGAGCGCGCCTTTCGCGTTCAGTTCGAAGAGTTTGGGATCCAGTCGGCGATCGACGATGAGCATCGGCAAACCAAGAGCTTTCGCCAGTGCATCGATCGCACCGTGCTTTCCGACGCGTAACAACGTCACCGCATGCCCGGCTTCTTTGAGGAGCATCGCCGTCACGACCGAATCTTTCCCGCCACCGAAGGGAACGAGTACGTTCAATTTTTTCTTTCCGCTGCCAGTCTTCGTCGAGCTCAGACTGACAGCTTTGTCATCCCGAGCCTGTCGAGGGACCATATTCGGTATGAATTGCACGACGCCGCGCGGATCGATCTGATTCACGTAGAAGAGTTCTCCCAGCCCCTTCTCGTACACGTTCGTGAAGAACGCGGCGTCGGCGGGGGAGACCGGATGGCCGATCTCGATCTCTTTCGGCAAGTTCGTCTTGTAGTAGCTGATGCCGGCGAACACATGGAGCGTTCCGAGCAAGCGTTCGGCAACGCCGGGATCGCCGCCCGTGCAGGAGCCTGGCAGTTGGTACGTCTCGGTAAAGCCTTCGCCGTCGAGTTCGTACTTCAATTCGACCCGGCAGGTCTCGGAATCGTAGGAATGCCAATGGATGCGGAAGAGATCGCCTCGCTGCACCGATACAGAGTACGTGAATTTTGGCTGAACCGCAGCTACACTGCCGTCGTTCTATGTAGAACGCCATGGTGGCGGAATGGTATACGCGCGCGACTCAAAATCGCGTTCCCTTACGGGATTGAGGGTTCGAGTCCCTCCCATGGCACCATTCACATATATGCCCCTTCCCGACTTCGAGTACCTCCGACGCGTCGCGAATCGCGCGGATCCCGCGTCCATTCTGCTGGAGCGGCGATTTCTGGATGCCCAGGATCTCTTCTTTTCGGTCGTCGAAGAACTCGGGGGAGCCGTCGATTTCGACGTGGCGGACATGCACGAGGTCCATGCGGTCGCGGCGTTGATGGAGCATGCGAACGGTTTGCGCGTCTTGGACGTCGGGTGCGGATCGACCGAACCGTACGTGCTCGAGGACACCTTTCGCGACCGGTACCCGCCGTTCTTCGCCGAGATGCTCGCTCGGTTAGATGCGCGCGTGACCGGCGTCGATATTCGGCCACAAGCGAAGTCCAGCTATGACCACCGCGTCGTCGATCTTGTATCGCCGAATTGGACGGCATCGCTCGAGCCGCCGTACGACGTTATCGCATGCTTCAGTCTCTTCAACGCGCCTCAAAGCCCGTTCGAGCGGAACGCTGCACTCTGCGATCGCCTGATAGATGATCTGCGCCGACTGCTCGCGTCGGACGGCGTACTCATTATGAATCTGCGCGACGAGCTGTTTGGCACCGACGCGTCGAACGAGGAGAGAGAAGAACGGGTGCGGATGTACGTCGAAACGAAAGGTTTCGCATTGGCGCATTTGGATGGGAATTGCGCGTGGTTACGACGGGCATAAACACCTTACGGCGTCCACTCGTCATGGATCGCGCTGTGCAGCACCCAGTTGCCGTCGTCGCCTTGCGCAAGGACCAGTCGCAGGCTGCGCCAGTCGAGGCCGCCGTACTGCGGGTCGAAGCCGGGGAAGTTGTATTCCACGGTCGTCGCGCCGGGATACACGTCCTGCACGTTGTCGATCATCGATCCGCGATCCTGGACGTGGTTCCACCGGACGTCCTGCGCCTGGCGATAGTCGTGGTCCCACACGTAGCGGACGAAATACTGCATGTTCGTGAGGGCGATCGGTTCGCCCGATCCCTCCTGCACGCCCCAGGTCTTCACGGTCTGGTCGGCGCCGAACGACGCGATATCGGTGGGGGAAAACGTCCGGTCGCTGTCGACGTTCACGTAGGTAAACGGCGTGAAGCGTACGCCCGTCGGGGCGACGAACGTCGAGAGCATCGGCCAATCCTGCCGTGCGAACGCATCCAGGATGCCGGCGGCCACCGATTCGCGATTCGTCGGGTCGACCGTCATGGGCCCCTCTTGGCCGGGATCGGGTGGAACGACGTCGGATATCGAGCTTGTGGATCCGCCATCCGGCTGCGGCGCATCGGGCGTACAGGCCACGATGGCAAGCGAGAGGAAGACGGCGAGGAGGAACGTGGTGCGGAAGGTGTGCATGCGAGTCCATCGTGCTTGGATGCGACGATGGAATCAAGTAGTCTCTCGCCCATGACGGACGTCGTCGTCGTTGGCTTGGGGATCGCGGGCTACACCGCGGCGGTGTACGCCGCGCGCTACAAGCTTTCGACCGTGCTCATCGGCGCGGAGGAGGGCGGCATGGGCATGACCGCCGCCGAAGTCGGCAACTGGCCCGGCGAAATCGAGATCCGCGGGCCGGACCTGATGGAGAAGTTCAAGAACCACGCGCTCAGTTTCGGTCCGCTCGTGACGCAGAAGCTCGGCAGAGTCGAAAAAGTGGAGAAGATCGACGGGGGGTTTCGTCTCACGATGCAGGGGGGTGAAACGGTGGAAGGGAAGACCGTGATTTTCGCGACGGGGAGCAACAAACGGCATCTCGGAGCACCGGGGGAAGCCGAGTTCGCCGGCAAGGGCGTGACGTACTGCGCGACGTGCGACGCATTCTTTTATCGCAACAAAACCGTGGCGGTGCTCGGGGGCGGCGACAGCGCCGTCGAAGGCGCGGCGATCGCGGCGCAGGTAGCGGCGAAGGTCTATCTGATTCACCGGCGCAACGAATTCCGTGCGGAGCCGTATTGGGTCGACAAGGTGAAGGAAAAAACGAACGTCACGTTCGTCCTCGAGCGCAACGTGGTGGAAATTGTGGGCGAACAGAAAGTGACGGGCGTGAAGCTTGATCAGCCGTTCGACGGCCAAGACGTTCTCGCGGTCGACGGCGTGTTCATCGAGATTGGCTCGACTCCGGCGGTCGAGTTGCCGTCGCAGCTGGGCTGCGCGTTGGATGCCAAGGGGTTCCTGCAGGTCGACGAGGCGATGCGGACGAATGTGCCGGGGATCTTCGGAGCGGGGGACGTCACGAGCGGCAGCAACCACTTCGCCCAATTCACCACGGCCGCGGGAGAGGCCACCGTGGCCGTGAATAGCGCGTTTCACTACTTGCAATCGGGAAAATAACCCCTACAATCCCCGCACTATGCCCCGTGGAAAGCGCACCGTCTACGCCCTCTATTCCGCCGAAACGAACGTCCGTCTCGGTTCCATCCGCTTGCATAAGCAGGATAAAATGGGCAAATCATGGAAAGAGCACATTGCGGACATGAAGAAGTACGACCCGAAGGTCCGCCGCCGCGTGGCCGTAAAGGCCAAAGAAGAGAAGCACTCCAGCAACTGAGAAAACAGAGAACAGATTACGGATGCTATTTTTCATCTCTGCTCTCTCTTTTCTGCTTTCTGCTATCTTTCTCCCGTGTCCGATACCTACCGATCAGCGGCGTCGATCCTCATTCTTCGCCCCGCCAAGCGTGGAGGAGGCCGACACGAGCTGTTGTTGGTTCATAAGCCGCGCAAAAAGGATAGTTGGCAGTTGCCCCAAGGGGGCATGGAAGACGGCGAGACGCCCGAGCAGTGTGCGTTGCGTGAACTGCACGAAGAAGCGGGCATCGAAAAAGGGGTACGCATTCTCGGCGTGAGCAACCGCGAGTACCAGTACGATTTTCCGGAATCCTACCGACGGTTTCGGCCCGATAGCATTTGCGGTCAGAAGATTCGGTTTGTGATGGGTTTCGCGCAAGAGGATCTGCGAATGAAGGTGGATGGCGAAGAGATCGACCGCGCGGTCTGGGTCTTCCCGCGCGATCTCGAGAAGTTCGTCCACCGCGGCGAATACCTGGGCCTCATTCGCGGACTCATCGACGAAGCCGAACGTCTCCTCGCTGCGTAACCGTGCGTTTCACGTCGCTCCAGCTGACGGATTTCCGGTCCTATACCGCGGCGTCCGCCGCATTTCCGCGTGAGCCGGGGTGCGTCGCGTTTGTGGGCGAAAACGGCGCGGGTAAAACGAACCTCGTCGAGGCACTCTCGATCCTCTCGCTCACGCGGTCGTGCCGGGGGAACGACGAATCGGAATTGGTACGGTGGGATCAGCCGTTCTACCGGTTGAAAGCGGACGTTCAAGCGGACGACGGTACGGCGAGAACGATCGAAGTCGTGAGCGAGCTCGCACCGCGCAAGCGCAAGGCGCTCTTCGTGAACGACGTGAAAACGCCCGCGTCGGCATTCGTGGGATTGGTTCCGACCGTCACGTTCCTGCCGCAAGATTTGCTGCTCTTCAGCGGTCCACCCGCCGAACGGCGCCGATTTCTGGATCAATTGCTGTCCCAAGTGTCATCCGAGTATTTGAGCGCATTGAGCAACTATCAGCAGGTGCTGCAGCAACGCAACGCACTCCTCAAGACGCTGTCGCAGACCGGCGGAGATGCGTCGGTGTTGGACATTTGGGACCGCGAAGTCGCGCGGTTCGGCGCGAGCATCACGCGGAGGCGTTTGGAGCTGATCGAGACGCTTTCGTTGACGTTCGTCGAGGAGCTCGCGCGGCTCGGTGAATCGTGGGAGAACGTGCGGCTGCGCTACGACCGCAAGACCGAGTCGCGAGAGGAGCACGCGATCGCGGCCGAGCTGGTCGACGTGTTGCGGCGCAATCGTGATCGCGACATCGCGCTGCAATCGACGCTGGCCGGACCGCACCGTGAGGATTGGCAGGTGAGTGTGAACGGTCGCGATGTACCGACGTTCGCATCGCGCGGGCAGGAACGGACGGCGGTGTTGGCGCTTCTCTTTTTGCAGGTGTCGTATCTCCAATTGCAGCGGGGCGAGACGCCGGTCCTGCTCCTCGATGATGCGTGTTCCGAACTCGACAATCGCCATCAAGAATTGCTCCTCTCCGGTTTTCCGGGAGCGCAGGTGTTCCTTACGGCGACTCGTTTACCGGCTCAGGCCCAACCGGTTGCAACATTCCGCATTGAGCCTGGGCTGATCACCGAGTTTGCATGAGGAATGCCATGAAGAACACCGTACAGTGCTAAGGCCAATGCATCCGCGGCGTCGTCCGGTCGCGGTAATGCATGCAGCTTCAATACGTGCAGGAGCATCGTCTGAACCTGGCGCTTGTCGGCCGTGCCGTCGCCCGTGATGCCCAGCTTCATCTCCGGCGGCGATGGTTGGAGCAGGGGAATGCCGCGCTTTGCGATGGCCGCCAACAGAATGCCGCGGGCGTGCGCGACGTCGAGCGCGGTCGTTTCGTTCTTCGCGAAGAAGAGTTTCTCGACGACGGCGAGATCGGGACGAGTGTTTGCGAGGTACTCCGCCACATCGCGTTCGATCTCCAGGAGCCGTTCTTGGAGCGATACGCCGGCCTTCGTCTCGATCGTCAGCCACTCGATGGCGCGCGGGCTATCCCGTGTCGGTGCGTCGATGAGCCCGAGTCCGACAATGGCCAATCCGGGGTCGATTCCAAGCACGCGCATGCCCCGATGCTACGGCACCCGGCCGCATTGAGGAAATCCTGTTTTTCTGCTATAATAAGCAGAAACATCCCTATGACATTGCTCAGCACATACCCTCATCGTCATCGATGGATGCTGGCCGTTCCGGCACTGCTCCTCCTCGTCGGTCTCACGCTGCATGAGGGAATCGTTCGCAACGAGGTGCATGGTGCCGCCGATGGCGAAGAGGTGGTCTGGTCGGGGGGCGATCTGCTGCCGGATCCGGGCACGACGTTCGAGATCGTCGATGATGAAACCGTTGCGCTGGAGGAAGGCAGCTTGCTTCTCGTGGCGCCCGGTTTGGCGACGGTACGCGCGGGGCCGTGGCAGGTGCACGTGTGGGGTGGGTCGGTGCACGTGACGGTGCGACGTGACCGTGTGACGGTGGCAACGTTCGAAACGCCGGTCCTCGTCGACGGAGCGAGTGGTACGGCGGTTATCGAGCCGTATTCCCAATGGCATGCGCCCGACGCCTTGCCCGAACCGTCGGATGATCCGGTGAGCTGGCTGGATGCGCAGCAGCGCGTGCAGCCGCTGCCCGCGCACTTCCGCAAAGAACAGGAGCGGCGGATTGCGGAACGTGCGTCACCGTCGGCCGTGGAGCCGAAAGACACGGTGTCGGTGACGGCAGATCTTCTTGCCGCGGCATCGACGCCCGATGTGGCGCGCATGGCCCTGACGGCGCGTCCGTCTCCCGAGCTTGCCGCTGCGATTCGCTCCCGACCGATGCTGCGGGCATACGCGCCGCTCCACCCCGCCGTCCGCGACGTCGTGTGGGCCTACGCGCCGGCAACACCCGACGATGCGCTCTGGGCGGGCTTGCTTCTTCTGCCGCGTCTGGAACGCTCGACGACGGGCGTCACGTCGCCGCTGACCGCTCGCAAATGGGGGGAAGCCCTGCGTGCGACGATCGACGCATCCAGTGCATCGGGAACGCTGCGCACGGCGGTGCTTTCGGCGTTGGAACCCGACATTCGTCAGCTGGCGGACAATGGCTACCCTCTGCGCGCGCTGCGGTTCGCCGAGGCACTGCGCGATGCCGTGGGTACGGGAACGCTGCTGACAGCCGATGCCAAGTCCGCACGGGCGTATCTTTCATCGCTGACGCCCGACGCGTTGCGTGCATCGGTCCTAGCGAAGACGTCCGGCGATACTTTCGTCGAAGCGCTGTCCGTCATTTCTTCTTCTGATACGGCGGTCGTCCAGCCCGACCCGGCGCTGGAACAGCGTGCACGCGACGCGCTTACGGCTCGAAATGGTATGATCACGAAACACACGACGATCCGTACGGTTGGCGTCGGAACGGTCGAAGTGACCGGCGTTATCGTCGGATTTCCATCGGGCGATCGCGCGTTGCACTTCGAATATACTGTCGATGCCGATAGGGTCCGCGCCATCGTGAACGGCGCCGTGCAGCCCTACGAACTCACGCTGGAGCAGTATCTGGCGTGGGAAGCGGGTCGGTGATCAGCCGATCCACTGCAGAAGCTCGCTCTGCTCGTCGGCGGTTTCTTGGGCGATCCGTTCGATGTGGCGCTGCTCCAGTGCCGCGAGTCGCTGATCGTTTTCTTCCCGGTACCGGATCCACTCGCGCAGGTGCGCCGCCTTGCGGTTGGTAATGCGGTTCGCTGCTTCCATGAGCGTCAGGGATTGCCTCTCGTTTGCGACGTTCATCACCTTGGCACATATCCGGTCCATGAGCTGCGAGTGATGATCGAGGTTGTACGTCGTCAAACGGTCGAACCCCGTATAGAACGGGAGCGCGACGAATTCGTTGATCAATTGCACGAGCTCCTGCTCCGTTGCCTCCATCCATTGCCGATCCGGTAAATCGACGATCGTGTGAATATAGCGTTCTTCTGTCGTATGCCCGCTTAAGAGATCGATTGCCATGCGAAGCGGATGCTATGCCTCCGCCGGCCTTTCCCGCAAGCTTGACCGCTTTGCGCCTTCTCCGTACCCTCGGAGGGCTCTTAAACAGGGCTTTTACATCGTCGGGCGATTAGCTCAGGGCGGCCGAGCGTTTGCGCGAGGCGAATAAAAAGGCCGCGACCGTGTCGCGCTCTCGTCCGGCTCATCACTCCTTCCGTTTACAACATCGGGCGATTAGCTCAGGGGTTAGAGCGCGACACTGATAATGTCGAGGTCGATGGTTCAAATCCATCATCGCCCACCATTCATCCATTCATCCCGTACTCGTCGATTCGATTCCAGCACATCGTGTTTGTAGCGTTCGCGGAATGTTTTCAGCGCCTCGGCGATTTCCGGATGAAACGGCGCCAGTCCGCCCGCGGCGAAGACGCCGGCGTTGACGGCCCCGGCTTTGTCGAATCCCATCACGGCCACGGGTACTTTGGTCGGCATCATGAGCACCGATGCGATCGCGTCGAGTCCTCGTAATTCCTGGGTCATCCGAAGGACGGCAAGAACTTGCACAGGTCCCGCGAATGCTTTCATCATCCCTGCAAGATGAGAACCACCGTTTTCACCCGCGATAATAAACCGCAATCCTCGTTCCTCCGCGCTTTCGGCATATTCACGCAATTGATCGGGTGTGTGATGCGCTGAGAGCGGTTGCAGTTCATGCGGAACTCGCAGCTCATCGAGCGTCTTTACCGTATCCTCCAGCATGCCAAAAGTATCTTCGCTGTCCGCGACGATGCCGACGAGGGGGGTGGGGGATTTGGGCATGGAACGATCGTAGCATGGTCAAAAAACGGACCCCTCTCGGAGCCCGTCTTCCTTTTCGATCGTTGCTCGTTTCAGTTCGATGCCGACGACGTTGAGGCTTCGACCTTCTTGCCGCGGATCGTGCGCTGGACGCGCTGCTTGATGGCCTTGCGGACTTCTTTCTTGATGCCCTTGCCGATGCGCCGCACGCAGGCGATCTTCTCGGCGCCGGTCTTCTCTTTGCACTCCGACACGAGGCGGAGAGCTTTGTCGTCGGTTCGGCGTTCGACGCGGTCCTTCTTGTTTCCCTTGCCCGGATTGTGCTTCACGATGCACTGCGCTTTACGCAGGCCTTTCAGGTCGTCGCACGGGCGTTGCCAGGCCGGGCCGGTGCGCTCGCCGGAGACCGTCGACGTCGTAGCGGACGCGGACGATGCCGTGGACGAGACGGATGATTCGGATGATGCGGACGTCGAGGATGCCGCGCTGCTGGAGGATTCATCGGCGAAGCCGACGGTGGGCAGGGACGAAGCGAGCATTGCTGCCGCCGCGACCGCCGCGAGAGTTCGGTTCATACAGAAAGTGGAAAAAGGATAAGAGACGGCGTGAAGTCTACCAGCCATGCATCAAGGCCGGATTGCGCGTTCAGCCGTTTAGTTCTTATTGTATATGTTCTCTATTATAGTCGTGCACATGCACGTACGGTTCTCGATGTGCCTTGGGATGACGGTTGCGGACGGCCGCAGCGATGACCTGCTCGGGACCGTGACGGGTATTTTCATCCATCCGGATCTCGGAAAGCTCGAGGGATTCTTCGTTCGCACGGCCGCGGGCGATGAATTCTTGGCCGTGAGCGACATTGCGCACTGGGGGCGCAGCATCGTGATACGCGACGTTGATGCGATCGCCCGGCTCGAGGAGCGAGTACGGCTGTCGTCGCTGTGGCATGAGGGGCGCACGGTGCTGGGGCAGCGTCTCGTGACCGAGGCGGGTGCGGTTCTGGGAACGTGCGCCGACGTACAGTTCGAAACCGATACGTTCCGTCTGGAGTGGCTGTTCCCGCGCAAGTGGCTGCGATGGAAACGGCCGATTCCCGTATCGGCGATCATCGAAGTGCGTGCCGACGCCGTCTGCGTGCGCGATGCGGAGACTCCCGCCAAAGCCGCTCCGAACGCCGCCGCGGTCGCCGCATTGGAGGCGCTGGGAACGACGCCGGCGCAAGGATAACAAGAAGGACCCATGCGGGTCCTTCTTCCAATGCGATGGAGGGGGAGTTACGCGACTTCGCCGGCGAGGTAGTTCGTGACGAGACCCACGATGACGCGGGCGAACAAGACGATCACGAGACCTGCGAGAGCGTAGAAGATCGCCTTCTTGGCTTTATCCTTCTCTTCGTCGTTGCCTTGGGAGACGATCAAACGGATACCCGCGATGATCACGACCACGACCGCGATGAGCGCGAGGAAGTTGAGGACGGCGACGATGATGGATTCGATCGTGTCGCGGAGTCCGCTTACGCCTTCGCCTGCTCCCGGTGTTCCCGGAATCTCCGGCTCGGGACCGGCAAAGCTCTCTTGCGCGAGGGCGCTCGAGACGGTGACCATGGTCGTGACGGCGGCCGCGGAGGCCGAGAGCGACAATTGTTGAAGCGCGTTCATAGGAGAAAGGAAGGGAGGAACGTCTTCATCAGTCTTGTCCAGTGACAGAGGCTGCGCAAGCCTTTCGTCTGCGCCGAACGCCACATTCCATTGACACGCGCTTCTTCTGAAGCGGCGTATTATGCGCTTTCGCGTTCATGTAAGAACCCGATGACGAGCAGGAGGATCGCCGGCAATGCGAACCAGACGTGTTGATACTCGACGATCGCGAGGACGAGCGGGCTCTCGGCAATGATGCCGGCGAGTGCGTCGGCGGTGCCGAGCGTCATATCAAGAATGGGTCGACCTGCGACGTACGTGACGAGGGAGGAAAGGAGGAGTGTAGCCGTCGAAAACCCGAGCGCGCCCGAGAGGACGATGTCCCATACGGTTCCCAGGCTTTGCCCGCCGCGCACGTCGATGCCGCCTTTCATGGCCATGAAGACGACGGCGGCGGCGAAGAGGAGGAGCTTGCCGATCGAGAGGATTTCCGGCGAGAGGCTGAGCCCGACCGTCGTCGCGGTTGATGCCGTGAGCAGCAACAGGATCACGTTGCCGAGCGCCTGCACGGCGATGAAGGCGATGTAGGTCGCGACGATGATCTTCACCGATGCGTCCTTCCCCACGATGAAGCTGTACGCCACCACGAGCGCCACGAACAGGATGATGAGGAGATCCCAGCTGAGTTGCACCTGCATGGATGCGAGTATACGAGTTACGAGTTATGAGTGCGAGCAAGGACCAGCCGCTCCGTTGCGTTCGTGGAGAATGTTTGGAATGCGTCCGATTCCTGCTCTTGCAGCATCCAATATCCCGCCGCCGCGATCATCGCGCCGTTGTCGGTGCAGTACTCGCTTTTCGTGGGCCACCGCACCGTGCGTCCGCTGACACGGCGCACCAAGTCGCGCAGTCGGAGATTCGCGGAGACGCCACCGACGAGATGCACTTCGCGCACGTCCGGAAACTTTTTCAACGCGTTCTCCAATCGATCGACGAGGTGGCGACAAATCGCATACTCAAAACTCGCGGCGACGTCCGCCATACGCTCTCTCGTGTTCGGATCGTCGCGCAGCAAGTATTTCAACGACGTCTTGAGCCCCGAAAAACTCCAATCGAGCGAGTCGTCTCCTGCGAGCGGCAGGGGGAAATCGAATGCACGATGATCCCCGTTCTCCGCCGCGCGCGCGATCGCCGGGCCGCCGGGGTAGGGGAGGCCGAGGAGCGATGCGCCTTTGTCGAACGCTTCGCCCGCGGCGTCATCGCGCGTCTGGCCAAGCAGCATCCCGTTCGTGTGCGAACCGCGCAACCACAGATCGGTGTGACCGCCGGAGGCCGAGAGCGTGAGGATGGGGAACGCCGGTTCCTCTTCGAGCCCGAGCCACGGCGAACTGAGATGCCCCAGCGTGTGGTGGACGCCGATGAGCGGCTTTGCGTGCAGCCAACTCATCGTTCGCGCGACGGTGTTTCCCACGAGCAACGAGCCGAGCAATCCCGGAGCGTGCGTCACCGCGATGGCGTCGATGTCGTCGATCGTCAGTCCGGCTTCATCGAGTGCCGAGCGGATCACCGGCTGAATGCACTCGAGCTGCCGTCGCGCGGCTTCTTCCGGAATGACGCCGCCCGTTCGTTCGAACGATCCGCGCGACGTCGCGATGACGTTGCTGAGCACGCGCCGCCCATCCTCCACGACGGCGGCCGCGGTTTCGTCGCACGATGTTTCGATTCCGAGGATGCGCATGAGGGTAATAGAATAATAGAGTATTAGGATCGGGGCATTACGCCGTTTCCTAATATTCTCATACTCCAATATTCTAAACAGCATGATCGACGTTTTCCCTTCACGCGCCGTTGCCGTCGAAATACTGGGATTCTCCATCTATTGGTACGGCCTTCTCTATCTCGCCGCGTTCATTCTGGCCGGATTCCTGCTGCCGCGCTTTCAGCGACTGCGACATCTTTCACTGACGAAGGACGAATGGGGGAACATCCTTGCGTGGTCCGTCGCCGGCGTGCTCGTCGGCGGTCGTCTCGGCTACGTCCTCTTCTACCGTTTCGCGGACTTCCTCGGGGATCCGCTTCTTCTCTTCGACGTGCGCAGCGGCGGTATGGCATCGCACGGTGGATTCATCGGCGTCGCGTTGGCACTCGCATGGGCATTGCGGAAAAAGCGATGGGAAGAAAGGTTGCGTATCGCCGACGTCGTTATCGTTCCGGTCGCGATCGGTCTCGCGCTTGGGCGCTTCGGCAATTTCCTGAATCAAGAACTCTACGGCACGGTCACGACTCTTCCGTGGGGAATGCACTTCGATGGAGTGGAAGGAGCGCGTCATCCCACGCAGCTCTACGCCGTGATCAAAGATTTGTTCATTGCGTCTCTCTGTTTCCACTATCTCTATCGCACGCACACCTCGTTCGTCGCCGGTCGCGCGACGGCGCTCTTCCTCATGCTCTACGGCGTGCTGCGATTCCTCGTCGAATTCGTTCGCGATCAGTCGGGAGTGGCGATGTGGGGGCCATTCAGTGAAGGACAGGTGCTGACGGTGCCGGTTTTCTTGGTAGGAGCTATTTGGTGGCTACTATTGAGAAAAGAGAGCATAATTGACATATATAAATAATATAGTATTATTTCCATACCCCTGATCGTTCAGGAGTTCTTTTGCACCATCGCTCTGAAGCGACGAAAGATTTTTTTAAATCGTTTTCTTAAGGAATAGGTGATCACATGAACAAGGCTGAGTACGTGTTTTTGCTCGCTCTGAATGTGCGAACGAAAAGCGTTTTGCTCTTCGAGTCGAAGCATCGCAAGTTTTGGACTTTGCCCAGCGGCCCCGTGTCTCCCGATGAAGAAGAGCAAGATGCAATCGGCCGTTTTCTCTTCAATGAGAACCAATGGCAGCCGGGGTTCGGAATCATGCTCGATGAGCAGTTGGGTCCGCTGCATATTTTGCCCAATGGAATGACGGCGAAAGCGTTCTACTGTTCAGTTAACCAATCGGGAAGAGCTGTGGGCATCTTTTCTTCCTGTGCATTCCATAACAAGGAATCTCTGAAAACCTTGAGAGTGGAGTCCGATCCGATCGCGCGCATGATTCTGGATGGACTGTCCATACTGGAACGGCCGATGGTGCTTCCATGCCAGACAGAGGACGGCGTGACGGGCATTTACTGCGATCCCGGAAAGCTTCATCTCCTGGTTGAAGAAACATCATCCAGACGTCACGAATGGCCACGTCTAATGCTCGATGGGTCCTTCATGAAGTCGTAATCAGAGCTGATTGTGCGAACTCTTCGCTGCCGGGAAACCGGCAGCGAGGATTTGCTATGCCGGAAGAGAAGCCAGCGCCGCGATCGGCAAAATCGCCGTGAGAAAACTGCGCCGATGGATCGCGCACGGACCGTGCTGTTTCAGCGCATCGATATGCTCCGGAGCGGCGTAGCCTTTGTGCCGTTCGAAGCCGTAGATCGGGAAGTGCGTCGCGTACTCCGTCATCATCCGATCGCGCGTGACTTTGGCGACGATCGACGCTGCGGCGATGCAGGCTTCCTTCGCGTCGCCTTCGATGATGCTGCTGTGGACGTAGTCGAACCAATATTTGTCGCGACCATCCACCAAGAGATACGTGGGCGTGATCGTCTGTGCGAGCATCGCGATCGCGCGTTGCATCGCGGATTCGTTGCTCGCCATGATGCCATGCGCGTCGATGTCGGCGTTCGTTGAGAGCGCGACGCCGTACGGACAGTTCGCGACGATCCATGCGTAGCTTTCTTCTCGTTCCTGCTCACTCAATTGTTTGCTGTCGAAGAGACGGATACCGTCAATGCTCCAGCCACCCGCTTTCGCCTTTTTCGGTTCTTTCAGGAGATGGACGGCACCGGCCACTACCGGACCGGCGAGAGGACCCCGACCCGCCTCATCCACACCAACAATGACAGAAGGAGTCGGTGTCATGGTGAGCCAGCTTGCCCTGAGCCGGGCCGAAGGGAACCATGACGCCGGAGAACATCCCGCACGATCTGCCGCTCGTTCCACGGCACTTGTCCCGTCGCCACCCACATCGTCGTGTCGCTCCCTTTGCCGCAGAAGACGACGGTATCTTGCACCTTCGCTTCCTTCAGCAGGAACTCGATCGCTTCGCGGCGGTCGAAGATGCGATGCGCTTGCAGCTTCGCGTGATCGATGCCCGCCCAGACCTCGTCGATGATCGCGCGCGGATCTTCCGTGTACGGGTCTTCGTTCGTGATCACGGCCACGTCGGCATAGTCGCTGATGATCTTCCCGACGACCGGGCGCTTCTCCTTCATGCGGTCGCCGCAGCTGCCGGCCAACACCAGGAGCCGGCCAGCGCACTCATTCTTGAGTGCGCTCAGCGTCGATGCGTACGACTGAGGCGTGACGGTGAAATCGACGTAGACCTTGAACGTCTGTCCCTCGTCGATCCGTTCCATGCGGCCGGGGATGCCCGGGAACGTGACGAGGGCGTCGATCGCGTCCTTCACGGGTACGCCGCATCCAATGACGCATCCGATCGCCGTGAGCGCGTTCATGCGATTGAACACACCGGGAATTTGCAGTTTCAACGGATGACGTTCGCGCTCCTTGTGGCCGCTCTCCACGTGGATAATTGTTCTGCTTCTGTTTTCTGCTTCTGCTTCTTCTTCCAGCCATAGCAGTGTCGCCGTACCCACGACAATCGCTCCATGCTTCGGGGACGCCGACGTCACGATCGTCCGGAAGCTCGGGACGTCGATGAGATCTTTGTACGACCGATCGTCGCCGTTGAGGACCTTCGTGCCCTGACCACGCAGCATTGCAAAGAGGATGCGCTTCGCGCGGAGGTACTCCTGCATCGAACCGTGGTAATCGAGGTGCTCTTCACTCAGGTTCGTGATCGCGGTGACCACCGGCCACGTGAACCACGTGCGCCCCTGCAGCAAGCCGTGCGACGAATACTCAAGCACCGCGTGAGTGCATTTTTTCTGGACCGCTTCGCGCAGGAACTTCTGGATGGCGAAGGGGCCCGGCGACGTCTTCTGCGTCGCGTTCCACCGCAGGTCCGCGCCGGTCTGGAAGAACGCGGTCGAGAGCGCGGCGGTTTCGCGGCCGCACTTCTGCAGGATATGCGCGATCATCCCCACCGTCGTCGTCTTGCCGTCCGTGCCGGTGACGCCGATCACCGTGAGCTTCCGCGCGGAAAAGCCGTAGCGTGCAGCGGCGGCAAAGGCTTTCGCGCGATGCCAGAACAGGCGCAGCGGGTGCGTCTCAGGAACGAGCCGTTTCAGGCTGTGAAGCATCGAGGGCCAGGGTAGCACGGGCCGCTTGGATATCGTCGTGGATTTGGGCTTTCAATTCGTCGATCGAGGAGAAATCACGGATCTCTCGCAGGTAGGCGACGGGTGTAACATGCATCAGCGATGGCACGTTCGCCGGTGGTCCATCGAGCAGATGCAGTTCGATCGATGCCGTATCACGAAAGACGGGTCGCGCGCCGGCGTGCATCACGGCGGGATGACGCACGTCATCGAGCGTTGCCCAACACGCGTAAATGCCCTCGCGTCCGATGTGCGCGAGGAACGACGGGTCCAGGTTGATCGTCGGCGTGCCGAGCGTTTTGCCGCGGCCGGCTCCTGCCACGACGGATGCTTTGAAAGGGGAGGGAATCACTTTGCAAGTATACGGGATTCCATCCGTTTCTCCTTGGTCTCCGTACGCCCTTGGCCTCTTCTTTATTCCTCGTCCGCCTCTCGTTCCTCGTCGCTCATCGCGATGGCATTTTTCTGAATCGTTTTCCAATCGTAGGGGAACCGGTACGTTTCGACGGCGCGGACCGCCGCCGCGAAGCAGTGCCAGTGCGTCAGTTGTTCGTAGGTAAAGGCATTGCCGGCTTCCTGATTCGGATCGTAGTTGATGAGCCGTTCGTTTGCGGGCGACAGGGGAACGACGCCGTGTTCCAGGCAGGCCGTGAGTTCGGCGTTATCGCCGGGCGGCATGCAGAAGAGCGCCATGTCGGCCGCCGCGTAGAGGGCGGCGACGTTCTTCGGCGTGTTCGGGAGGATGCCGACTTTGTGCGGCTTGTCCTGCGCGAGCTGCGTGCAGTAGTCGCCGTACGCTTTCGAGCCTTTTCCGAGGATGACGATCTGCACCGGCAGCGTCAGGAGCCCCGGCATCACGTCTTCCAAAAGTTTGCCGCCGAGTTCGTCGCTCATGCCGGTCGGTACGCAGAGCAGCGCGCGGCGCGGTTCGTTCTTCCATCCGAGCTCCTTTTGGAGCGCCGCTTTCGCCGCGGCTTTCGTGTCGAGAACCGTCGGTGCGCGCGTGGCGGGGGTCATAGAGTGTGTGTTTGAGGTTTCCTCTTATTATAGCGGAAATTGCCCGATTTTTCCAGGGGGCTCCTCTTGCCAAATGGGATGATAGAAGTCCTATCGTCTACACCGCGGCGGCTTCCAGATTGACGATTCTCCGTTCGTGATTCTGCAGCTTCGTATCCTGTCTTTGTTGCACGTTCACGAGAACATCCAGAATACGGGTGTTGTCTTCGTGTAATCGATCGAAACGTTCGTCGTGCCGAACAAGATGGGCCGAAACAATCCCGATCGATTTCTCAAGAGAAGAAATTCTCTCTTCGAACGTTCCTTCGATCCGTACAATTTTGCCATGCACGGAGAGTTCCAGTTGTCGTAGCTTCGCCTGTATCGATTGCTCCAACGATGCGAGGTTGGCCTTCGTTGCGGGTGCGGTGTCATCCATGTGCATCATCCTAACGACGTTCACGATGGTCGCAAGAAATCATCGGAGATTCCGACGAGCGATGGTCGATTCTGTCGCAGCGAGAAGCGATCGAAGAGCGTTCTGCAAGACCGTAGAACACCCCTTCGACAAGTAGGAAATTGGTCTCTACTGTAGGCGGGTGAAACACCTTGTCCTTATTGATGGCCACCACCTGATGTACCGCGCGTATTGGGCGATTCCCCGGACGCTCACGACGAAGGCAGGGGAGCAGGTGAACGCCGTCTTCGGGATGGCGGCGATGCTCCTCTCGATCCTCAAGCTCGAGCAGCCCGACCGCTTGGTCGTCTGTTTCGATGCCGGCGAGGAGACGTTCCGGCACCAGGAGAACGCCACTTATAAGGAAGGCCGCGCGGAGACGCCCGACGATTTCTACACGCAGATTCCGCGGATCCTGGAACTCGTGGATACGTGGCAATTGCCGCACGCGGAAAACAAGCAGTACGAGGCGGACGATCTGCTCTGCGCGTACAGCAAGGCGGCGGTCGACGCCAGCGATCGCGTGACGATCGTGACGGGGGATCGCGACGCGTTCCAGCTCGCGTCCGATCGGGTGAAGATCTCGATCCCGCACAGCGGCTACATGCAGCCGGAGTACATGGGGCCCGATGAGATTTATGCGAAATACGGTATCCGCCCCGATCAAGTGCCGGCCTACAAAGGACTCGTGGGCGACAGCTCTGACAACTTGCCGGGCGTGAAGGGCATTGGTCCGAAGACCGCCTCCGATCTCTTGCAGAAGTACGACACGCTCGAAGGCGTCTACGAACACCTGGAGGACATTCGACCGTCCGTCCGTACGAAGTTGGAAGCCGATAAAGAATCCGCGTTCTTTTGCCAGCGCATGGCGCGGCTCGTATGTGATATAGAACTTGTGCCGCCGTACGAAGACACGGTCTTGAAAGACATCGATTCCCAAGCGGTCATCGCATTCTTCGATCGTATGGAATTCACGATGCTCAAGAGACGTCTGCTCGAGTTCCTCAAGACGCCGTACGGAGCGGGCATCACAGGGGGAGATGTGTCGGCACTCGTGGCATCCGTGTTCGGCGAGGAACTTGAAGAGGTGAAGCAGCAGCAATTGTTTTGAGACCGGAGACGCAGAGACCAGAACAATTTCATCTGGTCTCCGGTCTCTTGTCTCTTCGCGACGCATCTCGTCCTGCGTCCAGAGGCATTGTTTGCTGTGCACATTTGCTACTCATGCAGAAAATGCATCATTTTTTCATGAATAACTCTGTGAGTTCAGCCCTGCAGGATAACAAAAAATCTGAGTATCTTTCTTGATCAACACTATCGATTCTGTATACAAAAGAGATTCGACGCGGTCTTGCGGGCTTGCGGAAGCGGTCTCTACACTTCGCATCCGATACGCACTTCGCACAGTCGGAGTGTCCCCCTCCTTCCTAACTTATGCCTAAAGAACGAGTCCTCGCCAGTCTGGATATCGGTAGCTCCAAAATCCGCACCGTGGTCGCCATCGCCGACCAGACGGGTGATCACACGGTGCCCAACGTCATCGGCGTCGGGCTCTCGCCGTCCCTCGGTATTCGCAAGGGGCAGGTGATCGACGTCGAAGAGCTCATCCACAACATCATCTCGTCCCTCGAAGACGCCGAGCGCATGGCGGGGGTTCCGGTGAACCACGTCTTCGTCGGGTTGAGCGGATCGCACATCGAGTCGTTCGACAGTCGTGGCGTCATCGCCATCTCGGGCTCCGAGATCACGATGGACGACATCGGCCGCGTGCTCGAGGCCGCCCAGGCGGTGAGCATCCCGCCGAACCGCCGGATCCTCCACATCGAACCCAAAGCGTACGCCGTCGACGAACAGCGCGGCATCAAGAACCCGCTGAGCATGACGGGCATCCGGCTCGAGGTCGAAGCGCACATCATCACGGGGCACATCCAGCACGTGAAGAACATCGAAAAATGCATCTCGCAGGCGGGCGTCGACATCGATGCCTTGGTCCCGGCGACGATCGCATGCGGCGAGTCGACGCTCACGAAGCGTCAGAAGGAACTCGGCGTCGTCGCGATCGACGTCGGCGCGGGCTGCACCAGCATCGCGGTGTATGAAGAAGGAACGATTTTACACTCCATCGGGTTGCCGGTGGCGGGGGAGAGCGTGACGAACGACATCGCCATCGGGCTGCGCACGTCGGTCGATACGGCCGAGCGCATCAAAATCGAATTCGGTTCGGTGTTGCCTCAAGAGGTGCCCGAGCGCGAGATGATCGACCTCTCGTCGGTCTCGCGCGTGGACACCCAGACCGTCAGCAAGCGCTACATGGCCGAGATCATGCAGGCGCGCTACTTCGAAATCTTCTCGCTCGCCAAGGCCGAACTCCAGCGCATCGGCCGCAGCGGCATGCTCCCGGCCGGCGCGGTCCTCACGGGCGGCGCGGTGAAAGCGCCGGGCGTGCTCGATCTCGCGCGCGACGTCCTCGGACTCCCGGTCCAGATGGGCTTCCCGGTCGATGTCGGCGGTGTCGTCGAAAAAGTCGACGACCCGGCGTACGCGTCGGCACTCGGCACGCTCATGTGGGGCCTGCGCGAAGGGTCCGTTCGCTCGCCCATGACGAACTTCCAATTCAAACGCCTGGCGACGCAAGCCGGCTCCTGGATCAAGAGTCTCCTTCCATAAGTTTCTGCTTTCTGCTTCTCCTTTCTCCTTCTTTTATGTCCGACACGTTCCGCTCCCTCTTCTCGGCTCCGAAGCAACCCAGCAGCTTCGGCGCACGTCCCACGTCGTCGGGTATGGGTGACGATGCATCCACCGCCTCCCGAGAGGTGCGCCCCGATGCGTTGCCCGGCGCGGTCATCCGCGTGCTCGGCACGGGTGGCGGCGGTAACAACGCCTTGGCCCGCATGGTGCAGGGGAAGGTGACGGGCGTGGAGTTCATCGCCGTGAACACGGATATCCAGGCGCTGTACCACAGCCCGGCACAGAGGAAGATCACGATCGGCCGGGGTACGACGAAGGGGCTCGGTGCCGGCGCCAACCCGGAAGTCGGCAAGCGCGCGGCGGAGGAGAGCACGGAGGAGATCAAGGCCGCGCTCGAAGGCACGGACATGCTCTTCCTGACGGCGGGTCTCGGCGGCGGCACGGGCGGCGGCAGCATCACGACGATTGCGGAAATCGCCCGCAGCCTCGGCATCCTCACGATCGCCGTCGTCACGAAACCGTTCAGTTTCGAAGGCTTCAAGCGCCGCAAGAACGCCGACGAGGCGCTCGAGAACTTGCGCGGCAAGGTGGACACGATCATCACGATCCCGAACGACAAAATCCTCTCGCTCATCGACAAAACGACGCCGCTCACCGAGGCGTTCCAGGTGGTCGACGAAGTGCTCCAGCATGCCATCGAGGGCATCTCGAGCCTCATCACGCAGCACGGCCTCATCAACGTCGACTTCGCCGACGTAAAAACGATCATGCAGGACGCCGGCACGGCGCTCATGGGCATCGGCTACGGCACGGGCGACAGCCGCGCGGCCGAAGCGGCCCGCGCCGCGGTGGATTCTCCGCTCCTGGAACTTTCGATCAACGGCGCGAAGGGCATTCTCTTCAACATTACGGGCGGCAACGACCTTTCGATGTTCGAAGTCGACGAAGCGGCCCGCATCATCACCGAGACGGCCGCGCCGGAAGCCAACATCATCTTCGGCGCCGTCATCGACGAATCGTTCACGGGCCAGGTGAAGTGCACGGTCATCGCCACGGGCTTCGACGCCCACGAGGTATCGTCGGTGCAGGCGTTCCAATCGCCCTCGCAGCGCTACCTCACGAAGGCCGCCGGCAACGGCGCGCGCCCGTCCGCCGATGCGCGCCCCATGCGCGACGATAAACCCATGATGCCCGAAGCGCAGAAGTCCGGCCTGCAACTGGATGAAGAAGAACTGGAGGTGCCGGCGTTCATGCGAAAACCCATTGGCAAATAACGAACGTTGTAGGGGCACGCCGGTGGCGTGCCCTTTTTGGCGTCCATTGCGTGGGTGATTGCAGGGGCATGGCATGCCATGCCCGTACATGCATCATGAATACGTGTGGCCAAAAAGGGCGTGGCAGCGCCACGCCCCTACAACGTGTTCAGGCGTGGGTTCCCGTCGACCCAAATCCACCCCTGGTAGCGGTGCCGTGACTGTCCACCTCTTCCCATTCCGCTTTCTCGATACGGACGAATACCGCCTGGGCGATGCGTTCGCCGCGTTCGACGACCACGGGTTCTTTCGTGATGTTTTGCACTTGGATGAGCAGTTCGTCCTCCGGGCCGCAGTAGTCTTGGTCGATGATGCCGATGCCGTGGGGGAATACCAGGCCTTTTTTGCGTGGCATGGAGGACCGCGGCGCGACGAGAAGCATCGTGCCTTCGGGCACTTTGACGATGACGTTGCCCGGAATGAGCGCGATCGCGCCCGGTTCGACGGTCGTCGTCTCGCGCGTCACCACGTCGAACGCGGCCGCGCCGCCCGAGGCGTACGTCGGCAACGCCAAGCTCGTATCGACCCGCTGGATCTGCATCTTCATGCTGCGAGCCTAGCGCAGCGTCGAAGCTGCGTCACGCGGCTGTCGAGTGTTGCGGCGCCGCTCCCGGTTGGCCGCGATCGCGGTTGGAACGCGTGGCCCCGTGGTATTCCTGGAGCAACTGCTTGGCGCGCGTCCGGCCGGCGTTGTTGTCGTCCGCGGCGATGCGTTCTATGGATCGGACGGAGATGAGCCCTTGCTGCAGAAGCGTGAGTACGAGCTTTCGGCCGTCCTGGTCTTTGTGCTGTTCCGTGAGGAGTGCGGGCGCGCCTGCCTGACTGAGGGCGCGTTCGATCCAGACGTTGAGGTTCGACCGTTGCTTCGCCGTGAAGTTCGCCAAGGCCTGGCGGAATTCGGGATTGCCCCGGTTGGCCTGTTTCTCGAGTTCATTGTACGAATCGATGATGTGCGACAAGAAGTAGCGGGCCTTCGTCGGCTGATCGAATCCGTTGTCGCGCAGACGCAGGATGTACTGGGCCACCTCGGGCGAGCAGTTGATGATCTCGGACCGTTCGATGAAGAAGTCGTCGCCGAGTTTGTCGACCGCGGCATCGCGCATTTCGTTCGGGTTGTACCGGATGTGGTACGGACGGAGTTCCGAGCTGTAGAACGTGGCGCTCTTGCCCCGCGGAAGCTTGTCCTTTTCGGTGAGCGTCTGGCATGCGAGCAGCTTCGCTTGGAGGCTGCGGAAGCGCGCTTTTGTCTCTGCGTCGTCATTCGCCAGTGTGGGATCGATCTTCAGCAAATACCGGCGCACGGCGGCAACGAGCGGACCGAGGCGTTGCTTACCGCGCTTTTTGGGGTCTTTGTCGTTCGCGAATGCATCGGCTTTCTCGATATCCCACACGTCGTTCTTCGCACCCGCGATGAGGTGCCCTTGGTCATACTTGATCATGCCGATCATCAACTGCTTGCTATCGCCGGAGAGGCGGTCGAGCCAGTCCTTGTCGATGTAATCGCGGAAGAGAGAATTCTTTTCCCACGCTTCGACGACGATGAGCGTCAACGTGGTCGACATTTCGCCGTTCTTCACCTTGGAGAGCGCTTTGTTCGCGATACCCTTGGCGAACCACAGAGACAGGCCGTTCACGGCACCCTCGAACGGCTCGGTGTAATCCTCGAATTTCGAGCGGCCCGAGACGAAGTCTTCGCCGGCCTTGATCTGGCTGTCTTCGCCCTGCTTGTTCGCGAACTGCAGGTTGCTGAAGTACGAGTCGATCTGCTTTTCCGTCCATCCTTTCGGCATGAGATTCCGAAACGGAATGCCTCCCGGCAAGCGGCATTCACTCCATTTCGCCGCCTTGACCGTGTAGAGCATCGCCTTGCCGGCGGCGAACTCCAGGATCGCCCGCGTGCGGTTCGTGTCGCCGATCTGGTGGTAGTACATGAGGAGGCCCGTTTTGCCTTTGCCGTCGCCGAAGAGATCCGCGAATCCCGGATCGTTCTTGTTGTTTTTCAGCTCCTTGATGAATCCGTCTTTGATTTCGTCGTTCTTCGATTCCTGCTGCTGGTCAAGGAGCGCTTCGAGCGCCTTGCCTCCCATGCCCGGAATGAGACTGACCGCTTTGCCCATGAGCGACGCGGCGCGCGAGACGCGCAGGCGGCTCTTCTGCTTGCGCAGTTCCTTGATGCCTTCGATCACTTCCTTGCACGCGTCGATCATCTCGAACACCGTCATGTACTCGATGCCGGCGGCGTCATTCACCCGCTTCCACGCAGATCGCATCAGGACGATGGGATTGCTGGATGACCAGACTTCGGGACTGTCGGCCCCTTTGGGCCCGCCGTCTTGCTCTTTGTCTTTTTGCGCCGCCAGAGTGAGGAGCGCCTTCTCCGTTTCGATGAGCTTCTCGAGCAACTGCTCCTCTCGCACTTTCGCGGAAACGGCTTCGACGTCGTCGTGCAGCCGAAGCTTGATGTCGTCCATGCCGGCGGCCTTGGAAATGCTTTTCGTGATCTCACCTTTTTCCGTCTTGTCGTACAATGCCCAAACCTCTTCCTCCGTCGCGTCGGGTACGTCGTTTTTCGGCATCTTTTCGGGCTTCTTGGCGAGTGCCTTGGTGACCGCGTCGCGGACGGCCGTCTTCAACGCTTGCCGATGCGCGGCTCGTTCGGCGACTTCGGCTTGCGTCAGCGACATGTCGGCGTCGTCGATCGTCGCCATGTTGTCGATGTGCCGTTCGTAACGCTGCAGAAATTCGGACGGCGTCATCTCGCCGCGCTCCCACGCTTCCAGGTTCAATTCGTCTTTCAGCACGTACAAATAATCGTTCATGCGATCGGCGTGTTCGCGGTAGATCTTGTTGTTCGCCCGCATTTCCGCCAGGCGATCCTCGCCGATCGCGCGCTGCGCGTTGTCGTCGTTTCGAATAAGATCTTCGATCCGTCCCAGTGCCTCGCCAAGCGAGACCAATTCTTCCTGCATGCCCGTCGTGCTGGCGATGAGATCGCTCGTCTTCGGCGGCGTCGCATCGAGATCGCTTCCGTCCCGCAGCATTTCGCGCGCCTTCCGGTGGTGGAATTCCTGTTCTACCTCCACGCGATGATCCTCCGCGGCTTGCCGTTCGCGCTCTTCGCGTTCGCGGCGCTCTCTCTCGGCGTCATCGTTGGGAGTCGCGGGCGTCGCCGCCGGAGGCGGGGGATTGCCGTTCGCGAACCACAGCAACCGGGCCTCCCCGGTCAGGGGGCCGTTCGCAGCGTCGTGCCAGCGGCGTGCCATCCGCAGCATTTACAGTTTACAGAGGCGAATACATGCGTCAAGAAACTTCTCTCGCTTTTGTGTCAATTCCGGGATTCTCTGCCCCAAAATCATGCGCAATCGCGCGATATCCTGCATGCCGGTTTGAATCACGACATCGCTGCCGGGGAGCTTCGGCGTGAGGTGCAATTCGGTGTACGCCGACGTCACGAGGAGCCAGTAGCCCGCGAATTCGTCCCATCGCTTGAACGCGCCCTTGAGCAAGATGCCGCTCTCGTACAGTTCGATCGTCAGGATCGGCGGGCGATGATCATGCACGAGCACGTACATGCCCCCCGCGAGAATGCTCACGATCGCGAGCGACCATCCGCCGGAGACGATGCCGTAGATCGCGACGAGGACGACGACCATGCTTGCTCCGATGTACCAGCGCTTCGTGCGCTCAATGGCCGGACGCGCCGGGGCCTCCCATGTGAGCACGGGGACGGTGTCGAGCGTGAGTGGAAGGTGTGTTTGCATAAATCCTTATAGTATAGCGAAAAAACACACTTTTGAGCAGTCGGGAGGACTTGCGAAAGTATGAGAATAGTTTTATGTATAATTTCTGATTTTTGGCTTTGCAAAAGCATGTTCATGGCTTGCCATGAGGAGTCGAAACGACGAATGGTGGGCAATACAAGATTCGAACTTGTGACCTCCACAATGTCAATGTGGCGCTCTAACCAACTGAGCTAATTGCCCGGACAGATAGGTGGTGTGAATCGTCCCGTTCTACGGCGTCGCAGAACGCCGAAAAGGCGGCCGCAGCGTAGCAATTCCATACTCCTCCTACAAGACACGTTGGGGCGGATCTTCCCGCGCGGGAAGGGGAACAGAGAATGGGGGCATGCGTGTTCCTCTCATCGATCTCCTGTTCCCACCGGCATCGCTGCGGCGCGAGCCGGGCGCGTGGCTGACGGAGGACGAGCGTGCCGCGCTGCGCGTGCATGCCGTCGTCCTCGAAGGAGCGACGCTGCTGAAGGCGGGGATGCCGTGTCTCGATCGGTTGGTCGCGGCCGCGCCCTACGGATCGTCACTCTTGCTGCGCGAGGCGATTCGGCGGTTCAAGTATCGCCGGGTCTCGGCGTATGCCGATGAACTCGGACGCATGATCGTCGAGGCATCCGATTTTCTGCCGTCGTATCCGCCGCCGGTACTCTGCCCCGTGCCGCTCCACTGGACGCGGCAGTTTCTACGGGGGTTCAATCAATCGCAGGTGTTGGCCGAGGCGGTGGCCGCCGCGCACGGATGGCACATGCATCAGTTACTGCAACGCACGCGTCCCACGGGATCGCAGGCGCGGCGCGGGCGAAGTGAGCGTCGTGTCGCGTTGCGCGATGCATTCCGGTGGCGCGGAGGAGAGAACGTGCCGTCGCGCGTCGTGCTGATCGACGATGTGGCGACGACCGGTGCGACGCTCGATGCCTGTGCCTGCGCGTTGAAAGATGCGGGAGTATCGCGAGTGGATGCGATCACGCTCGCGGTCGCGCCGGCTTGACCAAGTGTTACTCCGTACGCAGTAGGCGGTGATCGCAATCCAATGTCTGTGGAAAACTTTTCCGTTATCCACACACTCGCTACGATGCGGTGCCGATGGTCGTCGTCTTGTCCGCAGTGGCCTTCATCCTCCTGATCACGGGACTGATTCTCGTGCACGAGTTGGGCCACTACTTGGTGGCGCGCTGGTCGGGAGTCGATGTCGAAGAATTCGGTTTCGGCTTGCCGCCGCGGGCGGTCACGCTCTTCCGCAAATGGGGGACGAATTTCACCTTGAACTGGATCCCGTTCGGCGGCTTCGTCCGCTTGAAGGGCGAGAACGCCGTTGATCCGCACGTGGCCGAAGAACGCGGCAGCTTTCCCCGTGCGTCGATCTTCCGGCGCTCGCTCATTTTGCTCGCGGGTGTCGCCATGAACTTTCTCGTCGCGATCGTCATTTTCCTCGGCGGGTTCTCCTTCGGGAATTGGGTCCCGACATACCTCACGCTCGATGAGATGCGCGATGCCGCCGCGAGCGGCGAGATCTCGATGCGGCTCGGCGTCCTCATTGACGAAGTCCTTGCCGGCGGCGGCGCGTACGACGCGGGCGTCGAACCGCACATGATCCTCACGGCCGTGGACGGCATCCCCGTGGAGACGGCCGACGATGTTGTGCGTCTGCAGGCAGGCAAGCGGCGGGTGGAGTACGCGATGGTTTCGGTTGAAACGCTGCAGAACGAGCAGACGGGCGCGATTGCGAAAACCGTGGCGGTCACCGACGGCAAGACGGGGTTGCACCTGCGCACGGTTCCGCTGGACGTGTCCGCGCCGCCGCGCGGATTCCTGGAGGCGACGCGGTTGTCGCTGCGCGAAGTGCACGTTGTCACCGTCCAGACCGTGAAGGGCATTTACTTGCTCTTCAAATCGCTCGCCAGTCAGGGGACCGTGCCGCAGGGCGTGACGGGCATCGTCGGCATCGCGCAGCTCACGTATTCCTCGGTGCAGGAAGGTCTCGGCGTGTACCTGCGCCTCGTCGCGTTGCTCAGTCTCAGCCTCGCGGTCCTCAACGTGTTGCCGTTTCCGGCGCTCGACGGCGGTCGGCTCGTGTTCGTCCTCAGCGAACTCTTCGTCCGGCCCGGCAGCCGCAGGGTCGAGGCGGTGACGAACGCCGTTGGATTCGTCGTGCTCCTCATCGTCATCGTCTTGGTGACATTCTATGACCTCCTCCGCCTCTTTAGCGCCTGACACCGCGGGCGTCGTAACGCCCGCGGTGTTCAAGGAGCAATGGCTGACGATCCTCCGCTCGCTCGAGCGGAAGGTTCCGCGGAGCCAGTTCATCACGTGGTTCAAAGACACGGCGGTGCTCGGCATCGAAAACGACACGCTCATCGTCGGGTTGCCGCTGCCGATGTCTCTCAACTGGCACCTGGAGCACTACCGCGCGATGACGTTGCAGTCCGCGCAGGACGAAGGCGTGCGGGTGTCGCAGGTCGTCTACAAAGTCGACGGTTCCCTGAAAGACGACCGCGTGCGGACGTACGATCTACTCGATGCGTTTCCGGAGCCCAAGCGTCGCAAAGTGCCTGGCCGTCAGGAAGTGAAGCTCGCCGAAGGTATCGTAAGCAAGATTTTGAACCCGCGTTACCAACTCGAAAATTTCATCGTGGGATCCAGCAACCGCCTCGCGTATGCGGCATGCCAAGCCGTGGCGGCGCAACCGGGCGGCAAATACAACCCGCTCTTCCTCTACGGCGGCGTGGGGCTCGGCAAGACGCACCTCCTGCAGGCGACGGGCAACGCGATCCTCAAGCAAATGCCGAAAGCGAGCGTCGTCTACACGACGACCGAGGACTTCACGAACCAAGTGATCGAGGCGATTCAGCAACAAAAGATGGAGCAGTTCCGGAAGCGCTACCGTCTCGTGGACGTGCTCATCATCGACGACGTACAATTCCTCGCGAACAAAGAGCGCACGCAGGAAGAATTCTTCCACACGTTCAACGCACTCTACGAAGACCACAAGCAGGTGATCCTCTCGGCGGACCGCCCCCCGCAGGAGCTGCAGCTCGAAGATCGTCTCACCTCGCGCTTCGAACGCGGCATGATCGCGGACGTTTCGCTCCCGGACTACGAAACGCGCCTCGCGATCCTTGCCGAGAAGGCACAGGAGTACGAGCTCTTCATCGACATGATGGTGCTGCAGTTCATCGCCGAGCATGCGACGAAGAACATCCGCGAACTCGAGGGCATCCTCATGCAGGCGGTGGCGCAGTACGAACTCGAACAGCGCGTGCCGACCGTGAAGAGCATCGCGGAGATCATGCGGAAGCTGAACAAGGATCCCTACGAGGAGCCGGATCACGTCGGGTTCGTCGTGACACCCAAGCGTCAATCGACGTTCCAGGACGTCATGGAAGCCGTCTCACGCTATTACTCGGTCTCGGTGCAAGACATGGTGGGGCAATCCCGCGTGCGCGAAATCCTCATCCCGCGGCAGATCGCGATGCTGCTCCTCAAGAAGTACGTCCGCCTCAGCTTCGTTCGCATCGGCGAGCTCTTCGAGGGCCGCGACCACACGACCGTCATGAACGCCGTCCAAAAAATCGAGGAGCGCATGCAGATGGACCCGCAGATGCTGCGGGAGGTGCGGAGCTTGGAGAATGAGTTGGGGTTTGTGTGAACGTGTCATGGTTCGACGAACTCACCATGACACGACGCTTCGCGCGAGTAGTTCATCGAGGAATGGCATGAGATGGTAAGCTGGAAGCATGGATGATTTGGAAAAATTGGCACAAACACTGGTCGACCAATCAGTCGCGAATGGCGTCGATCAATTGGCTGTGGGAGCGGCGATCGTGGTAGACGGGAAATTGCTCATCGTGAAACGGGCGGACCACGATGACGTGTTCCCCGGGCATTACGAGATTCCTGGTGGAAGCGTCGACGCCGGCGAAGATCTTCTTGCGGCCGTCGTGCGGGAGACAAAAGAAGAGACGGGCTTGGAGACCCGGAACGTGAGTGGGTATTGCGGAACGTTCGATTACACGCTGAGTGACGGACGTCTCGTTCGCCAATTCAATTTCTTCCTCGAGCCGATGGACACGGATGTGCGTCTCGATCCGAATGAACACTCGGTATTCCACTGGTGGGATCCGAAGGACGAAGGGTTTTTGGATTCCGTACAAATTACCCTGTTGATGCGGGACTGTGTGACGGAGATAGGGGGAAAAATTGTTTGAACCGTGTCATGGTTCGACGGACTCACCATGACACTTGTTTTGTTTTCCGAAAATACCATCTGTCAGCCTGAGTCCGTCGAAGGCTGGCAGATGGCTCGAACGATGTCGCGCATACAAGAACGCATACCATCGATCCTTCTTCGACATTGTCCGCGTGCGCCGTATCGCAATTGATCTTTATTGCCAGCAATCAACGCCTCCTTCTTGGTCCTCGTCCAACGTTTGATTCGTTTCTCGAATGCAATCGCATCGAGTACGTCGGTAAAGAAAACATTGTAGACGAGCTCTACGGGCAAACGCTTCTGCGTGTAGCTGCCTTCGTTGAATCCCATGACATGTTCTTCGAGGCGCATCTTCAAGTTATTCGTGACGCCCGTGTAATAGCTGTCGTCGCAGCAGCGCAGCATATAGACCCAATACATGATGAAACGATAAACGCATGTACCGATGATGTTTTGTATAAATGGTCCGAACATGCCTATTTCAGCATCTGTATGCGCATCTGTTTGTTCTAGCGCAACAAAGAACACCCTAGTATCGTGCGCGCATGTCCAAGAAGGACAGCGCACCGGCATCCCACGAACCCGACGACCTCGCGAAACTGCGCCACTCGCTGGCGCACGTGCTCGCGCAGGCGGTGACGAAGCTGTGGCCCGATACGCAGATCACGATCGGTCCGCCGATCGACACCGGGTGCTACTACGATTTCAAGTTCTCGGCGCCGGTTTCCGATCAGGATTTCGGCAAGATCGAGAAGGAGATGAAGAAAATCATCCACCAAGGCCAGACGTTCCGGCGCGACGAACTGGATCCGTCCGAGGCGAAGGCGTATTGGAGAGCGAAGAATCAGCCGTTCAAAGTGGAGCTGATCGAAGATTTGGAGAAGAACGAGAGCGTCACGATGGTCACGCATTACGTGAACCTGGGCCCGAGCGGCGACGAGACGTTCGTCGATCTTTGCCGCGGCGGGCACGTCGAATCGTTCAAGGACATTCCGGTCGACTGCTTCAAGCTCATGAAGGTCGCGGGCTCGTACTGGCGTGGCGACGAAACACGCGAGCAGTTGACGCGCATTTACGTCGCGGCATTCGCGGACAAAGTAGGATTGGACGCGCATCTCGCGCAGCTCGAAGAAGCGGCGAAGCGCGATCATCGGAAACTCGGCAAAGAGCTGGATCTCTTCACCTTCAGCGAATTGGTCGGTCCCGGTTTGCCGCTCTGGACGCCGCGCGGCACGCTGCTGCGCAACAAGCTCGATGCGTTCGTGTGGGAACTGCGCGAGGCGAAGGGCTATCAAAAAGTCACGATCCCGCACATCACGAAAAAAGAGTTGTACGAAACGTCCGGTCACTGGCACAAATTCAAAGACGATCTGTTCCGCATTACGACGCGTGACGGCCATGAATTCGCGATGAAGCCGATGAACTGCCCGCACCACACGCAGATTTACGCGTGCCAACCGCGCAGCTACAAGGACATGCCCCAGCGCTACGCGGAGACGACGATGTGTTACCGCGACGAGCAGACGGGCGAGTTGCACGGTCTCTCGCGCGTGCGGAGTCTCACGCAGGATGACGCGCACGTGTTCTGCCGGCAGTCGCAGGTGGAGGAGGAGTTTCTGCGTATTTGGGACATCATCGATACGTTCTACAAAACGACGGGATTCGGCACGCTGAAAGTGCGCCTATCCCTGCACGATCCGGATCATTTCGAGAAGTATCTTGGAACGCCCGAGGTTTGGAAGCGCGCGGAAGACGCCATCCGTGTTCTGGCGAAAGAACGCGGCGTCACGTACTTCGAAGCGCCGGGAGAAGCGGCGTTCTATGGACCGAAAGTCGACTTCATGGCCGTCGATTCGATCGGAAGAGAATGGCAAGTCGCGACGATTCAGCTCGATATCAACATGCCGGAACGGTTCGATCTGACGTGCACGAATGAAAAGGGAGAGAAAGAACGGATCGTGATGATTCATGCGGCGATCATGGGTGCCATCGAACGGTTCCTCAGCATTTTCATCGAGCATCACGCCGGGCACTTCCCGCTCTGGCTCGCGCCGGTGCAGGCCGCGCTCATTCCGGTGGCGCCCGCGCACGAACAGGCCGCGACGGAGCTGGGCATGAAATTGCTGGAAAAGGGGATTCGCGTCGAAGTCATGCACGCCGACGACTCGCTGGGCAAGCGCATCCGCGACGGCGAACTCCAGCGTATTCCGTACCTGCTCGTGATGGGCGACAAGGAGATCGCCGAGAAGAGCGTGACCGTGCGCAACGTCCGAACGAAGAAACAGACGACGGTCTCCATCGACGAGTTCATAGCGAGCGTCATGAATGATGTAGCGCGACGAGAGGTCGAACCGTCGATTGGATAACAAATAGAAGCAGAAAACAGAAGGAGAAGCAGAGGATGAGGAATGGAAAATGTTGAACATACGGAGTAGTCTTTTTCTGCTTCTGCTCTCTGCTTCTGTTTCTTCATGTTCGAGGCATTTCAGATCGGCCCGTTCCTTCTGTGGACCCATCTTCTCTTTTTACTCTTGGGCATTTGGCTGGCATGCGAGTTCTTCTTCAAGCTGGCGCAGAGCGCGGGGATGTCGATCCAGCACTTTAAGGAAGACGCCTGGTGGCATTTGGGTGCCGCGCTCCTGGGAGGGCGTTTGCTTGCGGTGATCGCCGAATACCGCGTCTACCTGCGCTGGGACGATCCGCTGCGCGTGTTTCACATCCATGACGGAAACTTCAGTTTCTTGGGTGCCGCGATCGGCATCGCGGTGGTGCTCTACGTGACGCGCCGCCATTCTCGCACGACGTTTCTCCAATGGCTCGATTTGCTCCTGCCCGCGACGTGCTTCGGCCTCGTGTTCGACTGGCTCGGGAAATTCGCCGCGGGCCAGGCGTACGGACGCCCGACGGACGTGTTCTGGGGCGTGACGTACGACACGTTCAGCGTGCGGTACGCGGTGCCCGTGCATCCCGTGCAGATTTACTACGCGCTCTTCTTCGCCCTTCTCACGTTCGTGCTCCTCGTGGTGCGCAAGCATTCCCACCGCGCGGGGGCCGAGACGCTCGTCGGCATCGTGACGGCCTCGGTCGCGACGTTCTTCTTCGAATTCTTCCGAGGCGACTTCGGCATTCCGGTGTTTGCGACGAATCTCGATTTCATCCTGCTTGTCGCGCTCTTCATCAGTCTCGGATTCTTCGCACTGGTCGAATTGCGGCTCTCACAGCGGACGGTCATCATGACCGAAGTCGCGGCGACGGGACTCTGCGCGCTGTACCTTTTCCTTCGTCCGCTCTTGCCGCTCGAGACGATCGGGTTGCGTTTCAGCCAACTCCTCGCCATCCTGGCCCTCCTCGGCACCATCGTGTACGTTCTCACGCACCGACGCCTCCATCCCCACCTGTGATCATGAACGCCTTCCTCACCTATCTCTTCTGGCCGAATCCCGGCAACGCCGATTACACAAGTCCGAAAGCGCTCGTGTTGCTTCTCGTCTGCGTACTCGCCGTCGTCGCGTCCTTCGCGCTGCCGCGCTGGCGCAACCGCTCGGCGAATCCGCAGTTGAAAAAATTGAGCAAGTCGTGGGCCGCGGCGTGCGGATGGTTCGGCTGGACGGGACTCGTGCTCGTCATCGCCCGTGTCGAGGAAATACAGTACGTCGGCATGCGGTTCCTGTGGGTGCTGTGGGGTCTGGCGCTGCTCGGGTACCTGTTCATCCAGTGGAAACTCTGGCGGGCGCGGTACTACGAAATCCTGCCGGCGCAGCCGACGGTCGATGCGCGCGCGCAGTATCTGCCGAAACGCAAAAAGAGGTGAAAGGAGCGCAGCCGTGGGATTGACAGAGTAAGCGGAATCTAGGACCATATCCCGTCCTATGCCGCTCAAGCATTCGACCGAAACCATCTTGGTCGCCGTCCTCGGCGTCGCCATCGCCCTCGCGGGTCTCGTGCTCAGCGTGCTGTCGGCCGTCGCGTCGCCCGGGTTCCTCTGGATCGGGGCGTTCCTCGTGACGCTCGCGTATCCGTTGCTTCTGTACCCGCACTTCCGCGAGCGTCGCGCCGACTACGAATTCCGTCTTCTGCACTTTCTGCCGGCGCTCTTCTTGCTCCTTTGGTTGATCCTGACGATCCTCACGGGGTTCTTCCCGATCTTCGGCGTGCTGCGCGCTGCGATGACATTCGGTTGGGCGCTGCCGCTCGTGTTACTCGGGTTCTTGGGCGTGGCGTGGTTCAGCTTCCATGTGATTCGACAGTGGCCGCAGCGCATCGGGTTGCTCCTCCTCATCTTCGCGCCGTTCGCGTTGCTCGGGATCCTCGGCGATCGGTTCGAGTGGAACGTGCAATTGGCGTCGCTCCTCGAGCGTACGGGGACCGGTGCCACCGTTTCGTCACGGCCGATCGCGGCGAATACGTCGTCGCGCACCAGCTCCGCTGCATCGCGTTCCTCGCGCCCGATGATCGGTCAGAAACCGCCGGTCCTCCCACATGCCGGACCCGGTCTCGAGCTCTTCGCGGTCATGGTCCCGGCGGCGACCTCGGCGGCGGTGCACCTGCGTGCGATGCGGCGGGCGAGGGCCTAACCTTCGGTATGCCTCGTCAACCAGCGCGCCCGGGACGGGAACGCTCGAAAATGGGCTACCATAGTATCGTGCTCGAACTATTCGCCGCCGCCATCGTCCTGGCGTTCGTCCCGTACGAATATCTGTGGCTCGGTTTGTTGTGCGTCGTGATGATCGCGCTGCCGGGCATTCGCGCGCGGTGGCACGGCGCACCGTACGTGTGGTCGTCGAAGCCGACCGTCGAAACGATGTTCCGCTTCGCCGACATTCAATCCGGTGAGCGTGTCTACGATCTCGGCTGCGGCGATGGCCGGATTGTGCGGATGGCCGCGAGACGCGGTGCGTATGCAATCGGCATCGAAGCGTCGCTGCTGACGTTCTTGTTGGCGTGGCTGTGGTGCTTGCCGATCCGCAACACACGAATCCGGTTCGGCGATTTGTGGAAAGGGGACTACCGCGATGCCGATGTCGTCTTCTGTTATCTGCTGGTGTCCAGCATGGAACGCTTCGAGCGCGAGATTTGGCCGACGCTGAAGCCGGGATGCCGGGTAGTGAGCAACAGCTTTCGGATGAAGGGACTGGAGCCAGAACAGGCCGAAGGCGGGGTGTACTTGTATCGCAAATCCCATTAGGATTTCGCAGCTCGGGATGTAGCTCAGTTGGCTAGAGCGCATGCATGGGGTGCATGAGGTCGCAGGTTCGAGTCCTGTCATCCCGACCATAAAAACGCGCAACCGTGTGAGATTGCGCGCTGAGTTGGCTGCAGGAGATGTTCATCCCAACGCCGTGACTTTCGCGACGAACGCGACGCCCGCCGCTCGGTCCATGATCCGGTTTGGATCGAAGACATTTCGCAGATCTCCCAATACCAAGTCCAGGGAACACTGGTCGACGACTTCCAGTTTTGCGCCGTTCCCCTTGGGGGCGGGGATGTCGGCCATGTCATAGACGAGCACAGTGCGGGGATCTTTCTGAAGCGTCCTATGCAGCCGCGCGACGTCCGTCAGGTAGTATTTATGGTGCCGCGGATGCAGGAGAAATTGCACGATGCACGTCGCTTCGCTCTCCGCTTTCTTCATCATCTTAGATGCTTCGTTGAACGATCGATGCAGGTCTTCATGGAACAACGCGAAGAACGCGATGTCCCGGATGTCGCTTTCATGTGCGGCGATATCCTGGATGAATGCGCGTATCCACGTCGCATCGGGTCCCGCGGACCGGAGGGCGACTCGGTAGCGGCTCATGGAAACCTCCTATAGCCGATGGGGAAGAGAACAGCTCCTGGGAACATCCCAAGAGCGGACGATTCTAGCGTATTCTCCAACAAATGACGGCTGAGACTTGCGCAGAGCGCTCTTTTCGGCGTACACTGCCCCCTTTTTGACGCTTCCTGTGGACTATTGCAAAATATAGAAAATATGGTATAATGATCTGTTAACCCTCCAGACTCCGTGAGCCTCTCCCAGCAATCCATTCAGGCGGCCACCCAGGCAATCGAGCAGCACCAGCGCATTCTCGTGGTGCCGCATGCGAACGTCGACCCCGACGGCCTCAGCTCGGCGCTGGCGTGCTTCCAGGTGTTCGCCGCGATGGGGAAGGACGTGACCGTCATTTGCCCGGATACGAAGCCCGAGTCGCTCAGTTTCCTGCCGGGCTTCGAGAAGCTCGAGCAGGATCTGCAGGAATCGCAGGACTTTGTGATCACGATCAACCTCGAGAGCGGCGTGGAAGTCGATAAGCTCCGCTACAACGTCGAAGACCAGCGCGTGAACATCATCGTGATTCCCAAGAAGGGGCGGATCCGCAGCCAGCAGATTTCACTGTCGGAAGGGGAGAACACCTACGATCTCATCGTCGCGGTCGACACCGCCGATCTGCCGCTCATGGGTACCCTTTACACGCAGCATGTCGATTTGTTCAACAGCGTGCCGATCCTCAATGTCGACCATCACATTTCGAACACGCAGTACGGCCAGCTGCAGCTGATCGATCCGACATGCGCCTCGGCCACCGAAGTGCTCTACAACTGGTTCAGCCACGTGCCGGTCATGCGCGAGAAGATCACGCCCGATCTCGCCACGCTGCTCCTCACGGGTCTCATCACCGACACGCGCAGCTTCCAGAACCCGAATACGACGCCGCGGTCGCTCGAAGTCGCGGCGGAACTCCTGGGGCACGGTGCGCGCCAACAGGAGATCATTCAGCACATCTACAAGACGAAGCCGCTTTCGACGCTCAAGATTTGGGGTCGCGCGTTGAATCGCATCCAGATCGATCCGTCGGCGCGCATCGTGTGGTCGGCGATCAGCCGAGAGGATCTGGCCGAGATGGATGCGACGAGCAAGGAGACCGCGGGTATTCTCGACGAGCTCATTTCCACGATTCCGGATGCCGACGTCTACGTCCTCTTTACCGAAATGGAAGAAGGCGGACTGAAGGCGAGCATGCGGTCGACGGCGGCGATCGACGTCTCGCGCCTCGCGGCGCAAACCTACGGCGGCGGCGGGCATGCCCGGGCGTCGGGATTCCGCGTCTCGCGATTCGAGAATTTCCAGCTGCAGGTGCTGGAATGCGTGCAGAAGCTGAAACAGGGGATGCGCGCGCAGACGGACGACGATACGACCAAAGACATTCCGCCGATTGAGCCGGCGAAGAGTGCCGTACAATCGGTTCCGCAGCAGAAAGCTGCGGTGAAGCCCATTGATACAACTCAAAATAAACCCTTCGACGCGACTCAGGGCAAGCAGCTCGATGTGATCGAATCGGTTCGGTCCGACGGGAGCGTTTCCGGGAGCGGCGATATCGTCCGAAACGTTGCAACATCGTCGTGATATTTTGTGATGGTGGGTCGAGCGAACCGTGCTAGGATGACCCGGCGACTTTTCGTCGTTTCCATGCGCCTCGTTCAGATCGCCAAAGTCCTCGGCATGACGGGTCAACAGCTCCGCAAAGAGCTGGAGTTGGTCGATTTCGGCGTGCGACCGACGGACCGCGAAGTGCCGGACAATCTGGCCATGGGCATCGTCCGCTTCGTCGCGCGCAAGCACGGCATTACGATCGATGAAGCGCAACTGACGGCCATGTCCGATGACGGAGAGGAGGATCGACCCGAACCGACGACCGTCACGGCGACACCCGAAGCGCCGGCCGCGCCGGCAGCGGAGGCACCGAAGGCTCCCGAATCGCTCCACGTGCTTCGCAAATTGACGCTCGACGACGTCTCGCGCGAGGCCGCCGCTCGTCACCGTCCTGCCATCATTCCGCAGCGCCCCGGCGGCCAGCGGCACCATCGGCCGCAACGCGACCGATCGGAGCGACGCGAGCGCAAGCCCGTCGTCCAGCAACAGATCAAGAAGAAAGAAGGCATCGTGCCGCTTCCCGGGCAGATCACCGTGAAGGAATTGGCGGAGAAGACCGGCATCCAGGTGCCACAGGTCGTGGCCGCACTGCTCAAGAACGGCGTTCTCGCGACGATCACGCAGTCAATCGACTATGAGACGGCCGCGATCGTCGCAACCGAACTCGGCGTACAGGTGACGCGCGAGCAGCAGGAGGCGAAGGTCGAAGATCTGCTTTTGAAGAACCTGAAGGAGCTCATCAAAGATGAACCGGAGAATCTGAGCGAGCGCCCGCCGATCGTCGTCGTCATGGGCCACGTCGACCACGGCAAGACGTCGATCCTCGACGCCATCCGTCAGACGAACGTCGTGGCGGGAGAGTCCGGCGGCATCACGCAGCATATCGGCGCGTACCAGGTGACGCATGCGGGGAAGCCGATCACGTTCCTCGATACGCCGGGTCATGAAGCGTTCACGCAAATGCGTGCGCGCGGCGCGCAGATCACCGACATCGCGATCCTCGTCGTCTCGGCGGAGGAAGGCGTGCGCCCCACGACGGTGGAAGCCATCAATCACGCGAAGGACGCCGGCGTGCCGATCATCGTCGCGATCAACAAGATGGATCGCCCGAACGCCGACCCCGACCGCGTGAAGGGCGAGTTGGCCGCACACGGACTCCAGCCCGAGGAGTGGGGAGGCGATACGGCGTTCATTCCGACCTCGGCCGTCACGAAAGCGGGCATCGACACGTTGCTCGATACCATTCTGCTCCGCGCCGAGCTGAACCAATTCAAGGGCAATCCGAACCGCCGTGCGATCGCCACCGTCATTGAAAGCCATCTCGATCCGTCCCTGGGTGCGCTCGCCACGGTCGTCGTGAGCACGGGGACGTTCAGAGTCGGTGATGCGTTCCTTTGCGGTCGCACGACCGGCAAAGTCCGTTCGATGACCGATGCCACCGGCGCGCGTCTTCAGCAGATCGGCCCGTCCGGCCCGGTACGTATCGCGGGGTTCGCGGATGTCCCGAGCGTGGGCGATATCCTCCAGGTCGTGGCGTCCGACCGCGAAGCGAAAGATTTACAGAAGACGTTGCTCGACGCATCGGGTACCCAGCAGCGCAAAGCGGCGGGCGATCTCGTGTCGCTCCTCCATGAAGGGAAATTCACGCAGTTGAAGATGGTTCTGAAGGCCGATGCCCAGGGCTCATTGGAGGCGTTGCAGCAGGCGCTCGATAAATTGAAGACCAACGAATTGCAGGTGAAGGTGATCCACGGCGCGATCGGCGCCGTGACCGAGAGTGACGTCATGATGGCCGCGGCCTCGCAGGCGCTCGTCGTGTCGTTCCGCGCCCCCGTTCCGCCGGCCGTCGACCGCACGGCCGACCGCGAAGGAGTCAAGATCCGCGAGTACGACGTCATCTACTCGCTGCTCGAAGACATGGAAGGTTTGCTGCAGGGCTTGCTCGTGCCGGAAGAGCAGGAGAAGGTACTCGGTCACCTGGAGGTGAAGGGCGTGTTCCTGAATCAGAAGAAAGAACAGATCATCGGCGGCCGCGTGACCGACGGCGTCGTGAAACGCGTGCAATTCCGCATTCAGCGCGGCGACCAGATGGTCGGCACGGGCCGCATCATGTCGCTCCGCCGCGTGGATCAGGATATCAAAGAGGCGAAGGCCGATTCCGAGTGCGGCATGCGCGTCGAATCGACCATTCCGGTCATGGAAGGGGATATCCTCGAGGTCTACCACAAGGAGTTTAAGAAGAAGGAGGAATAAAGGTGATTCTTTTACCGACTCGTCGCATCTCGCAGCGTTCTGCCGACCGCAGGATCATGCCGCATGCCCTCGTTCGCGCAGTCGCGCTCCACGTACGTTGCGATGAAATCCTGCGCTTCTTCGAGCGTCGTGCCTTTGAAGATCGCCGCGAATCGCTGAAAATCCGTGCTCGTGTGCGGCGGCGTGCGCGTGCTCATCATCGTGCGTAGATTCCGTATGACTGCATCCCGTTCGGGATCCTCTGCCGATCCGTTCTTTCCACCGACCAGTGCACCGACGGCGTCCGTGATCTGTTGATCCGTCGGGTGGTCTGCTTCCAACAGCGTTTGCACATCCGTATCGTCAACGTAGAGGTTTTCGACGACGTGCTTCCACTTTTTCCCGTGGACGGCGTAGCGCCCTCCGCAGAATTCGGCGAGCATCGGATTCGACGTCACCCGTCGGATTTCCGCGAATTCCTTGTCGTACTCCGAACCGAACATGCTTTTCAAGAGATCCGGATCCGCGACGAACCACGTGGCGAACGCCCAGAGAAACGGCGTCATGGAGAATTCGAACGAGCGATCCTTCGACAGGACGCTGCGGGCGAAGTTGATTGCCGTGATCGTGCCGAAGATGGCGGTGCCCGCCGCCAGCACTCCCGCGAGGGCGATGCGTCCCAACTTCTTTCCCTTCTCATCCATGATGCCGTCGGGAATGCCGCGCTCTACCTGTTCTCGAATCGCCTGTTTCGCGTCGGTGAAGCGATACTCGTTGAGTCGCGCGATGAGTCCGTCGATCGCTCTGCGGGTGTCGTCGTGCGATGCGCCCGGGAACGATGCGCGCATGTCTTCGAGAAACAGGATGTCGGCTGTGATCGCATCGCCGTTCGTCTTGTAGACCGAGAGCGGTTCGGCATCCTCGCTCGGGTCGTTCAGCGGAGCCACCGTGTCGTACTCCAGGTAGGGATGATCCTCGGCATGCGGTTCTTCGCCGTACTCCGGCGGAGCCGCCTTCAGCGCTTCGCAAATCGCCTCCACGCGCATCAGCGCGTCGACCGAGCGATCGCCCAATGCGCGTTCGATGATCGCCTGTGTGCCGACGTATCCGTCTCGGCTGTCGATGACCGCCGCCGCCTCCTGACGGAATCCTTCCAGCCAGCTCAGCCGGCCACGGCCGTACGTCTGGTCGATGGTCGCGTCGCGCTGCTCGCGCGGAACCGTCCGCCACTGTCGCGCGCTGCGATCGATGATCTCCTGCGATGTCGCTTCCATGAACGCCCGGCGCTCGTGTTCCGGCGCGGATTCGATGCCGCTGGGGACGCGTTCGATCGGCATGGGGGATTACGGTCCGGGGGGCGCCGGCGGTGCACCGCCACCACGGAACGTTTGGACGGCGGTGTCGAATGCGGTTTTCAGACGATTATCCATCAACTCTTGGCCGCCGTGGTTATCTTTGAGCGTGGTATGCAATTCCTGCACGATCGTGTGGAAGTTTTCTTTCGTGATCGTCGTGTTCCGGATGCCCGACTCCTGCAGGACGTTTTTCAGATCATCGAATTTGCCTTGCCGGGGAGAATCCTTGAATTCCTTGATGGCGTCCTGCAGTTTTTTGAGCGCGACCGGGTCACGAGCGAGAGTGCTTGCCGCTTGTCGCGTTTCGTTTCGCTCCGTTCCACGGGGAGTTCCCAATTCCTGCAATCCTGCAATGCCTCCATCGGGATGGCGCAGCGCGTTGTTCCACGCGCGGGGATTCAGCAGCCCCGCCGCGTTCAACGCGCTCGTGCCGAGGCCGGGGATCGGAATCGTCGCGAGCGGCAGCTGGGCGGCGAACTTGCCCGCCTGTTCGCCGGTGTTCTTGATGCCCTGGACCAGGTTCTTGCCCGGGATTTCATCGATCATCATGAGCTCGAGGATCATGAACGTGCCGCTCCAGAAGATGCCCAGCACCATGACGAGCCACAGGAGCTGGCTGAAGCTGCCCATGCTGTCGATGACCGTGAAGCCGATGTCTTCGAGCACTGGCATCGGAATGCGGCTGCCGGCGTTGGCCATGATGAAGCCGATCGTCAGCGGGATCGCGACGGCGGCGGGCAGGAACGCCGCTTTCAGGAACCACGTTTTGATGTCGTTGCCGAACTTCTTGATCTGGTCGAGGCCCAGGCCGTCGGGGAGGACGAACGTGACGAAGTAAAACGGCATGAAGGCGATCGTGAACCACAGGATTGGGATACGAATCGCCAGCGCCAGGAGGAGTGCGAGGAGCGGGAAGAACAGCGCGGCGTGGATCGCCACGACGATGAGCTCGCGCAGGACGAACATGAGGAGAGAGGCGATGTCGTCGTCTCCTTCGTCGACGCGCGTGATCATCGCCAGCTGCGGCAATCGCGCGTGGTTGACGATGAGTCCGTTGAGGACCGCGCCGTGCGTCGTGCTCGTCGCGCCGTCCAGTTTCACGAATCGCGCGCAGTAGGCCCAGGTGCACTGCCACGCCAGCGGGCTCACGGGATCGATCGTGCCGTCCGGCAGCGTGCCGTCATGCTCATCGATGAACGTGGTGCCCGGGAACGGTTCGAAATCGGCAAGGGCCCTGCACGCGCAGATGAACGTGCCGGGCTCGGCGCCGGGCGTGCTTTCGATGCACTCGCGTTCCGTCGTGCTGACGTAGCGGCACTGCGTCTCTTCGGCCACGAGCGCGGTCGGGATCGAGAAGATCGTCGCGGCCGCGATGTGCGCCACGTCGAGGACGACGCGGGGGATGAACCACGAGAAGTTCACGAGGACCACCGCCAGGATGAAGTTCTTCAAGTTGCTGCTGATGAACTCCCGGTCGCCTTTGACGACGGTGTAGATCGCGGCGATCACGAGCCCCACGGCGAATCCAACGTTCATGAGGTTGCGCGAGAGCTGCCAAATCGAGTTCAGGACTTCCATGAGCCCCCCTTCTTCCCCCGACGGCGAGAGGTCGAAAATGAAGCGCGGGTCCAGGAATTGCGTCAGGAACACGAACACGAACCAGGTCATCATGTTCAGAAACGATGCGATCGTCGTCGCCCAGTTCGCGATCATCGCATAGGTATCCGGCACGGGCAGGCCACCTCCGCCTTGCGCCACGGCGACGCTCGGAATACTGATCGCAAGAGCGAACGTCGGGATCGCCCAGGAGAGCCGTTGCACCATGCGTTCAGGCATTCCCATTATTGTAGCAGAAAACCGGGTTTTTCTCAATGGGAAGCCCTTGAGAAACCGACACAGCCGCTAGCTGCCAAGATCGCTTCCGTATGCGATTTATTCTGAATAACTATTGTATACAATAATTGAGAGTAAAAGTGCAACATGCACTCATTATCAGTATGGGTAAGCCATTTCTATTGTTCACAATATATATACAGCAGTTTGAGTAATTTTCTTGCACTTCGGCGATATTCGTGAATACTGTTTGTGCTCATATGTCGTCTGCCGCCGTTTTGAAGGCCTTGTTCAGCTCCCAAACCCGGGTCAAACTGCTTTCGACGTTCTTGCTGCATCCGGAGGAGGAATACTTCATCCGCGAATTGACGCGTTTGCTGAACGAGCAGATCAACAGCATCCGCCGCGAATTGGAGAACTTGCGCAAAATCGGCCTCGTAAAAGCGCGCCACAAGAATCGCAAGAAGTACTACCACGTCGACACGGATTTCCCGCTATACCAGGATTTGCGCAGCCTCTTCTCGAAAGCCGTACAGGGTGAGAGTCCGCTGACGCAGAGCCTGCGGGCATTGCCGAACGTACGGTTGATCCTTCTTGCCGGCGCATTCGTGGGCAGCGAGAGCAAGGTGGATCTCTTCATCGTGGGAGACGTGAAAAAAGAAGTGGTTGAAGCGTTGCTCCTGCAGGATCCTCAAATGAAATACGTGAAGTACAGCATCTTCTCGGAAGCAGACTTTCTGTACCGTTTGAGCCTGAAAGATAGGTTCGTCATCGAAATTTTGAACGATCCGCGGCATATGGTCGTCTTGAATCAGCTGCAGAAGCAAATCGACGAAGCCAGTCGGTGACGAAGCGGGTAGCTGGTAGTACGTAGCTGGTAGCGTACTTTTTGAGGTGAAGAAACCAGCTACCCGCTACCAGCTTTTTTGCCGTATTTGCCATCATATATCCCCTTTACACTCGTAGATCATCTCTGTAGGCTCTCTCCACTTTTCCATGCCGCATCCGACCCTCCATACCCAGGCGAAGCAGTATCTGCGCTCCGTTCCGGACATCCAGCCGGGATACACGGTTCGCGTGCATGAACGTATCCAGGAAGGCGAGAAGACGCGCGTGCAGATCTTCGAGGGTCTCGTGATCGGCGTCCACAAAGGCCATGTTCCGACCGACCGCTCCTTCACGGTCCGCAAGGTCGTGTCGGGGATCGGCGTCGAGAAAGTCTTCGCGTTGCACAGCCCGTCGCTCGAGAAGATTGAGGTGAAGAAGGTTGCGAAAGTCCGTCGCGCACGCTTGAACTTCCTCCGGGGACGCACGGGCAAGGCGGCCCGCCTCATCGAGCGGTTCACGAACGAAGGCGAATTCGAAGCGTTGAAGGTCGATCGCGACGTCGAAGCCGAGCGCGACAGCGCACCGGTGATCGAGGCTCCTGAACAGAAGCAGTCTTCTGGACAGGAGCAGCCCGGAGTTCACCCTGAGCCTGCCGAACGGGGGGCTGCGGAGAAAGTCTCCGAGCCAGGAGCTTGAGCTGGTAGTATCGTCACATGAAAGCCGTGCTGATCGGCAATTACGGGGTCGGGAATTTCGGCGACGAAGCGTTGAAAGACTATTTCCTCGAGACGTTTCGCGAGGTTGAATGGACGGTGCTCTCGGCGCATCCGCGGCAGGGCGAGTTGCCGCGATTGCCAATAGGAGTGCGATCATTCGTTTCAACGCCCTGGTGGAAGACGGTGCGCACTATACGCGGTGCCGATGCGGTCGTCTTTGGCGGTGGAACACTCTTCACGGATATCGAATCCCTCCGCGCGTGCGTGCTTTGGGGTCTACATGCCGCGGTCGCGCGCTTCTTCCGTGTGCCGATCATCCTGGCGTTCCAGGGAGTCGGTCCATTCGAGACTCGGTGGGGAGAGGGAATCGCACGATGGGTATTCCGCCGGGCGATGCACGTGTCGGTTCGAGACGGTGCGTCGGCCGAACGAGTTCGGTCCTGGAAGGTGAATACGGAAATTATTCAAACATTCGACCCTATTTTTTTGTTGTTTTTACGCCAAAAGAAGAATATCAGTACACAAAATGTATACATGTTGATTCCGCGCCATACGTCCGGCGTCTCGTTCGCTGCGACGCTCGACGAGGCATCTATTCCGGACGATGCAGCCATAGAGGTTCTGACGCTCCAACCGGATCACCCGGAAGAACAACAAGTCGTGGCGCGACTGTGCGTACGCTATCCGCGGGCCGTCGTGCGCCCCGTTCGGACAACGGACGAGCTGATGGAGGCGTTGGCACATTCGGTGTTATGCATCTGCGAGCGGTTTCACGGCGCGCTCGCGGCCGTCGCTGCCGGCGTGCCGCTCCGGGTCGTGTCGCAGGCGTCCGGCGATAAATTGGACCAGGTACGTGTGCTGGCCGGAGAGGGAGGGGGTGAGCGGGCCGTGGCGGAGGCGGGGTGGGGAGAGGAGATGCTGCGAGCGGTGCTTCGTGGGGAGGCCGAAGCGGTGAGGATGACCCGCTTTTGAAGAAAAGCGGCGGTGTGCTATACTAAAGAAGATGACGACTCTGTTGTTTTTGCATGCGGATGAACGTTCCGCGTTCGAACAATTGCCCGCGGACATCCGCGAAGGATGGGATGTGCAGGATGAAGCGCTGGAAACCTACGAAAGTGTACGGCAGATAACGCTGCGGTACGGAATGGGGGATTTTGGGATGCATCCGAGCGTTCGAACGATCGTGGATCAGATTGAGAAAGGGGTCGCTCCGGATGCCGTCTCCATCGCGGAGCTCGGACCGGACATTCAAAAAGAGCTGTATTTCATGATCGGAGCGCGAGGAGTCCGCTCCCTCATGCGTGCGATGCTGCCCAACCTTCGCACCGATCAGGATATCGAAGCGTATGCCGCGCTCAGCGTCGTCCGCCACAAGCTTCTCGAATTGAATTCTTCTTCCGCTCGCCGATGATCGCCGTATCCTCCGACGTCGAACGTCCCTTCGTACGCAGTCCCGAGCAAATGCGCGGGTATATCGAGCGTTTGCGAACGGACGGGTATGAGATGGAGCGGCTCGAAGAAATGTTGGCCGTGAACGAGGAGAAAGCGGCGCTTGCGGAACGACTCAAGGAATACGATCCCACCCTCAACGGAGACGTGAATCATTTGGTGGAAGATCTCGCGTTGTACCGGCAGGAGCTGGAGACGAAGAAGGAATGGAACGTATGGGAATACGTCAAAAGCATTCCCGGCCGCGTCTGGGAAACGGTGAAAGCGCATCCGTATATTTCCACAGCAGCCGTCGTCGGTTTGGCAGCCGCCGGCGCCTATTACTACTATCCTGCGGTTGGTGCGGCCATCGTCGGCCGGTTACGTGATTGGATCGCCCCGTATGTGCTCGGCAGCGGCGCTTCGTCCGCGATGGAAGCCGCCGGAGAGGCGGCGTCGGTCGCGCAGGAAGCGATTCCGCAAGCGGCAGCAACGGCCGAAGAGGCGATCGGAGGAGCGTTGGAATCCGCATCACCGATGATGGATGTGCCCGAAGCGTTACCGCTTCCGACGGAAGTGCCGCCGCTCAACGAAGCCGCCGAAATTCTCCAAGGACTGGAGAACGGCGGATAACCCTCGGCCGTATGCCCCAACCAGAAACACAAACATCACCTGCAGAACGCGTCGAAGCCGCACCCTCGGTGCAGGCTTTCGTCGAGAATGCCGATGACGTCCGTAAGGCGTTGGGGTTGCCGGATGCGGCGGAGCGTTGGAAGGAATTGCTCGAAACCGTCGCGAGCGATCTGCCGTCGCCCGACGAAGCGAAGGTGGGTTCGGTGATGCGGATGGAACTCGTACGACGGTATCAGACGCTTTCGGACGATCGTTTCAGAGTCGCGAAGGCCTTGAATGCCGTTTTGTCGTTTGCTCAAGCGGATCAGCCGATCGATTCCGTTCTACAGGCCGCCGTCTTGCGGGCGCTCGGCCAGTACATCGACCAACGCGATGTGTACGCACACATGATCGCCGGGAAAGTGCCGAGCGGCACCCCGCTGCCCGAATATCTGTCGAAGTACGTCAGCACGCGCGAGGAAGAGCAGGTCGCGGTCAATGTGACGGGCTACATGCTGCCGCTGCAGTATGACGTGCGCGACGCGGTCGGGTTGACCGATTCGCCGCAGGTGATCACGCCGTTGGCGAAAGAGGTGGCCATGGGAGCCGTCCGGTTGAAATTGCGCATGAATCACGTGTTGCAATGCGCTCCCGGCGGCGTGCTCGCAACGGACGACGCATCGTATGAGACATTGTTGGAGGCGGCTGGATTCCGACCGAATGGCACCGAAACGATTGATCGGAAGACACTCGACGCGGCGAAGTTCTTCGTGGCCTATCTTCTGAAATACCGAACGGACATTCAGAAGTACGCCGATGTCCATTCCGCCGGCGCGCTCGACACGCTGACGATCGCCGAGGCGCTTGAATGTGCGGCGCAGGCGTCGGCGCTGGGCGACCTCGTCCGGGAAGTGTCGCTGAACGCAAAAGGACTGCTAAGCATGGATTTGCCGGACATGCGGCAATTCGTGAAGACCATGTTCGAAGACGGCGCACTGGCGACGGATCGAATGCTCCGGGTCGCGCTCGCGCCGCTGGCGACGCTGGAAGGGGCGAACGGGAATCCCGAGAAGTTCGAGGAGAATGCCAAAGCGGTGATCGCATTCTATCGCAGTACCGAAGCGGACAGTTACAGCGTCGGTCGTTTGGATGCGTACGTCCACCATTTCAACGATGCCCAACGGCGCATGATCATGGCGCTTGCGAACCGCGTGTCGGGTCCCGAGCATGCCGGAGCGTCCGTTGACCGATTGCTTCGAGCGGCCTTCATTCCGACGGATGCGTCGGAACAGGACGACGTCGAGAAACGGATCGCGGAAAAGCTTCGGTCACTCATCGGCGAACGGACGCTGAGCGCGTCGGACGCTTTCGACGTGTACTATTTGTTTGAAACGAAGGGCAGCGACGTATTGCTGGCGTACAAAGTCGTCCACATTCTCGATTCGTACGGCGAGCAAGATTTGGCGACCGAATTGCAGCTGCGTCTCCTTCGCCGGCTCGTCGACGTCGCCACGAGCAGCGACGAAGAATTCGACGAGCTCGCCGAACAGTTCCAGTTGAGCGACGAAAATCGAACGGAGCTCGAAAACGTTCGCCGATATCTGTCGGAATCGGGCGTGAACGCGCTGGAGCATTGGTATCAACGACTCTGGTCGTTCAACGTGAATTTTCCCGAAATAGCGATTCCCTTGGAGATTTTCAGCCTCAGCAGCATTCTCGTGCCGTTGAGCATGGCCGGATGGCGGATCTACATCACGCTCAACGTAGGTAAATTGGAGAAGTTCGCCAACATGGGAGCCGCCGAAGCGCGCGTGTTCTTGCGCCTGCCGGCAAGCGTGACGGACAATCAGATCCGCCTCGCGCAGCGTGAAGTCACGGAGATTCTCGGCGAATACGACCGTCTCGGTCGACGGTTCCATTTGTTCCGAGGAAGAAAGCTTCTGCGACAGAGCAAGGCGATCGTTCGAAGCGCGTCGGCCGCGGAACTGGAAACGTTGGCCAATGCGCTCAAGAGTCGTTATGCCAATGCCGCCGACGTTGCGGAAAGGCTGGCGGTCGTATCGAGCGACGAAACGGCCATCCGTACGGCCTTGCAACGCGCCGGATTCGCCGAAGCCGATGTGACCAAAGCCCTGGAATCGATCTCCGCCGGACTCGCGGAACACGAAGCTTTCGCCATCGTGAACAGTCGTCTCACGGCGGTCGAACAAGCACTCGCGGAACGACGCCTCGCGTCGCTTCGGGAAAATGTACGGGGATTGTCGAAGGAACTCGACGATATCCTGGTCATGGACGATATCGCCGCTCGCCGGACCGCACTCGATGCATGGGTCGGTCGAGCCAAGACGTTCCAGGCGGATGCCAACGAACTCTCGAAAATGCTGCCGAACGCGCGGCGGCTGCTTGCGCAGGAAGCGGTCGGTACGACGTTGCTGACCGACGATGCATGGCAAGTCGTGGAACGCATGCATGCCGCGCAATCGATGGAAGACAAAATGCGCATGCTCGTGGAGGCCGAATTGCCGCCGGCGCAGCATCGCGCGGTCAAAAAGCTTGCTCGATTAGGCATCGCCGGCGAGACCGACGCAGCGGTCGGTATCCTCGAAGCGGCCGAGGCGGTTCCCGCGACCGCGAAGCAAGCCGGTTCCGCTCCGAAAACACGGAGCGTTCGGGGCTCCCCGACGAACAAGCCGTCGAAGGTCGGCGGTCACGCCGGATATTTGTTGATGGAACTGACGACCGCGTCGGAGCTGTTGAGCAGCCTCGATCAAACCGCCAAAGCGGGTCCATTGGATGAATTGGCGAGCGTCGGTGCCGCGAGTGAACTGTGGCATAGCGCCGATTTGGCCGTGAATGGGGGAAGCGGCCCGTATTCACCGGAATTGCAAAAAGCGCTCACCATCGCGCAATCGACCGGAGGCGAAGCGTGGGTGCGCGACGAGGCCGAAATTGCGCGCCAGTGGGATCAATTGCTGGTCATGCGAACCGTCCTGGGCAGCCAGTCGGTGCCGGATCCTGTACCGGCGCTGCGAGGGGAGGCGATGCGACTCGAGCGTCGTCGACTGCAACTACTCGACGATGTCCGGGCACTCATCGACGTACGTTCGCGCCAGTTTCCGGTGTATCAACCGACAAAACCCCTCACGGAGCAGTTGTTCACGCGAGACGGCCGTTCGGAAGGCACGATCAATGTGAACACGAGCGGGCATTTCTTCATTTTCCCCGTTCCGTTTCGCAACGGCCCGATTGCTCGGGCACGTGCGATCGGTGCCAAACAACGAACGAAGGACGGATTCGATCGAAAAGAGGCGCGCGCGGAATTCGAGAACATGCGTGATGAGATCTGGTATTTTCAAGGAGAGATCGAGGTGTACCTCCAGCAATTGGAGTCTCTCGAACAGGCGAAAGGGGAGTGATTGATGCCTTTCGTTTCAAGCCGGAATCCCTAGAATGGGGCGGTCTTTATGGATATTCGAAACTTCTGCATCATCGCGCACATCGACCACGGCAAATCGACGCTCAGCGATCGCATGATCGAAATCACGGGAACGCTGCAGAAACGCGAGATGAAGAGCCAGACCTTGGACATGCTCGATTTGGAGCGCGAGCGCGGCATCACGATCAAGCTGACGCCCGTCCGCATGGAGTGGAAGGGGGTCGAACTGAACCTCATCGATACGCCCGGTCACACCGACTTCCGCTACGAAGTGTCGCGCAGCCTCGCGGCGTGCGAAGGCGCGATCTTGCTGGTCGATGCATCGCAAGGTATCCAGGCGCAGACGATCGCCGTCTTGATGATGGCGCTGGAACACGATCTGGCCATCATTCCGGTGCTCAATAAAATCGATTTGCCCGCGGCGGATCCCGAACGCGTGAGCGAAGAAGTGGTGAAGCTCATCGGCTGCAAGAAAGAAGATATCTTCAAGATTTCGGCGAAGGACGGGACGAACGTCGACCAGGTTTTGGATGCCGTGATCGAACGAATTCCGGCGCCGACGATCCCGACTGGCCAGAACGGCACACGCGCGCTGATCTTCGACGCGTTCATGGACGGTTACCGCGGCGCGATCGCGTACGTGCGGGTGATCGAAGGCGAGCTGAAGAAAGGGATGAAGGTGCATTTGCTCGGCCAAAAAACGCAATTCGACGTCCAGGAAGTCGGTCATTTTTCGCCCCACTACGTACCGGACGACAAGATGGTCCCGGGCCAGATCGGCTACGTCGTTTCGGGGATGAAAGACGTTCGTCTCGTGCGCGTTGGCGATACGATGGGATCCTCGCCGGACCTCGCGAGCCTTCCGGGGTATAAACACGTGCAGCCGATGGTGTTCGCAGGGTTGTACCCCACCGAGGCCGATAAATACCCCGATCTGCGCGACGCGCTTGAAAAACTCACGCTCAACGATTCCGCGCTGACAACCGAGCCCGAGCAGAACGCCGCGCTCGGAAACGGTTTTCGGTGCGGATTCCTCGGCTTATTGCACCTCGAAATCGTGCAGGAGCGCTTGGAACGCGAGCATAACTGCGATCTGATCGTCACGGCGCCGAGCGTTCTGTACGAAGTGAAGATGCAGGCCAAAAACCCCGCGGAGTACGTGCGCAGTTCCCTCCTGAAGATCGACGAACCCGATACCGCGCGCATCAGCAATCCCGCCGATTTCCCGGATCCGGTCATCATCGCCGAGGTCCGGGAGCCGTGGGTGGCGCTCGAAGTCGTGTGTCGCGACGTCGACGTCGGCATCGTCATGCAGATGCTGCAGGAACGGCGCGGTATTCAGCAGGCGTTGGAGTACCTGGATGCGGAACGCGTGCTCCTCAAGTTCGAGGTTCCTCTCCAGGCGATCGTCCTCGATTTCTTCGACCGCTTAAAATCCAGCACCGAAGGCTACGGCTCCATGAGTTACGAACCGCTCGGCTACCGCAGCGGCGATCTCGTGAAGTTGCAGATTCTCCTCGCGGGCGAACCGGCCGAGGCGCTTTCGACGATCGTTCACCGCAGCGAGGCGCACAGCGTGGGCGGCATCGTGTGCAAGCGTCTGAAAGACGTGCTGCCGAAAGCGCAGTTCGAAATCGCGATCCAGGCAGCCATCGGCGGCAAGATCGTCGCGCGCGAAACGATCGGCGCCATGCGCAAGGACGTGACGGGGTATCTCTACGGCGGTGACGTCTCGCGCAAGAACAAACTTTTGGATAAGCAAAAAAAGGGCAAAAAGCGGATGAAGCAGATGGGCAGGGTGACCATCACGCAGGAGGCGTTTTTGAGCGTTCTGAAAAGGGACTGATCCCTACGCGATCATTCGTCGATGTACACCTGCGAATCGATTCTCCATTCGGGGTCCGGAGCATAGACGATCGCTTCGGCTTCGCTGGCCACGTCCAACATCGTTTTTTTCCGGATCCACGAAGGGTTCTGTGAGAGCAAGATGCGTGCCCGTGCCACGACGTCCTCGATGTACATCGTTGCGATGAGTGCAATCATGTCCAACTCTTCGCTCGTCAGCGCTCGGTCGGGCACTTCCGGTTGCGGATGTTCAAGCATACTGCTTATGAGAATAGCAGCTTCCTTCCGTGCATCGAAGTCATTCTTCCTCGTCTTCCGTTTTCGCCGCCACCTCGGGCAACGGCGCATGATGCATGGAGCCTTCGAACACCGACTGCAGAATGCCGATCGTGACGCGCTGCAGTTGGGGGAAGGCCGGCGCTTTGCCGTGCGCTTTCAGGAATTCTTCGAGCACGAACGTCGTAAGCTGGAGCACGGTGCCGTCGATATTGCCTTCGTCGACAATGAGCGCCTTCAGAATGTCCGAGGGATTTGTCGCGAGGACGAGTTCCATCGAGAGGATCCACTTCTCCAATTGTTCGTTCGCTTCCACGGGGAGCTTCGTGTCCGGGATGGCGGCGAGTACGCGCGTGTCGACATCGGCCGGCGATCCTCGTTCGGCCAAGTACTCGTCGACCACGTTCGCGCAGTCGTCATTCACGAGAGAGAGAATGGCGAGCAAAAAGGGCGACGGGCAATCGAGCGCGACCAACCGCGAGATGAGCGTCGCCAAGTGCGTGCGTTGCGTGTCACTGAGGAACGTGATGATCATCTGCGCCACGCCGTCGTCGCGTCTCTTCGCTTTGCGTTCGTCTTTCCGCGCTTGCTGCTGCGCCGCCGCGGCACCGGCGAACCGAGCCTTCGCTTCTTCGCTCAATGCCTCGCCACCGCCGCCGCCTTCGTCGGGAGCAATATTTTCTGCCGGTCCACCCAAATCCATGAACATACGTGAATGCTATAGGAAGAAGCAGAAGCAGAAAACAGAAGCAGTGATCAACGACAATGGTACGTCAAAAAGAATTTCTGCTTCTCCTTCTCCTTTCTGCTTCTTATTTCGGTTCGATGTGCACCAGAGTTGCCCACTGGCGGCTGCCCGTGAACGTGGAGAGTTTCTTGCGGGAGAACGCCACCGTTCCGTCGACGGAGGCGTGGATCGTCCAGTCTTTGCCCATGTAGGTGTTCTTGCCGACGCGGAAGAGCGTGCCCTTCTGGCGCACGAGGACCTCGCCGGCCTTCACGACCTGGGAACCGAAGCGCTTGACGCCACGGCGTTTGGCCCGACTATCTCGGCCGTTTTCGGTTGTGCCGCCTGCTTTCTTATGTGCCATAGGGTACGTGGATTTTAGCGAAAGACGATGAGACCGCAAGTCAAAAATCGCAGCGTTTATGGCTTTTTCGGCTGAGTTTCTTGCGAAGACCCAACCACTCTGTACAATCCCACCACTCGTCGCGGGGTGGAGCAGCCCGGTAGCTCGCGAGGCTCATAACC
>CAZXKA010000006.1:0-76689 GCA_964641555.1 uncultured Candidatus Peribacteria bacterium | reverse complement strand
CGCGATACGAAGCATCACGAGACGACGAGCTCGATCGACATCCTCCGCGACCCATCGAGACGCGCCGTACTGCTCGAAATGGAAAAGGCACTCTGTATGGACCCGACGAATGCATACCGTGGCGGATCGAACCTGTTCGCAGCATGTATCAAATCCCCTCATGAATATGAATCGAATGAATGAAATCGTGGATATGCAGGTGAACGTGGGCGATACCGCCTTCGGTCCAAATTGCGACTTCGAGACATACGAAGAAAACGCGCTCGCGCTCGGCTTCACCCGCGCGCTCGTGTTTCCCACGCCAACGGAAATCCGGCCTGTTCTCGGAGGCAAGGAAACGAATTGCCTCTGGCGCACTGACGCGGAACCAAACGAGCGGTACTACGTCCAACGGGATCTTGTTACGGGGACGGAGCGAGATGAACAACCGGTGAATCCTTATCGGCAGGCTAACGAAAGGACCCTAGCCTTTGTGAAGGAATACAACGCGCGGAAAACCGGCATGCGCCTTTACCTTGCGGCGAAGTTACATCCTCACCTGGACGATGAACAAGCCCTTGAAGGCCTTCTCGACGAGGACGTGGCAAGCCTGAAAATCCACGGGATCGCGACGCATTCCGATCCACAAACTTTCCCGAAGCGTTTCAACGAAATTCTGCGCCACCACGGACTCCCCATCGTTGTGCACACGGACTGGTATCGCGGCGTCGAAAACACGGACGCGTCGCCCATGCAACGGACGCTCATCGAACTCTGCAAAAGCAACAACCCGCTCGCGTACGTCCGCTGGGCAATCGAGAATAAACTGCGCGTCTGCATCAATCACGGCGCGCGTCTTCATGCCGAGAGCATCCACATCATCAACAACGAACCTGATCTTTCACTGGCCTATGGCCCCGACTCGCATCTGGACGCACGGCAAGACCACCTAGCAGTACCGACCGGGGACTACGCTGCGACACTCTTCGAAATGGCACGACCGGATAAGGTGATGTTCAGCACCGACTATCGATGGAACATTGACGAGGACGGCGCTTGGGACGACCTGCGTTGGGACAGCGTCGAAAGAATCCGCCGCCTACTCTCCACGGATAACCAGGAAAAAGTACTCGCGACGAACGCGATCGAGTACTACGGCCTGGATCGCTGACGTCAGGCTATGAAGTCGGAGAGCACGACTTTTTTGGACGATGCGTCCATTCTGCACTGACCTCCGATAGGCATCGTCACCATCGGATCGGTGTGGCTGAAATCGAGACCGGTGAGAATCGGAAAATCATGTCCCCGCGTCGCCGTGAGGATGATGTCATCCACGGGGTTTTCGGGTGTGAAGCCAACCTTCGAGTTGAAGCGTCCGACGAGCATGCCGTTGATCTTCGAAAACGCGCCGATCGAACGCAAATGCGTGAACAAACGATCAATGGATGACGGCGTTTCCACTTCGTCTTCCTCCGCGATCAGGATGGCACCTTCGAGTTTGGGCATGTACTCCGTTCCCGCCAGAAGCAGCAACGTCCCAATGTTGCCGCCCACGAGGCGACCGGATGCCGTACCCATCTTGAGGACGGAAATGCCGGGGTTTGGCTTCATGACGCGCGGACGGTCGTCTTCTTTGTCCCACATCGTGAGTTCATCGGTCCATTCCTTGGACGCCTCGATATGCACATCGTCGGAACCCATGATCACCTTCTCCATGAAGGACCACGTGAACGGCAACGTGCCTCCGAATTCACCAAATTGAGGCAGCAACGCGGGACCGAGGTACGTCGTGAGCCCGGTTTTCGCATGTACGGCGTTGAGTAGGACGGTGATGTCGCTGAACCCCATGAAAATTTTCGGATTAGCCTTGATCAGATCGTAATCGATTCCGTCGAGGAGCTGGTTCGCGTTCAATCCTCCGATCGTGGAAACGACCGCCTTCACTTCCTTATCGGCGAACATCGCGTGCAAATCCTCCAGGCGCTGCTCGATCGTACCGGCGACGTATTTCTTGCGCTCCGATACGTGCTTACCAAGCTTCACGCGGAAGCCATGCTTTTCCAATTCGTCGACGCCGCGCTTGAGACGACGGGGACAAAACGCCGCCACGGGGCCCGACGGCGAGACGATGCCGATGGTGTCGCCCGGCTGGAGCCTGTGAGGGTGGATGGAATGCATGGGATATGGCGGGATAGACGATTCCATGGCAGGATACGCGGCCATGAAACCGGCAGCAATATCGGATTTAACGCCGGAAAATAACACATGTTTGCGATCGACGCGTCCAGACGACCAAGGAGCACTTTTTGAACGCTACCCGACTCATTCGCCTATCGACTCCATGCCCAGGATGTATTCGATCTTGGCGCACGTTTCACGGATGCGCCCTTCGATGTTGGTTATCGCATGATCGCACGATTCCGCGTACCTCAATTCCTTTTCCATGCTCGCCATTCGGCGTGCGATTTCCTCGTCGTCCATGGGTGCACGGCTAGTGATGCGTTTAAGCAAAATCTCTTTGCTTTCGGGCAACACGAAAATCGACGCGAGCTTGAACCGGGCCGTTTCGACGGGATTAAATAAAGCGTGAGCGCGGATTTTCTCGAGGCCCTGCACGTCCACCTCGCGGACGACCTTCCTGCCGGCTTCGAGGTGCGGGACGATCTCTTTTTTCGATGTCCCATAGTACGCGGCCCCGTGCACTTGCGCGTATTCGATCAAACCGTCGTCGCGTACCAACGCTTCGAATTCATCCTGCGACACGAAATCGTAAATGTCGTCCCCTTCGCCGGGGCGGCGCTGCCTTGTGGTGACAGATTTCGGAAACACGATGCCGGGATGGCGCGCCTTCAATTCCTTGAGAATCGTGCTTTTACCCGTGCCGCTAGGACCGATAATAAGCGCTAGTGTGCCGGTGTCGGATTGTCGCAGGGTATTGGCCATAAACAGGTCTGACATCATACAATCCTTTGAGGCAAGACGGTATGCCTAGACCCTGGTTCTTCTCCTGTATGGGAAGTCATCCAATGGAGGCCTTTTCCTTGCGGATAGCCGCGACTTCCTCCTTCCAAGGAGCGAATTTCCCGACGTAGATAATCTTTAGATCGATGCCCTCGCAGGCGTCGAGCAAGGTTCTCGCACCCAGGGACCTGGGGAGCCATTTTTTGATCACATCAAACCCAGAATAACTTCCTTCACTTCCACCGGAACAATATTCAACAATTTTGCATCTTCCAAACCTACGAGAACGACTTCGCTGAAATCCGATGGATCAAGGTTGAGCATTCTCTGATCAGTGCCGGTGCCAACGTGCCCCGAACGATAGGTGCAAACGAAGAAATACTGTTCACCGCCTTGGTTATACACATTATTTGTTGTGTGAAGAGCCTCTTTTCCGACGTCTATATCAATTCCAATCTCCTCCTGAACCTCTCTTTTAACAGCCTCCTCGAACGTCTCGCCTTCTTCGACCTTTCCGCCGGGAGTGACCCAATACTCCGCGCCATCGCGCTTACGGTGAATAAGAAGCACTTTCTGATCCAGAACAATAATGGCACGGGCGCTGATTCTTTTCATAGACAAGCATTCTAGTTGCTATACTTAACTTTCGCATGTCCCCCTCCCCGCTCATCACCGCCCGTTGCCGTCTACGCCAACTCTCACGCGAGGATGCACCGCATATTCTCACGGCATGCCAAACTCCCGGCTTCACGGATGGTATGACGTGGGAACCAATGAGCACCATCGAAGAAACCTACCCCTTCACGGATGAGGCCCTGGAACTGTGGGAGAAAGGAGAGAATTTCGTGTGTACGATCGAAGGGAAGGGCGACGGGGAATTCATCGGTCGCGTGGAAGTGAAACGCGCACGCGAGCTACCGGGAAACACGTGGGGTCTGGGGTATTGGATCCACCCTGACCAACAAGGAAAGGGTTACGCCACGGAAGCCGCCCGCGAAGCGGTTCGCTTTGCCTTCGATGAACAACACGCAGATTCAATCGTCTCGTCGCACGCGCACTGGAACACGGCGAGTGGAAACGTCATGACGAAGATCGGCATGAAGCACACGGGATTTTCCGAAGGTCGTACCATGAAAAACGGCAAGCCAGTGCATGCTGCGGAATTCTGGCTGGACCGCAAAGATTGGAACCCTACGCTCTGACGAAATGTATTATCGAGGGATCCTGGTTGATTCGAACGGCATGAACCACGTCGAGCCATTTTGCTATGCTCGTCACGTGCCAGACATCGTCCTGACCACCGATCGGCTCCGCTTGCGCCGTCTCTCGCGTGAAGACGCTCAGCACGTTCTCTCGGCATGCCAAACGCCGGGCTTCACCGACGGCATGACGTGGGAACCGATGGATGCCGAAGAAGAGACATACGCATTCACCGATGAAGCTATCCGTCTATGGAACGAAGGTACAAAATTCGTCTGGACGATTGAAGACAAGAGCAATGATGCATTCATCGGACGCGTCGAAGCAAAGATCGCTCCCGAGTTACCTGGCAAAACGTGGGGGCTCGGTTACTGGATCCATCCGACGCAACAAGGAAAGGGCTACGCGACGGAAGCGGCGAAAGAAGCCATTCGATTTGCATTCGAGGAATTGGGTGCCGACTCGATCGTGTCGTCGCACCATGACTGGAACGACGCGAGCGGCCGCGTGCTCAGGAAGATCGGCATGAAGCACACCGGATTTTCGGAGGGTCGTACGATGAAGAAGGGAAAACCCGTGCGCTCCGCGGAGTTCTGGTTGGACCGGAAGGATTGGGCAGCTTAAAGCACACGCAGACAGGCCCTCATTGCCGCATCAAATTCACGATGCGGCTTTTCGCCTCGGCAGGTACGACGTTCATGTTTTGAATATCGCTCATGTCCACCAGAACTATTTCGCTGAAATCGTCGGGGTCGGGATGAAGGATCTTCTCGTCCGCTCCGTCACCGAGGCGACCCGCACGGTGCGTACACAAGAAAAAATGCTGCTCGCTGTCTTCGTCATACGCGCGGTTCGTTACTTGGAGCACTTTTTCGCCGACCTCCACGTCTATCCCGATTTCTTCGCGCACTTCGCGTTTTGCCGTATCTTTGAGCGACTCCCCTTCTTCAACTTTTCCGCCGGGCGTTACCCAATATTCCAAACCGTCACGCTTGCGATGAATAAGAACCACTTTTCGACCGACGAAGATAATGGCTCGGGAACTCACGCGCGTCATGCCGGGATCATACATTCAGCGTGGCTCGAACCGCATCCACAACGAGGGGTCCTGGTTGATCCGAACCGCCCGAACCATATCGAACGATTTCGGTATACTCAGCTGCATGAAGTCCGACGCGAACCACCGCATCTACAAAATGCCCTTCGCGCGCATTTATCCGATGTACGTCGCGAAGGTCGAGAAGAAAGGACGCACGAAGCAGGAACTCGACGAAACCATCCGTTGGCTCTTCGGGTACACGCAGAAAGGACTCGAGAGCCAATTGGAGAAAGAGACAGATCTCGAAACCTTCGTCGCGAACGCGCCGAAACTGAATCCGCATCGGACACTTATCACCGGCGTCGTCTGCGGCGTGCGCGTGGAAGACATCAAAGATCCGACGATGCGGACGATCCGCTATTTGGATAAGCTAATCGATGAGTTGGCGAAGGGGAGGGCAATGGAGAAGATTTTGAGGAGCTAAACGATCCTTCCCGAATCTCGATCTCGGCGCAGCATCCTCTCGCACGCCGACGCCGCGACGGCGACGGCGATGGAAAGAAGCGTCGCGACCGCGCCCATGGCCAAAACGGGCGGCCGGTCGTCGCTTTCACTCAAGAGGAGCCAGACCACTCCCGTGACGATCAGCGGAACCATCGCCATCGCGCAATACCGTATGGCCTGCAAAGCCCGTGCGGAGCGTCGCGAGAAGAGCGTATTGCTTCCCGCATACCCCAACAGCGTGAATACCTGATAGAGAGCGACGAAAAAAGGAACGGATGCGACATACGCATACGCCAGGAACGGATCGTCGAAATAGATATCGTACAAGGAAGCCGCGTTCGCGTTCACCCCCTCGACGTGGGGTTCCCACAGCAGGAACGCCAGCGTGCCGATGCCGATGAGGACGACGACGGCTTGCAAGAAGAGCGCAGATGTACGAGTGATGGGCGGATTGTTCATAGGAAAGATGAAATGTAGAAAGAAGATCAGGCTTCGTATTCCAAAATATCGCCCGGCTGGCAGTCGAGCGCTTTGCAGATCGACTCGAGCGTGGGGAACCGGATCGCTTTGGCCTTGCCGTTTTTGAGGATCGACACGTTGGCCATCGTGATGCCGACGCGTTCCGAGAGCTCGGTAACGCTCATCTTGCGCTTGGCCAGCATGACGTCGAGGTTGATGCGGATGGGCATGGGATGGTGGTTAGACGGTGAGCTCGTTTTCGGTCTTCAAATCGACGCCGCTGCGGATCAGCTTCTGCAGCACGGCAGCGAACGTGGCGACGATCAGTGGCGCGCCGGCGATCGCGGTCGCGATGAGGATGAGCCCCGGGGCATCGTCGATTTCCGCGACCATATAGGAGAGCGGCAACGCGAAGGCGTAACACACGGTCATGGCGATCGCGCAGTGCTTGATGTCGCTCAACGCTTTCACCGACGATTCCGAGAACGCATCGCTCCGGTCGATGAGCTGCAGCAGCACGAACGCGCGCGACAGCGCATAGAGGAACGGAATGGCCGACGCGTAGACGCCGATGATCCCCGTTTTCCTCACGACCTCGGGAATCTCCCACGCGACGAGCAGGTCGTTCCAGAGCGTCCGGAACGAGAAGGCGACGAGCGCGAGGACCGCAAGACCGATGACGACGAGGACCGATTTGAGGAAGAGCGTCGGAACGCGCTTGATCGAGAGGGTAGTCATAGGGGCAGGAAACGAATGCACGCACAGCAAAGCACAGGATTTATCGAATTACAATAAAAATGTATTGTTTATTAACTTTATATGAATAAAAAATTTGATCGATTAAGCAATCGGCTGACTCGGATGGCGGCACAACGTCGAGCGCTGTATCCGTTATACTTCGAGCGTCGATGCAGCAGTTTTCGATCCGCGACGGCATGACTTCCCATCGGATTTTTTCGATCGTGGGCATTCTTGCCGCGATCGCGGCCGTCTTCTGGATCTGCACGTTCAAGATCATGGATCGCGATTTCTGGTGGCACATCACCGCCGGCGACGTGCTGCTCTCCACCGGACGGATGATCACGGTCGACCCGTTCGCCTACACCCGGGAGGGACTCCCCTACCTCGCGACCCACGAATGGCTGGCGCAGATCGTGTTGCACCTTCTTTATACGTTCACCGGATCCACGGGCATCATCCTCTTCCGCGGCGTCGTGGCCTGCGGTGCGGTCGGCATCACGTTGGCGTTGAGCACCAGGCTTCGATATGCGTATCTACTGTTAGCGGTGTGGGCGGTGGTGATCACGAAAGGGAGTTTTCTCGAACGTCCGCAGCTGTTCACGTTCCTCTTCTTTTCATCCTTCCTGTTTCTCGCGTTCCGATACCTGGATGCCGCATCGTGGCGCAAGCGGTACGCCATCTGCGGCGCGTGGATCATCCTGGAACTCCTATGGGTGAACATGCACGGAGGCGCGGCGTTGCTCGGCGGAGCGATCGTGACGTGCGTGTTGCTGCAGGAATGTTGGAATGCGTTCAACAACCGCTTCGCCCGCGAGAACCGATGGTCGTGCGCGACGCTGGGTACAACGCTGCTCCTGCTTGGAGGAACGCTGCTTCTGCCGCCGAACGGATTGGGAACATTCACCTACGTGTCGCAATTGCTGCACGATCGAACGATCCAATTCATCGCCGAGTGGCAGCCGCGGAGCCTGCTCCTGTCGCTCGGCGAACTGTGGATCTTCGGCGCGCTCGCGATCATTGGTCTTGCCGTCGGCCGTCGGCACGCGATCTTCAACACGCTCGCGCTGCTCATGGGCACATACCTGGCGCGACAGGCGTTCCGTCACGAAATTCTGTTCATCCTCACCGCACTCGCCACGTTCTATTACCAAGCGGATCGCAGCGCCTTGTTCGAGACGCTGTTCGACCGGCTGCGCCGGCGCCGTGCCGCCGTCGGAATCATCGCGCTGATCTTGACACTCCTGGCGACGCACGCGGCCATCGAACGATCACGGAACTTCGAACGGCAGGACAACCTTTTCGGCTTCGGAGCATTCGACCTGGCGCAAGGAGCGTACGATTTCCTCGAACGAGAACGGATTCAGGGCAACATGTTCAATACCTACGGCATCGGGGGATATTTGATTCATCGCGGGTTCCCCGATCGCAAAGTCTTCATCGACGGGCGCAACGTCGATTACGGTTTCGATTTCATGCTCGATGCCTATGCCGCCGGGCTCGACGCCGAGCGGTGGCGCACGCTGGAAGACCGATACGACATCGAGTACGCGGTGATCGATTACAACGCCATTCGCGAACAGGATCACCTCCCGTACAGCGGCATTCTGGAGAACGACCCTACGTGGGCGCTCGTGTACCTGGACGATTGGGTCGCCGTGTACCTCAAGCGCACGCCGGTGCATCAACCGATCATCGACCGCTTGGGTTTTGCGCATGTCACGGCAACAACACTGCAATTCGACGATGCGTTCTCCGGCGTCGCGGATACGGATCTCCCGGCACTCATTGCGGAGTTGCAGCGCATGCAACGCGATAACCCGGAGGGTATCAAGGCAACCGTTGCTCTGGCCAAACTCGCGCTGCGGCGAGGAAAAACGGCGGAGGCCGCGACGTACGCGCAGGAAGCCATTCGTCTCCGTCCCCAAGCTCCCGAACCGTTCGTCGTACTGGCGGCATCTTACGTGAGCGAAGAACGTTGGACCGACGCAGCGGATGCCTACATCGATCTTCTGGAGCGCGCGGGGGACCAATACCCCGACCTGAACTACGGCTACATCGCGCAGATCTTCGAAAAAGCGGGTTACTCGTGGAGGGCCTGGTACTACCGACCGAGAACCGCTTCCCATCAACCGACGCCGGATGGCTTGAGCGATACCGCCGTTCTGACGGCATCGGGATCGCAACCGTTGTCCGTCAATCCCGTGCAGGATGCCATCGAGTTCGACGAGCGTGGAACGACCGCGGCCGAGAGCGGGCGCTTTGCGGAAGCGGAAGAAGCGTTCCGGAACGCACTGAAAATCAACCCGCACTACGCGCAAGCCTGGAGCAATCTCTGCGCGCTCTTCCTTGCGCAAGAACAAACGCAAGCCGCCATCGACGCCTGCGCGCGCGCGATCGAGATCGACGCGGAATACGCCGACGCGCAGTACAACCTGGCGCTCGCGTATTTCCGCAGCGGCGACGTTGCAAGAGCAAAGGACCATGCCACGCGAGCGAAGACGCTCGGACGCTCTACGGAAGCGGATGCGCTGTTGCGACGTATCGACGAGAACGAGTGAGAATCCCTTCGTTTCAGGGAATGTTTTGGTACAATTTTTGCCATTCGAGCGACTGCATTTCCTCCGGCATCCGGCAAGCGCTTTCTTTCGATATTCGTCGTGTCTCTGATGGTATTGTGCGATGCGTCGAACGCATATGCCATCCAGAGCACGCTCAATGCCTCGGACGTGCTCGGTCAGGTCGATGATACACACGCCGCACCCGGCCCCGTTTACACGAAAGTGACGGCGAACAACGTGCCGGATAAGTTCGGCTTAAGCGCGCCGATGATCGGCATGGCATTGGATGCTGTGGGGAATCGTCTGTTCGTGACGGATACGACGAACAACCGCGTGCTCGTGTACAACACGAACGCGAACGACACGCTCATCGATCGCATTCCGGATCATGTCCTTGGGCAGCCGAATTTCTACACGAACGCAACCGCATCCACGCAGACCGGTTTCGAGACGCCGAACGGAATAGCCCTGAGCGGCAGCACGACGCTGTTCGTCGCGGAAGGCGCGGGGAGCCGCGTGAAGGTGTTCGACGTGACGGCGATCACCGACGGAGAGAGCGCGGTGAACGTGCTCGGACAGCTGAACTTCACGGCAACCACGGCAGCCGTCACCCAAGACGGCATGAGCGTCCCGCAGGACGTCCTCTACGATCGGATCACGCAACGCCTCTTCGTGTCGGACAGCACGGCCAATCGCGTGACGGTCTACGATGTCGCACAGATCTCGAACGGCGAAGCGGCGACGGGCGTACTGGGACAGGCGAACTTCACCGGCACGACCGCGGCCACGACCCAAGCGGGCATGAACGTGCCGTTCGGACTCGCGCTCAGCGGCAGCACGACGCTGTTCGTCTCGCAGGGAACGGGTAATCGCGTGACGACGTACGATGTCTCCACCGTGACGGACGGAGAAAATGCGGTGAAGGTGTTGGGACAAACGGATTTCACGGGAACGGCGCTGGGCAACACGCAATCCGGCATGAACGCTCCGCGCGGCATCGCCTACAGCGAAGCGACGAAGAAGCTCTACGTGTCGCAAACGACGGGGAACCGCGTGACGGTGTACGACGTCGCCGCGATCACGGACGGGGAAAATGCCGTAAGCGTGCTGGGCCAATCGGTGTTCACCGTCATCACCGCCGCGGTCACGCAGGCGGGCATGAGCGGTCCGAACGGCGTGATCATCGATGCGGCGAATAACTTTCTCTACGTGCTGCAATCGGGAGCGAGTCGCGTCTCCGTCTTCGATATCGCAAGCATCGCCGACGGAGAGGATGCCGTCGGCGTGCTCGGCCAGTACGACGATGCCCATACCGCCCCGGGCCCCATCTACACGAAGGGAACGGCGAACAACGCGCCGGATAAGTTCGGTTTGAGCGCGCCGCAAGGCGTGGCGCTCGATGCGACGAATCATCGACTCTTCGTCGCGGACTCCTCGAATAACCGCATCCTGGTATACAACCTGAATGCAGACAATACACCGATCGATCGCATTCCGGATAACGTGCTCGGGCAAGCGAACTTCTACAGCAATGCCGTCGCAACGACGCAGGCGGGCCTCTCGCTGCCGACGGGATTGACCTTCGATTCGACGGCGAATTACCTGTTCGCATCGGATTTCACCAATAACCGCATCATGGTGTTCGATACGGCAAGCATCGCCGACGGAGAGAACGCCGTCGCGGTGTTGGGCCAAGCGGTTTTCACGGTCGCGACGGCGGGTACGACGCAAGTAGGGCTCAGCGGCCCGCGACAGCTCCAGTATGACGGCTCGACGCGGCAGTTGTTCGTCGCGGACACGACGAATAACAGGATCGTGATCTACGACGTCGCGACCGTCGAGAGCGGAGAGACAATGACCAACATTCTCGGGCAATACGACGAGAACATCTCTGCCCCCGGCCCCATCTACACGAAGGGAACGGCGAACAATGTGCCGCACAGATTGGGCATGAGCGCGCCTGTTGTCGGTATCGCGTTGGATGCAACGGGCAACCGGTTGTTCGTTTCGGATACCGTCAACAACCGCGTGCTCGTATACAACACGAACGCGAACGACACGCTCATCGATCGCATTCCGGATCATGTGCTGGGCCAACCGAATTTTTACTCCAATGCCGCCGCCAGCACGCAGGAAGGCTTCGAAACCCCGCGCGGCTTGGCTCTCAGCGGCAGCACGGTGCTGTTCGTCGCGGAAGGCGCGGGCAGCCGCGTGAAACTCTTCGACGTCACGACCATCACGGACGGAGAGAGCGCAATCGGCGTGCTCGGTCAGGTGAACTTCACGGCGACGGCGGCGGCGACGACGCAAGGAGGCATGAGCGCTCCATTCGACGTCACGTATGATGAAGCAACCAAGCGTCTCTACGTAGCGGATGGAACACTCAACCGCGTCACCGTCTACAACCTGGCACCGGGTCTTGCCGACGGCCCGAACGCGGTCGACGTGATCGGCCAGTACGACGATACCCACGCCGCTCCCGGCCCCGTCTACACGAAGGGCACGGCGAACAACGCGCCGGATAAGTTCGGTTTGAGCGCGCCGATGTTCGGCTTAGCGCTGGATTCAGTGGGGAACCGGCTATTCGTATCGGACACGGTCAATAACCGCGTGCTCGTGTACAACACGAACGCGAACGACACGCTCATCGATCGCATTCCGGATAACGTGCTCGGCCAGGCGAACTTCTACAGCAACGCAGCCGCCAGCACGCAATCGGGATTCGAAACGCCGAACGGATTGGCGTTAAGCGGCAGCACGACGCTGTTCGTCGCCGAAGGCGCGGGCAGCCGCGTGAAGGTGTTCGACGTGACCGCGATCACCGACGGAGAGAGTGCGGTGAACGTCCTGGGGCAAGTGAACTTTACCGCGACGACGGCGGGCGTCACACAGGTGGGTATGAGCGTCCCGCAGGATCTTGCCTATGACCGAACAACGAAGCGGCTCTACGTGTCGGACAGCACCGCCAACCGCGTGACGGTCTACGACGTTTCGACCATCCACGACGGAGAGAATGCGATAGGCGTGCTTGGCCAGGCCAACTTCACAGGAACCACGGCCGCCACGACCCAGGCGGGCATGAACGTGCCGTTCGGACTCGCGCTCAGCGGCAGCACGACGCTGTTCGTCTCGCAAGGAACCGGTAACCGCGTGACAACGTACGACGTAATGTCAATTTCTGACGGAGAGAATGCGGTGAACGTGCTGGGCCAGACCGACTTCACGGGAACGGCGCTGGGCAACACGCAATCCGGCATGAACGCCCCGCGCGGCATCACCTATGACACGACGACAAAAAAACTCTACGTGTCGCAGACGACGGGGAACCGCGTGACGGTGTACGACGTCGCCGCGATCACGGACGGGGAAAATGCCGTAAGCGTGCTGGGCCAATCGGTGTTCACCGTCATCACCGCCGCGGTCACGCAGGCGGGCCTCAGCGGCCCCAATGGCGTGATCATCGATGCGGCGAATAACTTTCTCTACGTACTGCAATCGGGAGCGAGTCGCGTCTCCGTCTTCGATATCGCAAGCATCGGTGATGGCGAGAACGCGGTCGACGTGCTCGGCCAGTACGACGATACCCACGCCGCTCCCGGCCCCATCTACACGAAGGGCACGGCGAACAACGCGCCGGATAAGTTCGGTTTGAGCGCGCCGATCATCGGCATGGCATTGGATGCTGTGGGGAATCGTCTGTTTGTGACCGACACGACGAACAACCGCGTGCTCGTGTACAACACGAACGCGAACGACACGCTGATCGATCGCATTCCGGATAACGTGCTCGGCCAGGCGAACTTCTACAGCAACGCGGCCGCCAGCACGCAGACGGGTCTTGAAACGCCGAACGGATTGGCGCTCAGCGGAAGTACCGCACTGTTCGTCGCGGAAGGCGCGGGCAGCCGCGTGAAGGTGTTCGACGTGACCGCGATCACCGACGGAGAGAGCGCGGTGAACGTGCTCGGGCAGGTGAACTTCACGGGAACGACCGCCGGAACGACGCAGGCGGGCATGAGCGCGCCGCAAGACGTCCTCTACGATCCGATCACCAAGCGTCTCTACGTGTCGGACTCCACGCTGAACCGCGTGACGGCATATGATGTTGCGACGATCACCGACGGGGAGAATGCGGCGAGCGTGCTGGGACAAACGCTGTTCACCACGGCGACCGCCGCCACGACGCAGGCAGGGATGAACGTGCCGTTCGGACTCGCGCTCAGCGGCAGCACGACGCTGTTCGTCTCGCAAGGAACCGGTAACCGCGTGACAACGTACGACGTAACGTCAATTTCTGACGGGGAGAATGCGGTGAACGTCCTGGGGCAGGCGAACTTTACGGCAACGGCACTGGGAAATACTCAGTCCGGCATGAACGCCCCGCGCGGCATCGCCTACAGCGAAGCGACGAAGAAGCTCTACGTGTCGCAAACGACGGGGAACCGCGTGACGGTGTACGACGTCGCCGCGATCACGGACGGCGAGAACGCGGTGAACGTATTCGGTCAGACAGTCTTCACGAGCATTGGCGCCGCCGTGACACACTCCGGCCTCAGCGGTCCGACGGGTGTGATCATCGATGCCGTGAATAACCTCCTCTACGTGCTGCAATCGGGAGCGAGTCGCATATCGATCTTCGATCTCACGGGAGCCTCGGGTATCGGAAACGGCGAACTCGCCGTCAACGTGCTGGGGCAAGCAGTTTTCACAACAGCGACCGCCGCCGTAACGCAGGCAGGTATGGACACTCCCGTAGGGCTTGCCCTCAGCGGCAGCAGCGTCCTGTTCGTAGCGGAAGATATCAATAACCGCGTAACGGCGTTTAACGTCACTTCTATTGCCGATGGAGAAAACGCGGTCAATGTCCTGGGACAAACGCTGTTCACGACCGCCACCGCCGCATCAACGCAGACCGGCATGAACGCTCCTCGCGGTCTGACGTACGACCGGATCGCCAAGCGTCTCTACGTCACGCAGGTCACGGGAAACCGCATCACGGTCTACGATGTCGCCGCGATCACCAATGGCGAGAATGCCATAAAAATTCTCGGTCAGCCGACCTTCACGTCCGCAGGCGCCGTCTCGACGCAAGCAGGCCTCAATGCTCCTACCGGCGTGACGTTCGATGTAACAAACAATCTACTCTATGTGCTGCAGTCGGGCGCGAGCCGCATTTCAACGTTCGACGTTGCAAGCATGACCGACGGGGAGAACGCGGTCGACGTGCTCGGTCAGTACGATGACGAACATACCGCACCGGGACCCATCTACACGAAGGGCACGGCGAACAACGTGTCGGACAAATTCGGTTTGAGCGCGCCGCAGGGTCTTGCCGTCGACGCAACGAATCATCGCCTCTTCGTCGCGGACTCCTCGAATAACCGTGTCCTCATCTACAACCTGAACGCGCAGAACGTCCCCGTGGATCGCATTCCGGATAACGTGCTGGGGCAACCGAATTTTTACACGAACACGGTGGCGACCACGCAAATGGGCCTCTCGCTGCCCACGGGATTGACGTTCGATTCGGCGACGAATCAATTGTTCGTATCGGACTTCACCAATAACCGCATCATGGTATTCGATACGGCAAGCATCACGGACGGAGAGAATGCCGTCGCCGTTCTCGGGCAAGCCGTCTTCACCCTTGCGACGGCCGGAACGACGCAGGTAGGTCTCCAAGGTCCGCGCCAACCGTACTACGACGGCACGACCGGAAAACTCTTCGTAGCAGATGCAACGAATAGTCGGGTTTTGCTGTACGACGTGAATCCGACCGAAACCGAAGCCGAAGCCGACAGTTTTTACTTCTTCGGCTTCTGATCAGTACTTCCGCACTCCCCGGAGAATGACGGTGATGCCGCTTCCGGCAAAGGTGCTGCCGACTTGATCGATGTCGACCGTCAGGATGGAGTTCGTCGAAAGATCCGTCGTCGAGAACACGGCATCACCGCCGCCGATCGTCGAACCGGAATTGATCTGCGGACGCGTGGCGAAGATGCTCGTCCCATCCTTGTTGATATCCACGATGAAGCTCGCTCCCGTCGGAGCGCCTTTGGCGCTGAGACTGACGTCCGTCAGCGTGATCGACAACGGCATCTGGATCTGCGGTCCTTTCGTCGTTTGGACCGCCTGAGTGCCATCAAAGTACCACACCATTCCCCCGACGGGCGTTGCCCAGATCGGCGCGGCCGTCCCCTGCGAGAGGAGCAATTGGCCGGACGATCCCTTGGCGGTTTGCTTCAGCGTGTTGCCGCTGGAATAGACGACGGCGCCCGATACCGTCATGTTGCCAGCCCGAAGGACGGCGCCGGAGACGGCGCCCGTCACCGAGAGGTCGCCCGCGACGCGCACGTCGTCGCTGAATTCGAAACGGTGGGTGCTTGCCGAGAACTGCAGGATTTCTTGCCCCAGGTTATTGCCGAACGTCAGCACCGCGTTGGCGGCCGCATTGTCGCTGTTCAACGTCACGCCGGCTTCCGTCGCAATCGCGCCCGACGTCGTCAATGCGCCCGTCATGGTATCGCCGCTCGTATTCACGTAGCGCGCATCCGCAGCGCTCACGGAGAGTCCGCTGGAACCCGCTTGATCGGTACCGCACGAAAACGTTTTGGTGCTTGCGTTCCACAGAAGTTTATCCGTACCGTTCGTCGAACAGTTCGTCAGCCCCGCGCCGCCGAACATCGCTCCGGACATCGTCCCGCGCACCAGGAGATCGCCGGAGGACGTGAGCGTTTTCTCGGCATGCACCGTGCTGCCGGAAAGCGTTCCTTGCACGTCGACGCTCCCGGAAAATTCGAAGCGTTGCTTGGCGGCATTCCACTGCAGGCGCTTGTTCAAGGTCGCGCCGAATTGCAGAATCAGGTTTCCCCCACGATCCGTCTGATCGAGAATGAGCGTGCGTGCGTTGAACGTCCGTGTGCTGTCGTTTTCAAACACCATTTCTTCGGCCGCGATCGCCTGCCACGGTAGGAGCAGCAGGCAGAGGATCACGGCGCCGATGCGATGGAGAGTGTTCATACGGTTCATCGGGAAGTATAGGTAAGATTCAGTTCGCCTGCGAAGGCGGATCCGCCGCTGGATGCATATCCCTTGATCGTGATGAAGACGTATTGGCCGGCAACGGGGTTGAAGGACGCGCCGTCGAATTCATCGGCGTACTGCGTCCAAGACGTATTGAAGAGCGCCTGACCGTCGACGGCCGGGAACGCATCGTCGCCGTCGGCATCCTCCACGAGGATATCGAGCTTGCTCTGCGTGCTGGCCGAACCGGTCGTGCGGTAGAAGAAGCTGAGATCTCCGGTATTCGCGAAGCTGACGAAGTCCGCGGGCAGCAGCACCTTGAACCGGATGTCGATGTCCTGCAACTGCCCGGAGCCCGTCGCGATACGGTAGTACTGATGCGGGTTGACGGTCGCCCCCGTTTCGCTGCCGATGAAGACGTTCGCATCGTTGCTCGTTCCATCGGTGGTGATGGCCGATGCATCCGCGGAAATATTGAGCGTGCGCGTGCGCGTCTGAAGGGTGCCGGTGCCAATGAGCCCCCACGAGAGCTGGCCGGCGCCGTTCGTCATGAGCACGCGGCCCGATGCGGCTCCATCGCCGACGGGGAACGCGTACGTCACGCCGTTCAGTGTCAACGTCGAACCGAATTCTACCGGCCCTTCCACGATCAACGTTCCGGACGACGTCAGCCTCTGCTCCGCATGCACGCGGGATCCCGACGCGGTTCCCGTGATGGCGAGATCGCCGGGAACGTAGACGTCGTCGGAGAATTCGAAGCGACCGACGATCGTATTGAAGCGCAGGTATTCCGCCAGCGTGCCGCCGAAGACGAGCGCGCCGGACGCGGACGCTCCATCGGCATCGAGGACGAACGACGACGCGTTCGTGCCGGACGGAATCATGCTGAACGGCAGAAGTCCGCCAGATTGCAGCACGGGAATGGCTCCGCTGCCCGTGCCAACGTCGCGCTGATCGAGCAAGTCCGCGTTCGCGGCGAACGGCACGGAGAGGACGTGCGTGCGGTCCGCCGTCGCGTCGCCCGGATTCGTATCGAGCAGGTCATAGGTCGTATCGGCGGCGCCGGATACTTTCACTTCGACCTGCAGGAACAAGCTCTGCAAGGTGCTCGCGGCCAATGCACTCATCGACGGCAGCGGTGTCGAAGCGCCGAGCTGTACCGAGAAGTATCCCCTGCTGTCGGGCGTCACGGTCTGCTCTTCGTACCAACCGACGTAATGCGTCGCGCCGGTATTGATGGCGCCGGCGGTCAGATCGCCCGCGACGAAATCGGAACTCTTCCAGTAGCTGAAGCGGATGGTGTGCGCGGTCGTCACGGCGTTCCCCGATGCATCCAGCAAGTGCCCGTGATACGTGTGCGTCAGCGGCGTCGTGGACGCGGAGAACGCGACGGGCACGAACCAGAAGGAGACGATGAGCGCGGCAAGCGCAATGGCACACGCGATGCAAACCTGCGCCACCCACGCGGGAACGCGCGCCTTTTTCGTGCGGCGACGCAACGGCATCGTGCGGCCCAACCTGCTTCCCGCGCCGAACCCAAGGAGGAATGCGAGGATGATCCAGAGCACGATCGTCAGCGCCGTCTGATGCGTCGCACAGAAACGGATGACGTCGACGGCGTCACGGACGTCGCGCGGCGCCACCGGGGCGGCCGGGTGGTCGATCACCGCGGCGGGCAGCGGCGTCATGAAGCCGTCCGGCGGAGCGATCGGCACGATGCCGGCGACGGATGCACCCGACGCGAAGAATGACGCGGACGATACGGACGACGGAGCGGCCGGATGAGACGATCGCGATGCCGGCGCATGCGACGACGCTCCGACGGACGACGGGCGGCGCCCCCCTCCGTTCGCGACATGCGAGGATTCTTCGTCCGGCGCATCGTTCTGCACGCTGCTCTCCGCACTCGAGCTCGACGCGGAAGACGTCGATGCGGCCGCGGCGGGCGGTGTATCCGTGATCTGGAACTGCGACCCGCGTGCGGCGGGCGCCATGTCGGTTGTGCCCGCTTCGACGGCATCGAAGACCGAACCGCTCAGCGGATCCTTGTTGGAGTACCGATCAAAATCTCCGTACAGGATGTACGACGATCCCTGCGCGGCATGCGCCGACGACGGCGCAAGGAGACCTCCGCCAACGAGCGTCAACGCGGCCGCAGAGAGCATCAGAACCGCCGCCCACGAACCCGGCGCATCCTCGAGCGTCTTCCGCACGCTGTCGCGCGATTGTTTGCGCACCTGGGACGGCGTCGTGCCGAAGAACAATCCGTGCTCACGGACGATGCGGCCGACCGTCGATGCCGAGAGCGGCGTTCCCCGTTCCGCGAGCAACGTGCTGATCTGCTCTTTCGTCATCAATCGCTCGCGCGATGTGCGAATGACCTCAAGAACTTCCGTCGGAACGGCGCGTTGCCGCACGGTTTTCGGAACGGACGGACGATCGTCGAGCGACGACGGATCCTCGGGGTTGAATCTTTTGACCCACGCGTAAAACGTCTGGCGCGAAATGCCGTAGCGCTCGCACGTAAGCGACACGTTTCCGCAGTCGAGCGCGTGGAGCAGGCACAGCAATCGCTCGCGCGTCTTTCGCGTGAGCGCGCCGTCACCCTCTTGCTCCAGCAATCGCTGGACTGCATCCTCGTGCTGCCGAAGGTGATCGAAGGATTCCACGTGTTTTGTGTGTGTTCGATGGTCGAGAAATCTATTGATTATAGCGGAAAACGCCGATTTTGTGTAGTGGGTATCTGACCCTTTGGAGAACGCGCAAACCCTACGACAGACGTCAAATGACCCATCTGTGTAGAATGCATGCGACCGTTTGGCGTTTTGAGCACGTTTAGATGATCAACATCCGAAAAATGGCTATTTCGTGATTATTATTGCCGATAAAGAGAACGATGAACGTTCTGCTGATACGGTGATCACACAGCATCCATGTAACGCCATCGGTGTCTAAACGGTATCGGAGTTTCCTCCTTTGCCCCGCCGTCTCGTCCGATTACCATGCGACCATGACGACCATGAATCCGAAACAACGGGAAGCGCTGCTCAGGGTACTGGAAGCCCGTTTCCAGAAACATATGCATCGGCACAAGAACGTTGCATGGGCACACGTGCAAGCACGGTTAGAAGCGGCGGATCCCAAGCAGCTCCGGTCGCTGAACGACATGGAACGCACCGGCGGCGAACCGGACGTCGTGCAGTTCGATAAGAAAACGGGCGCGTGCGTGTTCGTCGATTGTTCCGAGCAGAGCCCCGCGGATCGCCGAAGCCTGTGTTACGACCATCCGGCGTTGATCGCACGGAAAGAACACAAGCCGAAGAACAGCGCACTGCGGATGGCGGTCGAAATGGGCATCGAACTGTTGAGCGAAGAGGATTACCGGAAGCTGCAGGAACTCGAGGAGTTCGATACGAAAACGTCGAGCTGGGTGCTGACGCCGCCCGCGATCCGCACACTCGGCGGCGCCCTCTTCTGCGATCGACGCTACGACACCGTCTTCACGTATCACAACGGCGCGGATTCGTACTACGCGGCAAGAGGATTCCGGGGCTTGCTGAAGATTTAACCGACCAATCCGGGATGCTCCGCCGCGGCCTTGATCACCGTCTCCAGCGTTTTCAAATTCAAATCACTCAGTTTCTTGAAACGGATGCAGCTCTTCCCCACGCTCACGTTGCCGAGATCGTGTGCATGCGTCTCGGCAAGATACTTCCCGTCCGCCACCGCGCAGACGTACAAGCTGATGTAATTCTTCTGGCTCGCGAGGGCGATAACCGGCCATTCGATCTGTTCCTTCTTGTAATTTGTGTACGGAAACGAACCGTACCCGAGCATGTTCGTCGCGAAGTGCGGCTTTAACGACGGTGCCGTCTTCTGGATGAACGCATGCAGAAATTCGATCGGATCGCGCCGCTCGGGCGGCAGCGCCCGCAGGTATTCTTTCACCGACGTCGCCTTCGTGGGCTTGAACATGTTCATGGGCAAGCCGCAGTATAGCACGACCGAATCGACCGCTCAGGAAGACGACCCGCCGGACGTCGCGGATGAAGAAGAGGATGTCGTCGTGGAGGACGACGAAGACGTGGCGGAGGATGACGAAGTCGACGTTGCGATCGACGTCGATGACGACGTCGCGGACGAGGCGGAAGACGTCGTTGCCGCAGAGGACGATGACGTGGTTGCGGACGACGAGCTCGACGATGTGACCACGGAGGACGACGAAGACGTGTCGGAGGAAGAGGAAGAGGACGAAGACGTCGAATCCGCGAGATACGTCGACTCGACGTGAACGCGCCCTACCGAGACATACACTTCATACCCCGTATGCAGCGGGTTTTCTTCATCCGGATCCACCGGAAGACCGACCAGATACTCCGGCACGAGCGCATCGGCATTCACGCAGCTCGCATCCGTAACGCCTTCCCGACACAGCGCCTTGGCATTGCCCGCGCTCTCGGGGATCTGCGCGGCGTTCGGATACGATCCGTGATCGAGCAGGTACTGGTAGTACGCGTCTCGCACGCCCTTCGCTTCGGCGTTTCGTTTGCCGTTCGCCGCCGATTGGAGATGCTGGGCGGGATTGACGGCGACGATCACGACCGACGCGAGAATCCCCATAAGGCCGATCACGATCAGCAATTCGAAGAGCATGAAGCCCGGGCGATTGCCGCCGGATGTCGAATCCCGCTTGGACGCCACGGCATCCTCGACCATCTGCACGAGCGCGCCGACGGTCATGTGCATCTTCACAAAATACCCGTCCACCTTCGAATGCTTCGCGCGCTCCTTGGATGCATCGTCCTCGAGGTTCGTCAGCATGATCGCTGGGCACGATCGCTCGTTTCCCAATCGCTCGAGCACCGTGAGGCCGTCCATGACCGGCATGTTGATATCGAGCAGCAGCACGTCCGGCTTTACCCGCGCGAACGCATCGAGCGCGAGCTGGCCGTTTTCGACCGCGTGCACGGCATACCCGGCCAGCGAGAACTTCTTCGTATAGAGCTCGCGCAGAACGGCGTCGTCTTCGGCGATGAGGAGAGCACCTTTCTTCATACGAGAGCGGGCGAACACAGAAGGAAGATCAGGATCCACGCGACGAACGTTCCCAGAGCCTCGAGTCGCACGCGCAACGACCACGATCGGTAAAACAGCAGCGTGGCGGCAACGAGCGTGCTCACCAAGAGCGTCGCGAGCGGCAGTACCGTCGCGATGGATGCCGGCGACTCGAACGCGCGCACAATGAGCCAAAACAGAAATGCCGAGGAGGTTCCGGCCGTCACGGCGAACGCGTGATCACCCGCCCCCCAGCGCAGCTCCGCCAAAATCCCGAGGGCCGCGAGAACGCTGAAGAGCGCGCCGAGCACAATCCACACGCCTTGGCTCCAGGCGGACGGCCCGCCGTTGACGGATGCGAGCGCCACGCCGAACAGAGAAGACGCGCAGAGCGCGATGCCCATGACGACGCGCAACGACGGCAGATGCGGATGGGTTTTTTCGATCGACGCAATGGATTGCGCATTGAGCTTCGAGAGCATGACGGCGTCGGCCCAGACTTTTCCCGTCAATCCGAGCGCAAGCAACACGCCGCTCAGGGCGAAGATGACTGCGGAGAGAATGTCTGTGATCGGCATGCGATGTGGATGTGTAGTTCGTTGAATATTATATAATATTATTGTGTTTTAGTCAATTATCCTGGCGGCAGGGAACGCGCAAATCGCCGTCATCAGCGCATAGTACGTGCCGAACACGGCGAAGAACCCATCGATCCACCGCGCGTCGATCACGCCGTACGCGCATAGAATCACCAGAACGAAGAGGACGTATTTCGTGCGAAGAACGGGGATCGGGAAGGGCGTGCCGCGTGCATTGAGGAAAACAATGCCCGTGACGAGCAGAAGGTACGCGACGACGTAGAGCGACGCCGAGAGGAATGCGCCGATCCCGAACCACTGAAGGATCGCGACCGTCGCCACGAACGCCAGATGATCGGCAACGACGTCGATGACGCCACCGCGCGGCGAAGCCGTCCCCGTGTGGCGCGCGAGCGCACCGTCGAGACCGTCGAAGGCAAGATGGAGAACGTACGCGGCGATCGTCCACGCCGGCGCGTGCGCGAATCCCGGTACGACGAGGAAGATCGACAGCAATCCGAGTATCGAGAGCGCGTTGGGGCTGACGTGCAGCGCGGCGAGAACGCGAAGCACCGGCGCGAACGTGCGCTGGCGCCATCGTCCGAAGCGGGCTTGCAGCGCGGCTTCCGCGGGAGAGAACGCGTGGATGGACGCCATGAAAAAATCCTACCATATGATTGCCCGCAGACGCCCGTGGCGTAGACTGTGCCGTATGCAGAAAATCACTCCCAACCTGTGGTTCGACGATAACGCCGAAGAGGCGGCACGTTTCTACCAATCCGTCTTTCGGGACGTGAAGATCGGCACGATCCTGCGCTACGACGCGACCATGGCGCAGGCGGCGGGACGGCCGGAAGCATCGGTCATGACGGTCGAATTCGAGATCTTCGGACAGCGGTTCATCGGCATCAACGGCGGACCGGCGTTCGCCTTCAGCGAGGCGGTGTCGTTCATGGTGACCTGCGACACACAGAGGGAAATCGACGATCTGTGGAACGCGCTCACCTCGGACGGCGGTCAGGAGAGCCAGTGCGGCTGGTTGAAGGACAAATTCGGCGTGTCGTGGCAGATCGTACCGCGATCGATGGACGGGATGATGGTCGGCGCGGATCCCGCGAAGCGCTCGCGCATGCTCCAAGCGATGCTCGGCATGAGGAAGCTCGACATGGCCGCGCTGCAACGCGCGTACGACGGACAATGATGCGCGCGATCGCCCTCTCTCTCGCGGCATGCCTCCTCTTGGCCACGGCGCCGCACGCGCGCGCGGCCGATCGCCGCGTTCCGGGATTCCGCGTCGTCGACGCGGAAGACGGCGTTCTGCTCTGGCGCAAAGGAAAAGAGTACGTGCAGCAGGTGTCGCTCGCGGACGGCGCGTCGATTCGGTTATTGCACGGCGATATCATCCCATCGGACGGCGCGGGCACGAACTTCGCGCGACGCGACGTGCGCGAGTGGTGGGCCGAGTGGCAAACGGAAGACGCCGCGGCGTATACGCTGGTCAACGCGCAGTTCTTCAACACCCAAAACGACAAAAAATCTCCGCTCGCGTTTTCGACGAAGATGAATGGCATCGTCTCCGTGGGATACGGCGACGAAACGGAGTACCCGGGACGCAAGCTCGTCCTGCGCATCGGCGACGACCGCGCGGCGATGGAACCGTACGACGACGATCCGGGGAGTCTCTACGCCATGCCGGAAGCGAACATCATCGTCGGTCTCAAGCCCGACGTCAGCAAAGTGGGCAACGTCCGCAAAGGCCGCACGTTCATCGGGATGACGAACGACGGCAAACTACTCCTCTTCACCTCGCCCGCCGCGACGCAACGCTACGCGCACCGGATCCTCATCGCGTTCGGCGCCGAGCGATCGAAGGTCATGATGCTCGACGGCGGCGGCTCCACGCAATTCATTCACAAAGGAGCATTGTTGATTCCCACGGCGAAGAGCGGAACCGCGCCGTACCTGCGGACCGTGCCGCTGGCGATCGGGGTGACGCGGGGGAAGTAAGTCATCGTCGCCTCCTCCACCGCCGCTCCATGCCCTTCATGGCGTCGTGGTCGAATCCGAAGTGATGCGCGATCTCGTGCCAGAGCGTTTCGCGGACGATGTGCGGAACGTCATCCTCGGTTCGCGCGCTCCGTTCGATCGTATGCGTGAAGAGCGTGATCTGATCGGGCAGTTCGACGTGCGCGGTGCCTTTGCCCCACTCCGTGATCGGCACGCCTTCGTAGAGTCCCAGCAGATTCCTGCGGCGGCCCCGCTGGGGACGCTCTTCGAGCACGACCACGACGCCCCGCATCTGCTCGCGCAGTCGCGGGGGCAACGCCTCGATCGTTTCGTCGACGATGACCGAATACACCGATTGTTCCACGCATGAATAATACTAGAAAAACCGCGCTGGGCGGGGTGGGGTTCTCCGATATACTGCCGCCAATGACGCTCCGCGGCTCCGTCGGCCTCACCTTCGCGCTCCATCTGCTGCTCGGCAACGTCTGCCTGCTGAGCACGGCGTACGCGGCCGGACCCATCGACGCGTCGGGCGGGGATTTCATCTCGCGCGAGGTGCCGATGTCGTTCAACGTGGTCACGTGCACGTGGGTGAAGACCGAGGACGGATGGCAGCCGACGGAGGATTCGCCGTGCGCGAGCGGCAAGTGCCTCAAGCAAACCGCACCGCAAACGCCGTGCTTGTTCGGTTTGGCGGCTGAAGTCGTCGCGGCATCGTTGCCGATCTCCGCTACAACGTCCGCATTCACACCCTGGACCGACCGTCTCGCGATCGTCCAACCGAGCGACCGTCCGCCGATTTTGGTCGGACTCGATTCGGTCATCCTGCGGATGTAGAAAAAATCCATCGTTTCTGCTTTCTCTTATCTCTTTTCTCCTTCTTTTCATGTCTCCCGATACGCATTCATCCGCCACGTCCTCTCCCTGGTTCGCCGTCTCCACGGGCCTCATCGGCCTGATCGTCGGCTACGGCCTCAGCACCGCGATCGCCGGACCCTCCGGTCCCGCGGCCCCGTCGGCGCCTTCCGCACCCAGCGCGGCCGTCGTCGATGACGCTCCTGCGGTCGCCGCGGATCCCGCCGATGTCGACGACGATCCGGTCCAAGGCGATGCCTCCGCGACCGTGACGCTCATCGAGTTCACGGACTACGAATGTCCGTTCTGCGGCCGCCATTACAACGACACGTACAAGCAGATTAAGACGAACTACATCGATACGGGCAAAGTGAAGTACGTCGTGCGCGATTATCCGCTCAGCTTCCACCCCGGCGCGCAGAAGGCCGCCGAGGCGACGGAATGCGCGGACGAACAAGGCAAGTTCTGGGAGATGCACGACAAATTGTTCGAAACGCAGGGCTCCTGGGGCAGCGATCATGTCGCCACCTTCAAACAGTACGCATCCGAACTCGGTTTGAGCACGACGCAGTTCAACACGTGCCTCGACACCGGTGCCATGGCCGACGAAGTCGCCGCCGACCTCGCTGCCGGTTCCACCGCGGGCATCAGCGGCACGCCGGGATTCTGGATCGTCTCGGACGACGGTCAATCGCAATCCGTGAGCGGTGCGTACCCGTACGCGACCTTCCAGGCCGCGTTCGACAGCATGCTTTGAACGTCGTTTGATAGACGCTAGAAAAAGGAGACGCGCGTCGTCTCCTTTTTTTGTCAGAGCCGACCGCTTGAAGCGTCACCACCGGCGCCCCTTATTCTTTTCCCACACTCCCCATGCCCACGGAAACATTGGAACCGGCGGTGAAGGATCGCACCCAGAGCGATGCGAAGAAGCGCAAGAACAACCGCGGCAACTTCGCGAACGATCCGGAGCGCGCCCGCGAGGCCGGACGCAAAGGAGGACGCGCGCGCGGCCGCGGCCGATGACAACCACACCGGACATCGGACCTCATCACTGAATACAAATTGTATTCAGTGATTATGGTGTGTATGAAGATATTGGCATCCTTTGGGGCTCTCTTACAAACAAACTCCGGAAAAATCTCCCACCGCATCGGTCATAAGCGGCCACGAGCATCGTCCTCTCTGGTGCTAGCAGGTTTTTCTTTCCTTCCCCCCTCTCCGTATGGACCCTACGTTACACTCTTTGAAAGCCCGCGCCGCGGCCTTCGCCGCCGGTGCCCTGACGGTCTCGATGATTCCAGTCGGCCTTGCAAACGGTGACAACATCGGCGGCATGCTCGGCTTGCACGCGAACAACGACGCGAGCGTCGAAGCCCAGGCGGACGACACATCGGTGAACGTCGATTCCCATGCCGACGCGCACGGCGACGTGCATGCGTCGCATGATCACCACGGCGCAGACGTACGCGCCGCCGCGCATGCGAAGACCGATGCGAACATCGAGTACGGCAACCACGGCGAGCTAGTCCGTGCGGCCGCGCGATCCAACCACGGCGCGGACGTACGCGCGCATCATGACCACGATGACGACGCCTCGATCGATATGCGCGGATCGTCGCATGCGGATACCGAGGCGTCCGTTGATGCGTCTGCGGACGACGTGGATGTGAATACCGACGCGTCGGCGAGCACCGACACGGATATCGACGTCTCCGCGGACGACGACGGTGTCTCGGTCGACGCTTCGTCCGATACGGACGCCAGCGTGGACGCTTCGCATTCACTTCTCAACCTCGATCTCCTCTGAGAAGAGAGGAGCGACAAGGAAAAAGGCGGGCTCGAATCCCGCCTTTTTCGTTTCATGCCTCGGTACGATCGCCCCGACAGCGATCACTCGGCATGACGACAATGACAGAGATTTTGATAATTGCTCTCCGGCCCGATCCGGAACGAGAACTTTCGTTTCAAGCCCGAAATCTGTATCCTTCGACCCGATGCGCCGCTCCACGACCATCCTCGTCTCCTCCTGCTCGCTCGTCCTCGCGTCCGTCCTCCTGGTCGCCTGCGCCGACAACGGCCTCGCCCGGGTGATTCGCGACAAAGGCGTCTCGTCTTCCACGGCATCGGCGAAAGCGCGCCGCGCCGAACGCTTGGCCGAAGCGGCCTCCAAACCCAAGAGCTCCGCGCCTGCGGCACCCGGCGTTCCGCTCCAGGCCTATAACATTCCGATCTTGGTGTACCACCACGTGCGCGCGCAGGAGGGCTGGAGCAAAGAGACGTGGAGCTGGAAGATGACGGTGACGCCGCAGACCTTCGAACGCCACATGCAGCACCTGGCGGACCGCGGCTACACGACGATGACGCTCGACGAACTCACGGCGGCGATCCGCGGCGAGCGGTTCCTGCCCGAGAAGCCCGTCGTCATCACGTTCGACGACAACCAGCGCAGCCAGTACGACCTCGCCGTGCCCATGATGGAGAAGCACGGCCAGAAAGCCGTCTTCTATTTGATCGCCAAGTATTTGGATTCGCCGAATTTCGTGAACCGCGAGCGCGCGCTCGAACTCCTGGCGAAGGGCCATGAGATCGCCTCGCACACGATGACGCACCGCGCACTGCCGGGTCTCAACGACGAAGAGCTCGCATGGGAACTGACGGAGAGTAAAAAAATCCTGGAAGAACTGACGGGCCGCGCGATCAACCACGTCGCGTATCCGGGCACCGCCCATAACCAGCGCGTGCGCGATGCCACGAAAGCCGCCGGCTACGTCACGGCCACCATCATGGATCCCCGCAACCTGAACGAAACGCACGACTGGATGCGCTGGCCGCGGATCATGATGACGGATGATACCAATTTGGAGAAAGTACTACCCTAAGCACCTCTCCCCTAACCCCTCTCCTACTCGCCCACACGCCTGCTAGGAGAGGGGAAACAAGTTTACTTTTGCATGAGATCTCCCCTCTCCCGGCAAAGAGAACGGGTAGGTGGGAGAGGGGCCGGGGGAGAGGCAGTTTTTTAAACGCCGCCCCTCTAGAAGGACGGCGTTTTCTCCTTGCGACCTAGGCCAATCACCCGGGTTTGCGGACACGCTCCGGTTGTCTTACTTGTTCGAGACGCCGGTATCCATATCCGACCCCATGCCTTCTTCCACATCGCCGCGTCCGACGTCCGAACGATTATGATTCATGTCTCCCTGTTCCATCGACCGATCCTGCTGATTCGTGGAACGGTCCCGATTCGCTCCTTGCTGCTGTTGCTCATTCCGCTGTTTCATAGGAGTGAGGGGAAAGGAATAAAGGACATGGTGCACCGGAAGCGAGGACGAGACGCGCGTTTCTTCCTTACGAAAACATCGTGGAATTTTCGCGAATTTTTTCCGAACAGTTATGATCACTCGGATGCGCGCATTGCTTTGCTTGATTTTCTTGATCGGCTGCACGACACAGCCCGACGCGATCGTGGAATCCACGCAGTCGTCCTCTGCTTCTCCTTTCCCTGCCCTGAGCTCGTCGAAGGGTGCTTCTTCGTCGCCGCTCCTGCAGGTGACGCCCGAACTGTCGATCGAATCGCTCGCCGCAATGCGACTCGAAGGAACCGATTTGCGACTCGTCAAAACACTCGACGACAACGCCGCGTACACGCGCCACGAGATCCGCTACGTGAGCAACGGGCTCACGATCAGCGGCATTCTGAACGTACCGAAGGGCGACGGCCCTTTCCCGCTCCTCATCCTCAATCACGGGTACATCGATCCGGACGTGTACACGATCGGCCGCGGACTCAAGCGCGAGCAAGACTTCCTGGCACGGCGCGGATTCGCCGTGCTGCACACCGACTACCGCAAGCACGGCGCATCGGATCCCAGCCCCGATGTCCGCGAGACGTACGATGCCGGATTGGAATACGCGATGGATGCGATCAATGCCGTGCACGCGGTGCGCGCGAACCCGCCGAAAGGCGTCGACGCGTCGCGCGTCGGCATGATGGGGCACTCGATGGGCGGCGGCGTCTCGCTGAATATCGCGACGGCGCATCCGGATCTCGTCGACGCATTCGTGCTGTACGCGCCGGTGCACGCCGACGCGTGGGAGAACTACGCGCGCTGGCGGCGCGACCGCGAACCGGAGGATCAAACGTTGACGAACCTCGGCACGCGCGAGACGCACCCCGAGCTCTGGGACAGGCTGTCGTCGCAGACGTATCTCGACCGCATCGAGGCACCGATCCTCCTCTTCCAGGGCACGCGCGACACGGACGTGCCGGTCGCGTGGTCCGACACGCTCGACGCGTCGCTCACCGCCGAAAACAAGGAACGCGAATACGTCCGTTACGAGGGCGAAGGCCACGAATTCGGCCCGCGGTGGACCGATTTCATGAACCGCACGGCGGACTTCTTCGATCGGGAATTACGGTAATTATTTCGTATCCGCCGCCCCGCCGAGCGGCTCCTTCGGAATCTGATTTGCCGTGCGCGAATGGTTCACGATGACGCCGTTACTGAGCGCGCCGTTGGGCACGATCGCCGTACCGTCGCCCTTGCGCAGGATGGTGTAGAAAATTTCGATCCGCGCGACGACGCCTTTGTGCCCCAGGACTTCGATCTCGTCTCCCGCCTTGAACGGCTTGAACGTGAGGATAAGGATGCCGCCGGCGAAATTCGAGAGACTCCCTTGGAGCGACAACCCGACCGCGAGCGACGCCGCGCCGATGAGCGCGATGAACGACGTCATCTGCACGCCGATCATGTTCGCGACCGTCACGACGACGAGGATTTTGAGCACGATGCTCACGAGGCTCTTCAGGAACTCCGTCAGCGTGCGATCGAGGCGTTGGTAGGCGAACGCCCGGTCCATCGCGCGGATGACCATGCGGACGACGAAGAATCCGACCCACAACGTGATGAGCGCCAGCAGCAGCCGCGGAACGTACTGTACGACCATCGTTCCGAAGAGTTCCAGGTACTTCCAGGACAATTGTTGCAATTCATCGGACATCATGCGGGCATTCTAGCGAGCGACTCCCCGAAAGACACGTGTTACTCTTTGGGCCGGACGACGTAGGTATGTATGCAACACGTTGCGCGCCTAGGCATCCGCTCCTTCCTTCTCCCGTATGACCCACGACTTCGACGCGCTGTATACGGCGAACGTCGACTCTATCTACCGGTATTTGTACCGCCGCACGCTCCACCGCATGACCGCGGAAGATCTGACGAGCACGACGTTCCTTAAGGCGCTCGAGAAGATCGACCGTTTCGATCCGGCCAAAGGCCGCTTCGGCGCCTGGGTGATGACCATCGCGAAGAACGTCCTCACGGACCACTATCGCGCCCTCAAGCCCACGACCGACATCGAGAACGTCTGGGATCTCTCGTCCGACGACGACGTTGCTTCCGATCTGGACGACAAAGAGGCGCACCGCGAACTCCGCGAAGCGCTCGCAAAGCTCCCGAACGACAAGCGCGAGATCGTGCTCCTCCGGGTGTGGGAAGACCTCTCCTACGCCGAGATCGCCGCCCTCACGGGCAAGACGGAAGGCAATTGCAAAGTGATTTTCTCCCGCGCGATGAAAGACCTGCGCACCCTCGTTCCCCTCTCTACCCTCCTCCTTCTCCTGTTTCCACCGCTCCCGTAAGACCCTCTACGCGCCGCGCCCACGGAGAGGCGCTGCTACAACCCTAACCCCTCTCTTTCCCCCTTCATCATGACCCCCTCCCCCTCCACGCTGCTCCAAGAATTGTACGAGATCGATCCGAGCTTGCGCGAGCACGAAGCGGAATTGATTCCGCTCATCCAAACGCTCCTCGAGCACGATCCCGCCCAGAAACCGAATGTCGCGTTCGTGAAGAAGCTGCGGAAAGAGCTGCAGGCGCGCGCGAACAGCGCGATGCATGGCGCCGTCGAACATCGCGTGTCCTATTCATCGCCGTCATCGTTCTTCCATCGCTTCGCCTACGCCCTCGCGGGCGCGACGGCCGCGGTCGTGATCGCCGTGCCGGTGACGATGCAGTATATGAATCGCGATACGTTCGCTCCCGTCGATAACGACGCCGAGATCGCTTTGAAAACCGGCACGCAAGAAGCCGACGCGTTCAATCAAGGCGCGAACCCGGTCGTCGACGCTCCGCTCGGATCCCCCGGCACCACGAGCGTCGCGTACGGACGCGGCCAAGGCGGCGGAGGCGGCGACATCGCGTCCGGCGTTTCATCGCTCATCGCACCGTGGAATCCCGTGCGCTATCGATTGGAAGGCGATCTGCCGGAACTCACGGAGAGCGTGACCGTTCTGGAACGCCGACTCGGCCGAACGAGCGTTCCGTTCGCAAGTCTTCAGAACGCGTTCGATATCGACCGCATCGATCTCTCGAGCTTCGAGAACGCGAACGTCGAATCCGTCTCGCTCGCCCAAGACATTCCGTTCGGCTATTACATTAATATTTCGCTGACGGACGGATCGGTCTCGATCAACCAGAAGTGGGACCGCTGGCCGCACCCGGAAAACGAGTGCCGCGACGAAGCGTGCTACCAGCGTCTGCGCCCCGCCCTTTCCGATATCCCGGCCGATGCCGAAGTCATCCGCATCGCGAGCGAATTCTTGAACGATCACGAGGTCGACCTGACGGGCTACGGCCCGCCGGTCGTCGACAACGCGTGGCGCCAAGCCTACGAGGCCATGGAAGACAAGCGCTACGCATGGGTGCCCGACACGATCCGCGTCATCTATCCGTTGATCGTCGACGGTGAACCCGTCATCGAAGCGGGTGGCGAGAGCGCCGGCATCTCGGTGCAGGTCTCGATCCGCCACGATCGCGTCTCGGATGTGTGGGGTCTCACGACCTATCAGTTCGACCGCGAGACGCACGACGGCGTGACGGAACGCGCGCAGGTCGAAGAATTCCTGAACATGGCCGGCATGCAGATGCCCGACGCTCCGGTCGTCACGCTGAGCAATCCGCGCGAAGGCTTCGTCCGCATCTACAGCTACGAGAACAATCGGAACCAGGAGTTCTTCGTCCCGGCGCTGCTCTTCGACGTCACGAACGTCCCGCCGACGATCGGCTACTACCAGCACACGGTCGCCGTTCCGCTCTCGCAGGAGTTGATGGACCAGGCCCAGCCGCCCGTCATCATCGATCCCGTGCCGTTGCCCCGCCCGATCGATCCGGCGGCGGCGACGGAACCCCTGATCGATGCGGATACCCCGACGAATGAATGATGATCGCGCGTGCAATGTAGGGGCATGGCGCGCCATGCCCCTACACCACGCCGCCGGATCGATGATTTGCACAATATAAAATACATGTTATAATATATAACAAGACGTCTCTCCAGCATGGCGGAGCCATGCGGGACGTCGATCTTCGAGTCAGGGAGGGCTCAATCATGTTCTGGAGATTGATCTTTGTCGCCATCGTATGCTTGCAGGCCATCGGATGCGGCGGCTACCGGACGGCCATGACCGTCTCGGCCGAAACATCGGTCTACGATCGATCGCCGTTCCACGAACAGGGCGCATCCTCACGGATCGCCTACCGCGTGGAATTGGATCCGATCCGGCAGCAACGATAGCGACAGGAATACTCGAATAGCCGTGCACCGCTCTGGTGCACGGCGTTTTTTTGTCCACATCCGCGGTTGAGAGTAGACTGCGCGTATGCGTCGCCTCCTCCCCCTCGCCGTCATCGCGCTCGCCGGTTGCGCCGGACTCACGGGATCCATCATCGAATCATCCCCTCCGCCCGCCGCGCCGATCGCCCAAGAGGAACCCACGATGCTCGCGTGCCGCTACGAGGAAGATTCGTGCCTGCGCGTGAGCGTGATCAGCGACGGCGTCACGGTCGAACGCATGCGCGGCGACACCGGAGATTGGATCATGATCGCGAATTCCGAGTGCCGCGACGGCTACTGCCACGTCGTGGATGAGTTCGGTATCGAGTGGAAACTCGAACCGTGATGCACGCGTGGCACACGCTCCCGGCCGATGAGGCGATCAACGTTCTCGGGGCGAGCCCCGATGGCGGCTTGAGCACGCACCAAGCGCGATCGCGACTCGACGAACACGGACGCAACGTGCTCACGACGGCGAAACGGGCATCGCCTCTGCGGTTGTTTCTTTCGCAATTCAAGAACGTCCTCATCGTCATCCTACTCCTCGGCGCCGCGCTCTCGCTCGGGCTCGGACACGGCATCGAAGCCGCGAGCATCTTCGTCATTGTGATCTTCTCCGCCGGACTCGGGTTCACCCAGGAATACCGCGCCGAGCGCGCGATCGAACTGCTCCAAAAACTCTCGGCGCCGACCGCGACGGTCCTGCGCGACGGCGAGGAAGTCGAGATCCCGGCGGAAGAACTTGTGCCGGGCGACGTCATCCTGCTCGAAGCCGGCGACAAGATCCCGGCTGACGCGCGCCTGCTCACCGCCGTGCAATTGGACGTGGACGAATCCCCGCTCACGGGCGAATCGGTCCCCGTGTCGAAAGCGACCGATCCCCTCCCCGACGAGAAACTCCCCGTCGGCGACCGCACGAACATGGTCTTCGCCGGAACGACCGTCACGCAGGGGCGCGGGAGCGCCGTCATCGCGCTCACGGGCATGAAGACCGAGTTCGGAACGATCGCCGGGCTGCTCGAGACGGTGCGCTCGGGGCCGACGCCGCTCCAAAAAAACTTGGATCGCCTGGGGCACGTACTCGCGCTCGCGGCCGGCGGCATCATCGCGGTCATCGTCGGCGCGGGCCTCCTGCGCGGCGAACCGATCGTCGAGATGATCATCTTCGGCATCGCGCTCGCGGTGGCCGTCGTGCCGGAGGCGCTCCCCGCGGTGGTCACGATTTCCTTAGCTATTGGTGTACAACGCATGGTGAAACGCCACGCATTGGTGCGGCGATTGCCGACGGTCGAAACGCTCGGCTCCACGACCGTCATCTGCACCGACAAAACCGGCACGCTCACCAAAAACGAGATGACGGTACGCCGCATCGTGACGACGGACGGCGCATTGGACGTCTCGGGCGCAGGCTACGCGCCGCATGGGCAATTCCAGCGCGATGGCAAAGCGACGGGCCCGACGCCCACGGCATTGGAACTCTTGAAGGCGGCGACGCTTTCGTCGGACGCGCACCTCGTGGAGAAAGACGGCCAATGGACGATCAAGGGCGACCCGACGGAAGGATCGCTCGTCGTCGCGGCGGCGAAAGCGGGGATGACGAAGCACGATCTCGATGCGGTGGAACCGCGCATCGGCGAAATCCCCTTCACGTCCGAGAGCAAGCGGATGACAACCATTCACAAGAAAGAGAACGGAACGATCGCCTACGCGAAAGGCGCTCCGGAAGTGCTGCTGAAGGCATGCACGCTCACGGAGGAACAGCGCGAACGGTTCGCGCAGGAAGCGCGCGGCATGGCGGCGATGGCATTGCGCGTGCTCGCCGTGGCCAAAAAAGAGAACGCGACGCAGGAGACCGCCGAAGACGGCCTCACGTTCCTCGGGCTCATCGGGATGATCGACCCGCCGCGCAGCGAGGCGAAAGAAGCGATCGCGCGCTGCCACAGCGCGGGGATCCGCGTCGCGATGATCACGGGCGACCACCCCGTGACGGCCGAAGCGATCGGTAAAGAACTGGGGCTCCTGCGCAAAGGAAGCGTTGTCACCGGCGTCGAACTCGATGCGATGAACGACGAACAACTTCGTCACGACATCCACGCGATCGACATCTTCGCGCGCGTCTCGCCGAGCCACAAACTCCGCGTCGTCACGATGCTCCAGGACTTGGGCGAAGTCGTGGCGATGACGGGCGACGGCGTGAACGACGCGCCGGCCTTGAAGAAGGCCGACATCGGCATCGCGATGGGCATCACGGGGACGGACGTTTCTAAAGAAGCCGCCGCGATGACGCTCACCGACGACAACTTCGCCTCGATCGTCGCCGCGGTGGAGGAAGGGCGCAGCATCTTCGACAACATCCGCAAGTACCTGATGTACCTGCTCTCGGCGAACATGGCCGAGATCGTGGTGATGGCCGTCGCCTCGGCCGCCGGCATGCCCCCGCCGCTCACCGCCGTGCAGATCCTCTACATCAACCTGGTCACGGACGGGCTGCCCGCCATGGCCCTTGCCGTGGATCCCACCGAAGACGACCTCATGAAACGGCCGCCGCGCAATCCGCGCAGGAGCGTCTTCTCGCGCACGGTCGTGACGCTCATGGCCTGCAGCGCCGGCTACGCCGCGCTCGCCACGTTGCTCGTGTTCCAGTGGGCGCTCATGTCCGGCCGCAGCATGGCGGCGGCGACCAGCATGACCTTCATGACGCTCATGCTCATCGAGTTCGCGAAGGCCTACGTCTTCCGCCATCCGCTCCGTTCCACCTTCCGCGCGCCGCACCGCAACAAATGGCTCAACATCTCCATCATCGCGCAGTTGCCGCCGATCTACCTGATCCTCACAGTGCCGATCCTGCAGCACGCGTTCTCCAGCGAACCGATCGACCGCATCGAATGGATCGTCGTCCTCGTCGCCACGATCGGCCTCCTGCCCGTCATGGAACTGGCGAAGTTCATCCTTCGGAGAACCAAAGGGGCGAAGGAGTTGATGGGGTGAGGTCCATAGGGCACCGCGCCCACGGAGGGGCGCGGCTACAACTACATCCTAATGGAAACTGATTATTTCGTCCTCTTCCGATTCTTCTTTTTCCAATCATCGCCAAGAATAGCTTTAAACATTTCCTTAGCGGATGCATAACTCTTTAATTTCCCTGCACGACGGAGTCTGTCCATTTCATCAATTTCTTTATTTATTTGCTTCAAATATTTAATTGGATATTTCGTAACACCAACTTCCACTTCACCGGTAACAAACGCATCGAGCAACAGATGAACGATATCACTGAATGTTAATCCGTATTTCTTCGCTTTCTTTTGCACTCCTTTTTTCAGCCGTTCATCAAGCCGGATTGTCGTCAGATGTTTGGTCATAGTAAATCGATTGTATATCTATTGTATTTACGAATGAAATATACAAATAATATGTAAATACAGAATCATAAGACATATCCCCTAAGAATCTCCTTCCTTACGCCTATTTTAGCCGTACAATCCCTCCCCCTTATGTCCCACATCATCCGATCCCTCGGCGAACAAGACGTCGAACCCGTGCATGCGCTGGGCATCAACGAGCCGGCGTTCCGGTACGACAAAGGCGGATTTTGGAGCGCGGATCAGCTTGCACGGTGGTTCGAATCGCCCGCCGACGTGTGCCTGGGCGCGTTCGAGGAGGAAAAGAAAAAGCAAATGTTACTGGGATTTGCGCTCGCCGCCGTCCATCAGGCGACGCGCTCGGCGGTACTGCAGAATTTCCTCGTCGAAGGCGGCGCGGAACGGGACGCGATCGCGCACGATCTGCACAACGAGATGCTGCGGCACCTGGAGAAACGAGGCGTGCTCTCCCTCCAATTCCTCATCGGCGAACAGCGGAGGGCGACGCAGGCGTACTTCGAGCAGCTCGGGTTCCGCGTTGCAGGGAGATTCGTGTCGATGAGAGGAGATCTCAGAAGAGACTGATATCACTTCGCCCTCTTCCGCTCGTTCTCGTTCAAAATCTTCTTCCGCAAGCGAATGTTCACCGGCGTGATTTCCACGAGCTCGTCTTCGTCGATGTACTCCAGCGCCTGCTCGAGCGTCATCGGCTTGATGGGCGTCAGGTTCACCGCGTCGTCGCTGCCCGAGGCGCGCATGTTGCTGAGCTTCTTGCCCTTCGTGACGTTCACCACCAGGTCCTGATCCTTTGCGCTCTCGCCGATGATCATGCCCTCGTAGATGTTCACGCCCTCGGCGATGAAGAGCTGCCCGCGCTCCTGGAGGTTCCAGAGGTCGTAGGCGGTCGAGACGCCGTTGAGCATCGAGATCATCGAGCCGCGGCTGCGGCCCGGCAGATCGCCCTTGAAGGGTTCGTAGGCCAAGAACGAGTGATTGAGGATGCCTTCGCCGCGCGTTTCGATGATGAAGTCGCCGCGGAATCCGAGCAGTCCGCGCGTCGGGACTTTCCACTCCATGCGGCTGTGGCCTTCCTCGGTTTTCATGTCGACCATCTCGCCCTTGCGGCGGTTGAGCTTGTCGATGATCGTCCCCGCGGTCGATTCGGGCACGTCGATGATCACCTGCTCCACCGGTTCCATCTTCACGCCGTTCTCCTCGCGCATGATCACTTCGGGCCGGCTCACTTGGAGTTCGAACCCTTCGCGGCGCATCTGTTCGATGAGCACCGAGAGATGCAGCTCGCCGCGGCCGGAAACGATGTAGCTGTCGCTGTTCGGAATTTCCTCGACCTTGAGACCGACGTTCGTCTCCGTCTCTTTGAGCAGACGATCGCGGATGTGGCGCGTCGTCACGAGTTTGCCTTCCTTGCCCGCGAACGGCGAGTTGTTGACCATGAACGTCATGCTGATCGTCGGCGGGTCGATGCGGATCGCCTGCATCGGCTCGGCCGCGGGGTCGGTCGTGATCGTCTCGCCCACCATGATGTCGGGCACGCCGGCCAAGGTAACGATGTCGCCGGCACCCGCTTGCTCCACCTCCATGCGGCGCACGCCCTGCATTTGGAAGATCTTCGTGATCTTGCCCTTCCGATCCGTTTGACCCTCGGCCTTCACGAGCACGTTGTCCCCCACCTTCGCTACGCCTTCGTACACGCGGCCGATGGCAAGTCGCCCGACGTAGTTATCGTACCCGAGCGACGACGGCTGCATGCGGAAGGGGGCGTCGAGGCGCTGCTCGGCGGCAGGGACGTGGGAGAGGATCAGATCGAAGAGAGGAGTCAGGTCGTTCGATTCATCTTCCAGCTTCCGCTTGGCGATGCCCTCGCGCGCGATGGCGAACACATAGGGGAAGTCGAGCTGCTCGTTGCTGGCACCCAGGACGCCGAAGAGGTCGAACACCATGTCGACCACCTTCATCGGCCGGGCGGCAGGTTTATCGATCTTATTGATCACCACAATCGGCTTCAGCCCTAACTGCAGCGACTTTTTAAGAACAAATTTTGTCTGCGGCATCGGGCCTTCCTGGGCGTCGACCAAGAGGAGCACGCAGTCGACCGTGCGCAGAATACGCTCCACTTCGGATCCGAAGTCGGCGTGGCCGGGGGTGTCGACCAGGTTGATCCGGCAACCCTTGTACGAGATGGCCGCGTTTTTGGCGTAGATCGTGATCCCGCGCTCCTTCTCCTGATCGTTACTGTCCATCACCAATTCCCCCACGGCTTCATGGGCCGCGAACGCGCCGCCTTGCTTGAGCAGCTGGTCGACGAGCGTCGTTTTGCCGTGGTCGACGTGGGCGATAATGGCGATATTGCGGATATCCATAAAAAAGGCGCGGAAAGCCCGGATATCCTAGGGAAAATTGAGGCGAAAGCAATGATTACTGGATAGATCCGCGCTCATGCTCCAATAACCACCGCTTCATTGCCGTTCCATAGGCATAGTACCCGATTCCGCCGGAGCTGGGCACCACGCGATGGCAGGGGACCACGATGCAGACGGGATTCTTCCCGAGCGCCGTCCCCACCGCACGCACCGCTTTGGGATGGCCGATCTGCTTCGCGATCTGCGCGTACGTCCGTGTCTGACCGTACGGAATTGTCCGCGTGGCATTCCAGACTTTTCGCTGAAACGGAGTGCCGGATGCATCCAGCTGCAACGCGTCGAATGCCGACGCATCACCGTCCGCGAACTTCCGCATCGCCTCCTCCAATTGAACAATTATTGTATTCTGATCAATTAATTTGTTCTTATTTTTCTCTTTCGATAAGGGTTTATCGGAAATTACGACTTTTGAAATTTTTTCACCATTTGTCTCCACGTTCACCGTGTACGGACCGATGGCGACCGCGAAGCTCTGCGTCATGCCAGAGAGTATACCGATGGTAGAATCGGAGCGTGGAACAATCCCCGACTTTCTGCACCGTCGACGAGAAATGCCCGATCTGCGATGGGCCGCTAATCGAACGGAAGCTGAAGAGGCACTGCATGACGTGCGGCGTGCTATGCGAGACGTGTTGTGACGGAGGAAAGCAGTGAGATGTGCCAGTTGTCCTTTCTTCATACATCACCCCAGCTCCTGCGCCAGTCCGATGATGATCCCCTCCGGACCGCGAATGAAGCAGAGCCGGAAGCTGTCCTCGTACTGCGTGATCTCGCCGACAAGCTTCGCTCCGTGCTTGGCGCGTAAGCGAGCGACGGTGTCATCGACATCATCAACGGCGAACATGATGCGGCGGATCCCCAGCGCGTTCGACGGCGCGTTGTCCGGCCCGATCCTCACTGCCGGCGGCGTGTGAAACTTCGACAATTCGACTTTGCCGTGGCCGTCCGGGGTTCGCAGCATGCAGATATCAGCACGGACGCCCTGGAGCCCGACGACGCTATCCGCCCACGGCCCCTCGACCGTCGTCTCGCCCTCCAGTTCCATCCCGAGTTCGACGAAGAACGCTTTGGAGGCTTCCATGTCCTCGACGTTAATGAGCACGTTGTCCATTCGCAGAATCGCCATAGGTCCGCACTATAGCCTACAAAAAAACCCTTTGTCTCGTTCGTCCCAACGTGTTAACACACTTCATCCCCTCTTCTTTTTCCTCCACTTCTCCAGCTCTTTGAACGGCAGGCAGATGAGGAGATCGTCCTTCGTCAGCCACGCGCGCTGCGCCTGCAGAATCCCGTGCGCTTTCGAGAGACCGTGCACGCTGTGCGCGTCGCTGCCCATCGTGAGCTGGACTCCTTTCTCTTTGGCGCGCCGTGCAAGTTGATCACTGAGATCCAATCGTCGGACCGACGCATTGATCTCGATCGCCGTCCCCATCGCGGCTGCCGCAACGAAGATCGCGTCCCAATCGGCTTCCAAGCCGTCGCGCTCGGCGACCATGCGCGTCATCGGGTGCGCGATGCAGTGGACGAGCGGGTTGTGGATCGCCGCGATGTACCGCTTCGTCTGCGCCGCGCGGTCCAGCTGGAAGTGCGCGTGGATCGCCGCGTTCACCCACTCGAGCTTCTTGAGGATCTTATCGGGCAAATAGAGCGATCCATCAGGAAGAATATCAACTTCGGCACCGGCCAGGATATGGATGCCGGGCACCGCCTTCCGCGCTTCCTCCATCTTCGCCAAAAATTCGTCGATATTCCCCTCTTTCGTCCCGCGCACCATGCCCATCGGCGAGGCGTGATCGGTGATCGCGATGTACTCGAGCCCCGCTTCCTTCGCTGCAACGGCCATCTCGATCATCGTCGCGGCGCCGTCGCTCCAATCGCTGTGCATGTGCAGATCCCCTTTCAGATCCTTCTCTTCGATGAGCGTCGGTAGCGTTCCCTGCTGCGCCGCCTCAAACTCTCCCCGGTTCTCGCGCAACGTCGGCGCAATCCACGGAAGTCCCACCGCTTCGTAGACATCTTCTTCGGTCTTCGACGCCAGGAGCTTCCCCTTCTTCGCCGCCGTCCCCTCGTGCACGCCGTACTCGTTGATCGTCACCCCGCGGTCGATCCCCATCTGCCGCAGTCGGACGTTGTGCTCTTTGCTGCCGGTGAAGTAGTGCCACGCCGCGCCGAAGACGTTCGCCTCGACCACGCGCAAATCGGCCTGCAATCCGCTCTCAAAACGCACCGCAGCGCGTGTGTCGCCTTTCGCAAGCTGGTCAGCCACGCCCGGAACGCTAAGGAACGCATCGATGAGCGCCTGAGAATCCTTGCCACACGCAAGGATATCGATATCCCCCACCGTTTCCTTACCGCGACGCAAACTGCCGGCCGCCTCCGCGCGCTCGCAGCCCTTCACGCGTCGCAGCACGCCCAGGATCCGTTCCACCTCCACCGCCGCGATGTCGCGCCGGAACCGTCCGGAATGCGTCTTCCGCACTTCGATCCCCCGCTTCAAGTTCTCGATCGACTTGTCGCCCCAGCCTTTGAGTCCTTGCAGTTTGTTCTGCACCAACAGCTTCTCCACGTCCTCGACCCCCTGCACCTTGAATTGCTTCCACAGAAACGACGTCTTCTTGGGTCCCATACCCGGAATCTCCATGACGGCGAACAGCCCCTCGGGCACCAGCTTCCGTTTCTGCTCCAGGTACTCGAGCCGGCCGGTGGTCACCATCTCCTCCAGCTTCAGCGCCAAATCCTCGCCGACGCCGGGAATCTCGCGGAACGCCTCGACCCCGCCGCGCGCATACATCGGGCCGATTTCCTCGGACGCATTCTCGAGCGACATCGCCACCCGCTCATACGCACGGATTTTAAACGGGTTTTCTTCGAGCAATGTGAGGATTCGGGCGATCGTCTGGAAGATGGCCGATGCCTCGGAGTTGGTCATGATTGCATAGTATACGAACGATTCAACCTCCGGTCATGTAGTGCCAGAACACATTTTGTCGTTGATCTTTCATCGTGCAGAACGGACTTCGGCCCAAACCGACGACACTTCCATCGCTCTAGACAAAAATAGGTCCCAGAAGCGATCGGTCGGCGTGATTGGATGTGCAGGCATTTTCATTCTCCCTCTATGCCCACCCGCACGCTCTCCTACGAATCCCTTGAAAACCGCAAACTGATGACGACTGCATCGGATATTGTCTGGGAACCGCAACCGCTCTCCGCGGAAAACGGCGCGGCCGTCTTGCCAGGATCCACCGCCGGAGCCATGAAGGCGCTCGATCTGGTCGCATTGGATGGCAGCAAGATCGCTCGCGGCCTCCAGGACGGAACCGTCGAAATCTTCGATACGGCAACGGGCGCGCTTATCCACCGCATTCCGGGACTCGGCGTGTACGTCTCCGACATTGCGCTCAGTCCGGACGGGCGCTACATCACCATCGGAACCGACGGCGTCCGCATCTTCGACGCGCAGACGTTTTCCGAGGTCGGCCGATTCTCGACGCAGGGATTCGTGTATCCCGTCGCGTTCATCGGCAACGAAATCTTCTCCGGCACGTGGGAAGACAAAGCCATTACCGTCTACAACACCGAAACCCGCACCGTCCGCACGATCGCGGGCGGCGCGAACCAGGCGAACTTCCTTACGACGCTCGGCGATCGCCTGTACGCATACGATTACCGCGGAACGTTGAAAGAACTGCATCCGCAGACCGGAGCCGTTCTCCGATCCGTCCAAACGCCCGGCGGCATCCATCTTTCGTCTTCTCCGACGTCCGGCATCGTCGCCATCGGTGCGAACACCGGGAACGTCGCGTACTTCGACGCGAATCTGCAATCGCTCGGCGCGACGAATCCCGGCATCGGCCCCATCGAATACATCGGCTTCGATGCGTCGGGCACCAAGCTCTCCGCGCGCTCGCCGGGAACCGTCGCCTTCCTGGATCTCGCGGATGTACCGAGCGGCGGCGCGGCGCAGGAAGTCGGGCGCGTGCCGACGACGGGTGCGGGACCGTTCGAATCAAGCCTGCCCATGACGCGCGACGGAAGCGCGGTCTTCATCCGAACCACCGCCGAAGGCGTCATCGCGCAGCGAACGCCATGGGCCGATGCCGTGGATGCGGCCATCGAGGACGTGGCGGAAGACGTTCAGCACGCGCTCGAACTGCCGGAGGAATTGGAGACGCTGATTACGGAAGCCGTCGCGAGTTTGGATGACGAAACCGCGTGGCGCAGTCCGGAGACGAACGAAGTATCGGTACGGCCGCTGCCGAAAGGAATGCATCTCGATCTCCGCTCCGTGCAGGGACTCGTGTCGGGCGTGCGAACGACCGTGCTCGGAACGGGGCCTGTGACCGCCCACGTATACCGCGGTTCGGAAGAGATCGAAACGTTGACGATCGGTGCGGACGGAGCATTTTCCGTCGAAAACGACGACGGCGTCACGGACGTCGTCTTTTCGGGCGTAGGAATCTGTGCGGGAACCATCGAATTGCGGACCGACGAAGACGCGCCGCCCGCGACCGGAGAGGCGCTGAGCCCATTCACGTCAAAACCATACGCGATCGCCGCCGCACCGTCCGTTCCGATTCCCACGAACGTCGCCTACGTGGCCGGAACCTTGAACTATTCGAGCAGCTCGGGCATCGGCGGACAGAGTCGACGCTATATCATGCGCGATGCTTCTCTGTATACGTTGATCCGGACATCCGTGACGCAGGGGTCGGGAACGATCTGGTCTGTAGGCACCATCAAGAAAGACGGAACGGATCACATGGGCCGAGAGTACGGAAGCACATCCGGCTTTCCGGAGGGATACGCTCGATGGCACGGAGACAATACGGTGCTCATCGCTCCCGGCGCACCCGTTCCGATTTCGTTCGTCGTCGGTTCCACAGGATCAACGGGAAGCATCATCGTCACGCACGGAACGTCTCCCGAAGCACTCCTTCCGCCTTCGACGATGAGCCGCGAGACGGTCGACGCGACGATCATCACGATGAACGACCAGCACCAGACGGAAGGGGTCTTCCCCGCTCTCACCGAAGTGCGGGAGAGTTCTTCGCCGACCTTCGCGCATCCGGGTGACATCCTGAACGTGCAGTACCACGTCCGCAACGAAGCGCTCGCGGGAGGGATGCTGGCCGTCGATGTCTACGTCGGGTGGTACGGCGGCGAAGCGACCCGCGGTACCCTGCAGGGATCCTTCGCGCTTGGCATCGGCGGCGGAGAGACGAGACGCATCTCCGCGAACGTTACCGCTCCGTCCAAGCCTGCGGACGCCACGTCGGACCGACCGATCATCTCCGCAGTGGTGCGATTGCCGGACGGGACGACGGTGGAACATGCGAAGTTGGGGAAGGAGCCGAAAAGTGAAACGCGCGTTTTCGTAGACGGAACGATGCGCATCGTGTCGAGGGAGTACACGCTCCGCGAGCAAACACGCATCAATGAGTTAACAGGCCGTGCGCTGAATGAGCTCATAACATCATCGGACAACCGGCTCACGGCGGCACGCAACGCCCTGGGTATCGATCGCGTCATCGAGCTCATCGCGCGCAACACGGCGGAGGCGTTGGCGTTGGCGGAGAGGGTGGGAGAGGAGAGGGCCCCTCAAGAAGCAGTTATCGCGATGGAAGAACATCTCGGCCAAGACGTCGATGACGTACTGAACGATCGGGAGGGGGTGGGGGGGAGTGATTCGTCGCTACCGGCAGATGCCGAGGCGATGCTGGCGAAAGCGTTCAAGGGGGCAACCGTTCCTTCCGAGGCGCGGACGGCTGCGACGATCGTCGCAGATGGAACGCTTACACCGCGCCAGCTTTACGCACAGGCATTGGAGTGGGAGATGCCTGCAGACCATCCACTTACAATGCATCTAGAAGGCATTCAGCAAACCATCACGGGCAAAATACTCACGATCGGCATTATGAGAATGTACATGGAGCGAGGTAATGCGCTTGCCCAGTGGACAACAGCATTCAAGTTGCAGCTCATCACAGATATTCCCGCACCAAGGCTGATAGTTGCTGCCAACAAAAGTGACGCGACAAGCGTCGCAACAGCATTTAAAGAACTCCTCCATATCGCGCAGTACGGCTCATTGATAAGTTCAACAGCTGAAACAGGTAATCCCGGTATTACGATGGCGGAACCGAACAAAGTCATCTATGACATTGATGACACGCACATCCGCATTCGGTTCGATCTTTCGGGTACGACTGCGGGCGTGCGCAACGTAAGAGTGTACGACGGCACGACCCTTGTAGGCCTCGGTGGCCCTGCTAGCTACGTCAGTGTCCCGATAGCGAATTTGCCGACGTACGGCGGCATGAGCGGAGGAACGAATCCAGTCGACTTGCAACAATACAACCTTCGGCTTGAAGTTCGACTGTCCGACAACACTGAGTTATCAAGACCCATCTCAACGGTGAAAATGCATCCGAATTTGCCGGAGGAATTAAGACAGGCGAATGGCATGCAAGTGAATGTTGGAGAGTATTCCACATTATCAATCGAAGATAATCCGATACGTCGAGGCGTAGAAAATCATGCACTATCTTCACTTGCACAGAATTTTATTCTGCCGAATCAAGCTTCATGGACATGGCATATCGCCTCTGATTATCACAACAATAGTGCTTTTCACGCTGCCGATATTTTAAATGGCAGTTTTGGAGCAAAAATCTCAACGCCAGATTCAGGAAAAATTGTCTTTAATCGACTGGATTCGGATGAAAATCCGACAGTGGTTTTCGAACATACTGCAGAAATTAACGGTCAAGCATATTTCTGGTATTCGAAGTACCTGCATCAATATTACGATCAGACAACGGGGCTTTCTGGTCCTCGAGATGAAAATGGAACTGTCGTTGGACTCCCAGTGGGAATAGAATTGCCAGCACGTATGCATTTTTCGAATGTTGCAAGCTTCGGATCAAGCACGGCACCCCATGTTCATACGGAATTTTTTATGAAAGCGGATGGCTCTCAAATCACTAACGGAAATTATTTCACTGGCTTTGAATCAATTGATCTGCGAAAATCTCTTACTCAGGAAATAGAGGGCAAAACAATGACAGTTAGAGCCACATCATATATTTCAGGAGACAAAAATGGGCTCCAATTGACGGTTACATGGAGGGACGAAGCTTGGGTAAACGAACAATGGAATATTGCGCTCGATCGCACGGAGCTTGCTCCAAATGTGGATGGGGATAACTCCTATTGGATAGCAAATCACAGCGATCCTTTCTTAAGGAAAAAGGTTGTCTGGATATTAAATAAGCTAACAAATGGTCACGCATGGGTTGAATCGGATAATTACGGGAATCCCATCGCTGAAAATAATCAGCTTCGCAAATGGAATGGTACTGCTTGGGAATTAATTGATGCACAATTATAAAATGAAGCTTACATATCTTCTCTCTGTTGGCAGCTGTCTCATGCTTCTTGCTTGTAATGACATACAAAAGTCGTCATCATTATTTAGATACACTAATAATCTCTTTAGTTATTCGATTGATATACCCAAATCAATTTGGATAGAGGGGAAAAGCGCTACAGGAGCGCAGATTTTTTTTGGGAATATCCCTTTTTCGAAGGAAAATACAAAAGGTGATGAGGCAGATGTTTTGATATATGGATCTAATACAAATTGCTCATCGCTGGGCGCTTCGAAAACAGAAGTAGTATCCCTGGGATCATGGGGCCGTGTTGATTTTTGGGAAAAAAACGGCGCTTATTACGTTGATCCCGAGCCATTCTGCGAACCACCGATAATTTACGTGGATTTCTGCGGAGAAGCAGGTGTAAATACGGAAGAAGATAAGAAAGAATATTCAGAGTGTATTGCCCGCCGCGCGAATCGCTTGCCAGTCGCCGCCTACGCTTTCTGCGCCGAAAAAGACGGCAAAGCCGTTGCAATTTGCATCCAGCAAATGACGGATAATGAAGAGATGGCGAGGGAGATTTTTGAGTCGTTCCGGTGGACCGACTAACCTCATTACCTATGAAACCCCTCATCCTCCTCGCCGCCCTCCTTATCTCCCCTCTCAGCGCCACCGCTGCAGCGCTGCCGGTGGAAAACAACTTTGCATCGTTTACTCTTCCCCTCACCTGGGGAGTGGTTGAGCCACGGACGAAGACCATCCGAAAGCCGACTCTCTACCTTCGTCAGAAGTATAAAGTCACCACCGTCGGCGCCGGCACTACGGTCATCCACGTATACGAGCAGAACCTACCCGCATTCCGCGGCCAAGAACTGCCACTGTCGGAAATCGACGCGGCGTTCGACCGCGTAAGCCAACTCTCCGGCGATACAGGGACACTCTCCGATGAGTACATTCCGAACATTACCGAACTGGAAACTTCTACGGGAACGCTTCTCGGTAAGCCGGCGCGCGAATTCTCCTTTTGGATGGAGCGGGCAACGACGAAATACTTCGTCCGCATGAGTTATGCGTCATTCGGCGGAAAGCTATACGGGCTTGAACTCATTTCTCTGGCGAAGACCGATGCGACCGATGAGGCATGGGATATCGTTCATGGTTCACTCAAATCGAAGAAGAAGTCCGAGCCAGCCAAAGTCACGCCGCCGGAAAAACAGAAAATTGACCGGGGCAATCGCGGCGAGCGGATGAAGTTGCGGAGGCAGGAGAGGGCGAGAAGGTTGAGGGCATAATAAATGCCATAGCAAAACGATTACTGATTAAAATGATAGACAACGAATATTCCGGCAAAAATTAGCATTGCCCCGGCAATAGTGCCTTCATTTATTGAATTTTCTCGGAAGAGAATATAGGCAAAAAGAGCAATAAATATTGGATAAGAAATTTCGATAAGGCCAGCCAGAGTTGCATTTTTGTGAGTAATAGAAAGGGCTATGCAAATTTCAGCCAAGGCAAAAATTGCAATATGAGTGATAAATAAAAACATCAGACTTTTTGAGGAAGCGATTGCTGCAATATCTTTTTTGAAAAAACCCTGCTGAAAAGAAATAAATAACATTAGGATCATTGCGAACAAGCATGTTGCCGCAATTGAAGTAGCAATTGATACTTTTTTGTATATTTGTTCACCCAATACGTAAGTTATTCCCCAGAGCATTGATGCAGTTATTGCATAGAAAATCCACATAATTGCATTATAGCACAAATATTATGAATTCTACTTAAGACAAGAAAAGCATTATTTATGCAAAGAAAGCTTGGAGAAATCGGAGAAATAGACTTTTATATAGTCATGCTTGCGATCCCGTATTTCGTTAAGAAAAGTTCAATTCATGCGAAAGGAATTTTCTCCGCGGGGCCTATAAAAAGAGGAAAAATTATTTATGAAGTAGAAAAAGATGAGCTAGAAAAAATTTCAATACAAGAGCTAAAAAAATGGCCAAGGACTAAGCAAGAGTTATTCCTACGCTTTTCATTCCAAGGCGGATCTAATTTCTATTATGTAGGCATTGCTGATTATGAGACTCAAAAACCAATTGATGAGTCTTTTTATATGAACCACTCATGTGACCCGAATTGTTGGCATGTTGGAGAAAAAATCGCTGCTCGGAAAAATATTTGCAAAAATGAGGAACTCACGATCGACTACGGAACAATTATGTCTCCAAAAGGACTTGAAGATGACTTTAAGTGTGAATGCCAATCAACTAATTGCCGTGGTTTTATTACAAAAAAGGACTGTCTTAATCCAGATATAATAACGAAGTACAGAAATCATTTCGCGCCTTTTATTTTTGGAATACAACCTTTATATAGGTAGTTGAACATAAAAGGTTGTACCTTTTCCTTCTATACTTTCAAACCAAATTTTTCCACCCTGCGCTTCAACGGCTCCTTTTGCTACAAACAAGCCGAAACCATTCCCATCTATATTATTGCGAACATTGCTTGCTCTAAACATACGCCCAAAAATCTTCGACTGTTCTGATTTAGGTATGCCCACTCCATTATCTTTCACTGTTACCATTAACATATTTTTTAAAATTTTGATATCGAACACAACCTTACCGCCTGCAGGAGTATATTTCACCGCATTGGTTAAAAGATTTTCTATAGTCATGTTTGTATAACGACGATCTAATTTACCTACAGGCAATTGTGCAGGGATATTTTTTTCCAAACTTACTTTTTTCTCTGCAGCCTTCGGCTCAATCGTAAGTATAATATCGCGAATGAATTCCTGCAGATCGAGTTCTTGTTTTTCGATCTTCATGCGACCAAGTTGAATGCGCGATACATCCAAAATCATCCCAACAAGATCCGCCATATTTTCTCCAATTCCGCGCATGGCTGAAATATGCTCTTTTTGATCTTTGTTTAACTCACCAAGATCTCCATCATAAAGCATTTCAAGATACCATTTGATAGAAGAAACCGGAGTTGCAAGTTGGTGGCTAACCAATCCGAGAAGTTCGTCTTTTTGTCTATCCACTTCGCGAACAATATCGACTTTCGTTTTCCATACCCTCACTATTACCAACGTTAACATTACAATAAGTAACAACAGCAATACAATGAATGAGAGAAAAGGTAGAAATGTAGCACCTACAATTCTGATAAAATCGGTCACTTCTACATCGATCGTTAGCGTTGCTATAGTTTTGCCATTTTTGTCTACAATTGGCGAATAACCAGACAGGAAAGTCCCCCATTCATCGACTGTTAATTCCTCGTCAACCACAGAGTGACTAAATGCAGGCCCTTGCAATGCAGGAACCTCAGATGCATCGTATTCTTCACCCGGTGCACTCACATCCTCATCATTAATTACCCCGTCTTCATTAAAATCTATAACAGGAACAATACTTGCAGCGTCTGCGTCCACTACGAATTTCACAATATTTGGATCATCCGTTTGAGCAAGAATATATACATATCTAATATCTTTATTCGCCTCTCGGATCGCTTGTAACTTTAAAACGTTTTTAATGTAAATCTCGGATTCATCTACCTTCATTTCTGAATCTTTTAAAAATTCTATCTCTGAAGGGTCAAATAAAATCGCAGAAGTTGAAGCAACTGCCATTAATCTTTCATTAAGCCTCTGCAACAACAAACCTCTCGTATAATCATATAGAAGAAAAGTAACTGCAGATGCGATAACAATGCATGCACCAAGTGCTGCTAAATAGCTGTATTCCCTAATGAAATTGAGGATTTTTGTATTCACTTCTAATAATTATACCCTATTTTTCCTTGCTATGGAATACTTTGGGCTCTGCGATTAACCCTAAATTACAATACAAAACAACAATTAAAATTATTGTCAAAAATGCAATAAAAGGCAGCAGAACTTTAATATGAGATGAATAAATACCTACGGCACTCACATCCACCGCAAGTAAAGCTATAACAACATCCGATGCATCCCGAATTGGTGCATAGCCGGTGAAGACTGCACCCCATTTATCTCTATAAGGGACTTTCGTAACCACGGGAGTGTGATATGTACGTTCTCGAAGAATCTCAATATGCGAAACATCGTATGGCAGACCGGGATATCCGACTTCATCCGCATCGTTTATCTGTCCATCCCTATTTATATCATCACCCTCCTGAAGATTTACTCCAAACGCATCAGCGTCTGCAATAAATTCGAACGTCGTTGTATTTGCTCGTGGCCGAATAAGATACACATACAGAATGTTTTCATTTTTCTTACGAATTTCAGACAACTTTCTCATAACGCCTTCGTATTCCGGACGCTGTGTATCTTGCAAAGATCGCAGACTCTCAAGTTCCTGAGTTGAAAATTGCAGTGCTCCGGTTTTTGCAATCGTCAGAATTTTGTTTCGTGCAGATTCAATGCGCTCGTTCACCAAATTTGTATACAGCCAAGCGGAACATCCCAGCGAAATTAGTAATCCGAAAATAACAAGCACAGCGCCTCGTGCCCTAAAGAGATCCATGTATTCTCTTAAAAAGGTCTGATTGAACGCAGCAAATCTCAACAAAACAAACAACAAAAAGAATCCTACAAACGATGCAGAAGGCCAAAAACTATTCGACACTAACTCCCGCAAACGATCCGCCTCTACATCTACCCCAATAATAGCCACCGGCTCTCCGGTGGCATTATGTATTGGAGCGCTACCAGTAATAAATGTACCCCATTGATCTGTTGCAGGGTCATATGACGCAGTTGTGTGTAATTTAAAATACTGATCTGGATCATTCGTCCTGGGCTCAACATATATCTCCCCTGGTGGAGACAAATGATCAGCATCATCAATTACCCCATCTTCATTCACATCGCGCCGTACGAACGGATCTAATCCATCCACATCCACAACAAATTCCCATTCTGTCGGTCTCTCCGTCGGTCTCATAATATAGGTATATTTCACTCCCTCATTCTCCCGCCGAATCCGATTCAAGTGATGCACTAATTTCGCATATTCCGGTTTCTGTACATCTTCCGGCATCCATATTTGATCGATATCACGAGCGTCAAATTGGAGCGCAGCCGTCGCCGCAATGGATTTCACACGCTCTTGAATCCGCACTTTATTCAATTCCAAATTTTGCCAATAGAGCATGCCCGTCACGCTCGCCGCTAGCAATGCACACACCCCAAACGCCACTAAACTTTTCGGACTTAAGAAGAATTCGCGCAGTTGCGAAAAAGTTTCGGTCGAGAAAGCAATCTTCTCCTTCCGCGTTTCCGTGATCGCTTTCATCTGCTCCTCCTTCGGCGCCTGAGCCGATAACTGTACCTGCCTCCAAATCGCTTCGAACAGCGTCTTCTCCACGTCCGCCAATTCCGGATAGCGGATCACGCACGCCGTCTTCGCCTCGTGATCGATGCACGCGATGCGGTCGCCCGTGATAATTTTCTCGAACGTGAACGGATACTCGTTCTCCGGCACGAGGATCGTCTTGCGATACTCGAACGCGTCGCGCGATTGGTAGCGCCGACCGAGCGATGTGTCGTGCGCGAGGACGCGCGAGAACATTTTGCGGCGCTGGCGCTCGCGGAAGTACTGCACCCGGAAATCGCGCAGCGGGTCCTCTTCCTCTTTGTACTGCACGGGCAGGTAGTGCAGGATCTCGCCCGGACCGTTCAGCAATTTGATGTACGCCTGCTTGATGCCGCTCTCGTCTTCGAAGTATTCGATGTCGGGACGCTTGCTGCCGCCTTCGAGCGACGTGACGAACGACTCGAAGTTCTGGTGCCGCCGCAGAAGCATCTCGCGCTTCTGCTCCATGTCCTCCTGCATCCACTCGACCACGGCTTCGAGCGAATCGAGCGAGTACCGCGGCGCATCGTTCACGATCGTGCGACGAATGATGTCTTTTTTAATCAATTTCTTCATCGCCTGATCGAGCACGCCCGTGCTCTTGCCGGTCTTTGCACCGAGTTGGCGGATCGTCAGCGGCTCGCCTTCCATGAGGCGGCGCAGGATCAGGATCTCGGTACCGGAGAAACCGGCCTCCTCGAGATACGCTTCGATGCTGGAGGGTAACTGGTCCATGTGACCCTGTACTCTACTCGCGCCCTATCACTGGTCAAATATGACATTTATGCCATGGTTATATATTCCTTAGAGAAGCGCCGAAAGCATAGGCGTTCTATGACCGGATAGAACGCCCAAAAATCGCTTCAGAAAGCCATAATATAGACATGCATTGGTAATACGTTCTGCGAGGCATTTTTTGGGCAGATGCCTGAGTCATGATCGCAATTTCTTCGCGATCCGCAGTGCCGTCTGAATAGGGGTCACGAAGCCGTACGGAAGCGGTACATGGAAGGCATCCCTGATCAACACTTCTTTTGCTTCCTGTTGTTCCAGAAACGCGAAATGATCGTCTCCCCACCGCATCTGTCCATTCAACATGCCAATAACTTCTCCGCCGTTCGAAAAGATCGGCGACCCAGACGCTCCTCCCATGGAAGGGCAATATATCTGGATAAAATCACGCGTCCGATAGCCGCCGACGCATATGCGCACGCGGCTCATGACGTTCCCCTTGCTTGCCGCATATGGAAATTCCACATCTTTCGTCTGAACCGTGTACGGAAATCCCACGGTCATCACGTCGTCACCCACATGGAGAGTCGCCCGGCTGAGCGGCAGAGGCTCGCGTTTCTTTTCAACCGTAATCACACCGATGTCCATCCCGCCGTTGAATCGAACGTTCTTGATGCGCAACGACTTCCCTTGAACGTCCTGGACGCGAATGACACTCTTCTTTTCATCGAAATATGTCCGCAACGCACGCTCGTGTTTTGCCGCGTCTTTGACTGTGTCATCGATCAACGACGAAAGATTCGTCGTCCCAAGCAGCACATGGGCACAGGTGATGATGCGATGATCGTCGATGAAAAATCCCGTTCCCGTCATCGTCGGGAATTCCTTCGACGTGCAAATGATCCGCACGACGGACGGCGCACTCTGCCGCGCGAGATCGCGAAGGGAAACGGATGGCATGGCGCTATCGTACACCGACACCGCCGACGGTCAGATCCCCTCGTATATATCGTACGTCTCCTGGCTAATCCGCCCCGCCTTGAGGAGACGCTTGAGGTCTTTATCGAAGGAGATCATGCCGACGTCCGAACCGGTTTGGAGGACGGACTTGAGTTCCTGCAGGCGGTTGTCGCGGATGATGTTCGCGCAGGCCGGCGTGTTGATGAGCACTTCGCGCTGGGCCGTGCGTCCCCCGCCTTCTTTGGGGAGCAGGCGTTGCGCCACGACGGCGCGGAGCGAGAGCGAGAGTTGCGCGCGCACTTGGGCCTGCTGGTGCGGCGGGAAGACGTCGATGATGCGGTCGATCGTCTGCACGGCGTTGGGCGTGTGGAGCGTGGCGAACGTGAGGTGGCCGGTCTCGGCGAGCGTGAGGGCGGCGGCGATCGTCTCGGGGTCGCGCATTTCGCCGACCATGACAACGTCCGGGTCCTGGCGGAGAACGTGCTTCAATGCGTCGGGGAACGAATGGAAGTCCTCGCCGTACTGGCGCTGGCGCACGATGCCCTGGCCTTTGGGGAAGACGAATTCGATCGGGTCTTCGAGCGTGATGACGTTCACCGCGCGCGTTTGGTTGAGCTGATGGATGAGCGCCGCGAGCGAGGTCGATTTGCCGGAGCCGGTGGGACCGGTAAAGAGGATGAGACCGTCTTGGAGATTCAGGAACTGGGTGCCGAGTTCGGAGAGTTCGAGTTGTTCGAGCGTGGGGATCTGCGAAGGAACGACGCGCGCGACGATCGATACGTTGCCGCGTTCCATGCTGCAGTTGATGCGCAGGCGCTCGCCGCCCGGCAGCTGCACGCTGGCATCGACTTCCAGATTCTCCTTGAACCGCTTGTAGGCGGGTTCGTCGAGGATGGACTTCACCAATTTGTCCGCATCCGCGGCGGTGACGTCCGATTTGCTCTGCGGAACGAGGACGCCATCGATGCGGAATTGCACCGGGCTCCCGACGGCGATATGAAGGTCGGATGCACCGGCATCGACGGCCTTCTGAAAGAGGGTTTGGGTTTGTGTGGGCATTGGTAATATTATAGCATTAATTTATTTGGTAGTCAAAATTACGCGTTAAAATTGCTCTGAAGATGGGAAAAATCAAAATAGTCATTATCTGGCAAAATTGTCGCTTTTTTGATAGAATGGACTTGTTAAACCGTCATACAAACATACTATGAATGCCAGCCCCCTTCGAAATATGATTTCCATCATCCGTGCATTTACGGGCTCGAAGTTTGTACATGAAGAGGTTTTGAAAAAATTGCCTCGATCAATTCATATTCAGTTTATTTCTGAGTTCGACGAAAAAGGAGACCCAGTCATTTTTATTACTTCACCTGAATATGAAGGAATCATGAGCGAGGCCAGAACAATGCAAGAGGCGATTCGAAATACACATGATGCTATTTTGACATATTTCGATGTTCCTCGTGACTGTGCCAAAGCTATTGAGTTTGAAGTCACAGAGACTGAACAGGCTTCTCTTGAAATCGAAGACAAGCCGTCGGTGAGAGAAAGGGACTTCAGGCTGAAGTTGGCTCATGCCTAAAATTCCAGCCTCTATACAGCGAGACAAACTTATCCGTGCTTTGATAAGGCTCGGATTCTTAATCGATGAATCAAAAGGCAATGGATCGCATTACAAGTTATATAGTCTCGACAAAAAACGAAGTATCGTCATCCCTCAAACTCTTGAAGGCATTCGTATTCGAGGGAATATCGAGAAATTTGTCGTAGCTGATATCGGAGATATACAACTTCTCATTGATGAGCTGTAACTCTCAATCTAATCAACTCTCCTGCGCCTTCTTCGCGATGATCGCCACCGCCTTGAACACGCGCGCGACGTCTTCTTCATCCATCCCGCGCTCGGTCGCGTCTTCGATGATCGCATCCAGGACGTCCTGCTGCGTTTCGCGCTCGTCGTCGTCCACCCCCGCCTCGTCATCGGCGGCGGCGTCGGCGTACAGATCCTTCAGCTCTTGGAGCTGCGTGAGGATCTCGCGGTAGATCTTCAATGTGGGAGCGTGCAATTCGGGTGGCATGATGCGCGTATCTTTGCGGACTGCGCCCGGATTGCAATTGACAGATCGGAATTTAACGGCGGGAAAGACTTATGACGGGAGATGGCGGCGGATGGCGGCGTGCACCGCTTCGGGCTCGAAGAAGAGGATGTACGCGGGCACGAGGACGAGGAACCACCAAATGCCAAGAAGAATCGCAATAAGGAAGTGGAAAACGAATCCGCCGATGAAGAAGAACCAGCGGATGCGCGGAAGCCAGAGACCAATTGGGATCAACGTCTCGAAGATCTTCGTCACGAGCGTCTGGAACTCGTAGAATTCCCAGGGCCAGCCGAGGCCGACGAACCATCGCGCGAGGGGCGTCCCCCACCGGCCGATGTAGGAGTAGTACATCACCTCCCCGCCCTGCCACAGCGGCAGCCACCATTTTTGAATACCGACGACGGCGTAGGTGGCGGTGATCTGCACCGCAAGGAGCCGCTGCGGGAGGATCGAAATCGGTTCCCAGGCGAGCCATGACCCGCGCTCCCGTTTCATCCGCAGCGAGAACGTTTTATCGGCGCCGCTGAAGAGCAACACCAGAAGGATGAACGTGAAGATGCGGTGGTACGACGACGGGAACAGATGGAACGAGAGTTGCCAGTAGTAGAAATACAGGAGGAGCAGCGTCGTAATGGCGAGACGCATGCGATACCCGATCATCAAGCACGCGGCGGCGATGAGATACGCGGTACCGATGATCCACGCGACGAGCGGCGGCGGTGGCGCGAAGATCGCCGCAAGGAGCGGCCATGTTTCGGGATCGGCGACGTGCATGGAGATCACGAGGCCGTGGGAGGAGAACATCGTCGGGACGAACGGGGCATAGGTGGCGGCTTCGATGAGCAGGAACGCGCCGAAGCCGATGCGGAGAATCGCCAGAATGTCGGGCGGAGCCGTGCGGCACCACCAATGGTCCCAGTGCGCGACGAATCGCTGCATTATGGGATGGTTACGAGATGGTGCGTGCGCGTCGGTGTCGCGGCGTTCGCGCGGAAACTCTCGGGCGCCGGCTCCCACTCGATCCACGTCAGTCGGACGGATTCATAGTGTGTTCCGCGCTCGGCCTCCAGCTCACGAATGCGTTCCGCGATGCGGCGGTGCAACGCCTCGACCGACGGATGTTTGCCGACGTTCAAATAGAGGCGCCGCTCGCGCATGTTCCGTTCGCCTTCGAGCGTCGGGAAGTACGGCGCGAGATCGATTTCTTCCCATTCTTCTCCAATCCGTCCTTCGACCAAGAACGCCTCGTTCATGCGGTTGTAGCCTTGGTACGGCGCGAGCATGCCGTACACGAAGAGCGTCAGCGGACGGAATGGAATCGGTTGGAACCGAAACGCGGCGTACGCGGCGCCCAACAGAAGAAGAACGAGATACGAGACAATAATCGCCTGCTGCAAGATTTTGGTCACAGTGAGAGTGTACCGTGTCATGGTTCGACGAACTCACCATGACACGACGCTGTCATCCTGAGCAGCCTGCCCTGAGCCTGCCGAAGGGAAGGATGACAGCGCTAGCGTTCTATAGAAATGAAAAGAACGCTAGAATACGAAGGATGGACCGCGCCAAGGCCGAACAACGGATCGTGAAACTCCGCGACGAGATCTGGCGGTTGAATCGCGCGTACTTCATCGAGAACAAGAGCAAGGTTTCGGAAGACGTGCGCGACGCGCTGAAGCAGGAACTCATCAAACTCGAAAAGGAATTCCCCGAGTTGATCACCCCCGACTCCCCTACCCAACGCGTGGGCGCGCCGCTCGACGGACGGCTGCCGAAGGTGCGCCACCTGACGCCGAAGGAGTCGCTGCAGGATGCGTTCTCCAAAGAGGAAGTGGCAGACTGGATCGACCAGATGACGCGCGCGCTCGGGGGCGACACGAGAACCTTCGACATTTGTTGTGAATTAAAAATAGACGGACTGAATATCACGTTGCTGTACGAACAAGAAGCAGAAGCGGAAAGCAGAAGCAGCAAACAACATGCCGGCAAGCGTTACCGACTCCTGCGCGCGGTGACGCGCGGGAACGGAATCGAAGGCGAGGACGTGACGCACACGGTGCGGACGATCGAAAGCCTTCCCCTTTCTTTTACAGTTTCCGGAGACGATCTCCCCGCCGTGCTCGAGATCGGCGGCGAAGTCTACATGCCCAAGGCCGCGCTCGCGGCGGTGAACAAACCGCTGCCGAACGAGGAAAAATTCGCCAACCCCCGCAACGCCGCGGCGGGAACGGTGCGGCAGTTGGATCCCGCCGTCGCGGCCGAGCGTGATCTGCGCATGCTCTGTTATTCGCTGGATACGCGCGCGGCGGATCAGATGGAACTGCGCACGCAGAACGACATTCTGCAATGGATGCAGCACTGCGGCGTCCCGGTGCACCCGGGATTCACCGTCGTGAAAAAGTTAGCCGACGTCGAAGCGCTCTACGAACGCATTCAACGCGAACGCGACGCGTTGCCGTTCGACATCGACGGCCTCGTATTGAAAGTGAACGACCGCACGCTGCAACGCGATCTCGGATCGACCGCGAAGGCGCCGCGATGGGCGCGCGCCTACAAATTCCCGGCGGAGGAAAAAACGGCGCAAGTCATCGAGATCTTGCTCCAGGTCGGACGCACGGGCGCGATCACGCCGGTGGCGCACCTGACGCCGACGCACCTTGCCGGAACGACCGTCACGCGCGCCACGCTCCATAACCAAGACGAGATCGATCGCTTGGACGTCCGCATCGGCGACACCGTCATCGTCCGCAAGGCCGGCGATATCATTCCGGAAGTGATGGGCGTGCTCACGAACCTGCGCCCGGAACGAACGAAGCCCTTCCGGATGGCAAAAACGTGTCCTCAATGCGATACAACCCTGGTGCGGGAAGAAGGAGAAGTGGCGCTGCGCTGTCCCAATCCGGAGTGTCCGGGTCGCAAGCGCGAATCGATCGAGCACCTGACCTCCCGCTACGCGTTCGACATCGTGGGGCTCGGCAAAGAGACGGTCGATGAACTGCTCGACCAGGGCGTGATCACGGACAGCGCCGATATCTTCGCACTCGAAGCGGAAGATCTGATGGCATTGCCGCTCTTTAAAGAAAAGAAGACACAGAATCTGCTGGTCAGCATCGCGAAGGCGAAGCGCGTGCCGCTTGAACGATTTTTGTTCGCATTGGGCATTCGTCACGTCGGCCGCGAAACGGCCGAAGTGCTCGCCAAAAAGCTCCCGTGGCCCGAAGAAGATCTGACGGTTGAAGATGTGGCGGATGCAACGACGAGCGGGCCGACGCTCTTCGGACACGAGCCCGCGCTGACGACGATCCACGGCATCACGGTCGGCAACGTCGCGAAGACGATTCTGGCAATGAGCGAAGAGGAATTGGCCGAGATCGACGGTATCGGCGAGGTCGTGAGCCAATCGGTGTTGGAGTGGTTCAAGAATCCCAGCCATCGAGAATTGCTGCAGAAATTCGAACGAAACGGCGTCGTGTGCCTGGTTCCACAACGAAGCGGTGCACAGCCGATGTTCGAAGGCCTCACGTTCGTCCTCACCGGAACCCTCCCCACCCTCAGCCGCGAGGAGGCGAAGACGATGATCAAGGATCGGGGGGGAAAAGTCGCCTCGTCCGTCAGCAAGAAGACGCACTACGTGCTGGCGGGCGCGGAAGCGGGCAGCAAGCTCGACGAAGCGGAGAAGCTGGGCATCGCCGTGATCGACGAAGCGCGGTTTCAGGCGATGCTCGACGGAGCACCGCTGTAACCCCGTCATGGTTCGTCGGGCTCACCATGACAGCGAGATTCTCATATTTTTTCGTCACAAACCTTTTACAAGCGCGTCATCATGGGTACGTTCCGCCGCAGCACGTCTTCGAGAAGGAGGACCACCACGCGAAACAGCGGAACGAAGCGCCGGTCTCGTGAGACCCGCGCGGCAGAAAGGAAAGGGGGCCGCCGAGTACGGCCCCTTTTTCCGGGATTTTCCTCTCCCCCGGCCCCTCTCCCACCTACCCGTTCTCCTTGCCGGGAGAGGGGAGATTGTACGCAAGAAGCAGACTCAATTCCCCTCTCCTGGCCGGCGTGCGGGCAAGTAGGAGAGGGGTTAGGGGAGAGGGAAAAGCAAGGGATTTTCAGTGACAGCACCCCTCCCTCATCTACCATGAAGCCCACGATATGACCCCGGGTTTCAGCACGCTCCTCTTCTCGGATTTCCACGCCGGACACCACGCGACGCACAGCGGGAGGAAATTTCGCGCGCTCGAGGCGATGATGCGCCAGGCGAAGGATTTGAACATCGCGGAGATCGTGCTGGCGGGCGACATCGCCGACGAGCGCCCCGACCGAGTGCAGGTGCGCGACGAGTGCATGCGACTGCGCGAAGCGATCGACGGCCACCCGTCGGTGTTTCTGCGCGGCAACCACGACGATATTTCGTTCTTCGGGACAGCCGAGATGGAAGAGATGTTGCGATGCGTGGTCGACGAGCGGCCGTGGCATATCTCGCCCGTGAGCGGCGTGGTCGTCACGCACGGGCATCACTTCCGCACGCCGGCCATGCGCAAGGCACTGCGCACGGCGACGCTCCCCGAGCACCTGGACGTGCTGCACGCGAGCGATAAGGCGAGACGTCACTTGGCCGCGATGACGAAAAGTTTCAGCGCATTCGGCCGTTTCGGCTTCCGGCTGCAACATTTCGGCTTCCCCGCGACGGAGGTCTGGGAGCATTTGTTGGAGGGATCGCAATGGTCGCGCAGCCGGATCGCCCGGGCGTTGCGACGCGGCCGCGTGCGCACGCTCGGCAAACGGACGTGGCGCGAGAGCGTGGCCGACGCAATCGATTTACGCAGCATTCGCCACGCGGCACGCTTAGCGAAAACGATGAAGTGCTGGGGCGTCGTCTCGGGGCACACGCACGTGCCGGGCATCTACAAGCACTACTTGAAAGACGAAACGACGGGCGAACGCGTGCCGTTCCTCGTGGGCAACAGCGGCAGCTTCATCAGCCGCTACGCACCGACGTGCATCGAGGTGCGTTACCCCAAAATGGTCTTGTGGCAGTACGACACTCGCGCGCACCGCATGACGGCCATCCAGGAAATGGAGCTGACGGCGGACGAATTGGCGCTCCAGGAGCGCGTGCTGGGAAATGTGTAAAACCCGCAAGTCCGTTTGGTCGACTTCACATTATGTCGGCGGGTAGCGTTTCTCCATGTTGAAGGCGTTACCCTCCGCAATTGAGGAAGACGCGTTGCTCCAGGAGGGGCATGAGACCAACAGCCATCACAATGTGCCGCGCTCCCGCGGGGGAGCCAGCAATTTTTTCAACGAGAAGCCGGTCGATCCGGAGCGGCACAGCCTGTGGCATGATTTCGCGGATAACAAACTCCCGACGGAGGCGATCCGCATGGCGGCGATCAGCGGCATCGGCCGAAACGGCCTCACCGTCGATCCGCACCGATTGGAGACGATTTTTTAAATCACGACGCTGCTCGAATGGCATAAACTGTATCTGCCGCAAGCCGTCGTACCGTCCGGCAGTCACCGATCGCTCAGCCGGAGCCCTCACCTGATGTTCCGCCATACGACGGAGCAGATCCAGGAAGAAAGCGCCGCTATCCGGTACGCCTTGAACGGCTTGGCAACGGGCAAAGGTTTTCCGTTCCAAAAAACGTTCTACGGAAAGCAATTCCGGAAATTCTTCCGCACGCAGGATACGACGGAGTCGATCGCGCTGGCGCTCACGGAGCAACACAACGGCGAGCGCACGTGGGTGGGAGCACTGGCGGAAGAGACGCGGCATACATTGGTGAAAACGGTCGAGGGAGCCGAAGACGTCGCGTTAACCAATCCGATCCGCAAAGAACTCATGAACGTTCTGGAGGATCAGTATGGGTTCATGGAAAAGCACGGAGCCATCTGGCGCGACGCGTACGAAGCGAACTACGGACAGCGCTCGCGGAAGAAAAAACGCGCGGAAACGGCTCGGCGGGGGCGAGGAGGGAGGCGCTAGACGTGTTGCCTTTACCTCCGGCCTTGCTAGACTCAAGGCCCTCGCCGCTCTTTTCGTGTTCAAAAGTGCCGTGGTGGCGGAATTGGTAGACGCGCACGCTTGAGGGGCGTGTAGGAGTAATCCTGTGGAGGTTCGAGTCCTCTCCACGGCACCAGTATCAAACAAAAAAACATGGCAGACGCGGCCTTAAGCTTTTCTTAAGGCATCGGTCCCTATACTCTCGAGACTCTTTTTTCCTTCCCTCTCTTTCCCATGAGAATGGCAGCCATTCCCCTCGCCCTTTCCGCCCTCGCGCTCGCGGCGTGCCAGACGTCCTCCCTCACCGACGCCGAGAAGGCGGCGGTCGTCGAAACCGAGACGCCGTTCTCCGGCGAGACGAAAGAGATCGATATCGAGCAGAGCGTCGTGTCATTCATCGGCGGCAGCGACGTCATCGACCACGAAGGCAAGTTCACGCGCTACACGGCGTCCATCGACTTGGACGATACGGACCCCTCGGACCTCACGAAGGCCACGATCACGGCGGAAATCGACCTGACCAGCGCCGAGACCGACGCACCGGGTCTCACGGGCCACTTGCAGAAAGCGGACTTCTTCAACACCGCCTCCGGTTCCACCGCGACGTTCACGTCGACGCAGATCGAAAAGCTGGAAGACAATAACTACGACATCACGGGCGACCTCACGCTGAAGGGCCAAACGAAGAGCGTGACGATCAATGCCGACATCACGGACGACTACCTACTCGCCGTGTACGACTTCCCGCGCGAAGAGTGGGGCATCGGCAACGATTCGTACGACCAGAAGCTCCTGGACGAAACGGTCCCGGTGAGCGTGAAGCTGGTCTTTAAGAACTGATGGGTTGCATCGAAAAAACGGCTCCCGGGAGCCGTTTTTTAATGCCATCGTTCGCGGGCGATCACTGCGTGTCCGACGACGCATCTCCGTCCGCCATCGTGGCGCCCGTGCCCACCTGCACCGGCACGACGTCGACGATGACGTCGCGGTCGCCGGCGTAGAGGATCGCGCGGGTGTTCGTAACGATCAGGTAGTCGCCGTTGTTCGCGTTGTTGTAGAACGGATTCTCCAGGCGAAGCTTCTCGACGTCGACGATGGTCGCCACCGTCGCCTGGACGTCCTCCGGAAGGTCGATGTGCTGCCGCACGCGGGCCAACACGTCCGCCACGACGGCTTCGTTCGCCGCTCCTTGGCTCTGCGCCTGGACCAACATGGCGGCCAGTTCCTGCGCTTCGGTGCGGGCGTTCTGCCATTGGACAAAGAGGATTCCGACCAAGACGACGAGCCCGAGGACGAGGGCGGAAACGAGCTTGGAGCGCATGGGGAAGGGAGAAAGTGGTTCAACGGTAGGGGTGAGAGAAATCAAAGTCAACGTTTGTCAGCCCTCGACGGACTCAGGCTGACAAACAGATTGCTCGCCAAGAAGAACGTAGTGTCATGGTGAGCCTAAGCTTGCCCTGAGCTCGTCGAAGGGAACCATGACATGGTGCGCACGCACTGGAAGAACGACGCGTTCTACCCGGCTGTTGCTAAGGGCGTGAAAAGGAATCATACTCTCCCGCTCCCGTCCTACGGGACAGGGGGTTATGTCGATCGATCATTTCACACGCATCGGGAGAGATTTTATGGAAACGTTATACGACGCGGTTTCTCCGTTAGATTACCGTTATTGGGATAGAAGCGTCGCGAGTTACCTCTCCGAAACGGCCTTCACCCACTACAAACTGCAAGTCGAACAGGCCTTGGTGCAAGCGCTGCACGAACGCAAGCTCTGCGCGAAGAGCGTGGTCGACGAAGTCGCGGCCGCACGCATCACGGCCGAGGAGGTCTATGAGGAGGAGCGACGCATCGGTCACGACGTACGCGCGCTCGTGAACTGCATTCAACGGCGCGTCAACGATTCGGCGAAGCCGTTCGTGCATTTCGCGGCAACGTCGTACGACATCGTCGATACGGCGAACGCCATGCGTTACAAGCGCGTGACGACGGACCTCGTCGTGCCGGAATTGCGTCGCTTGGAAGAGGCGCTCATCGCGCTCGCGGAACGCGAAGCCGGGACGCCGCAAATCGGTCGGACGCACGGACAACACGCCGTGCCGATCACCTTCGGATTCACCGTCGCCGGATACGTGAGCCGGCTCGGCCAATGCCTTCTGAACATCCGATCCTTGAAGGACGGCCTGGTCGGAAAATTCTCCGGCGCGGTGGGCGCCTACAACGCTTCGAGCCTGTTTTTTCCGGATCCACAACGATTCGAAGCGGACGTGCTGTCCATGCTCGACCTTCGACCCGGCGAACTTTCGACTCAGATCGTCCAACCGGAACCGCTGGCACGATTGCTCAACGAAATGACGCTGGCCGCCGGAGCGATCGCGAATCTCGCGCGTGACATGCGTCATCTCCAACGCTCGGAAATCGACGAAGTCGCCGAGGCGTTCGGCGAATCGCAAGTCGGATCGTCCACGATGGCGCATAAACGCAATCCCATCAATTGGGAGAACATCGAGGGGATCTGGAAGATCATCCTCTCAAGGATGACGCTCGTGCACATGGATACCGTCAGCGAGCATCAGCGCGATCTGACGGGTTCCGTGACGGGGCGGACGTATGGCGAAATCATCGGATACTTCGTATCCATGGCGAAACGCGCGACGCGCATCGTGAAGAAGCTCTCGGTCGTCCGCGAGAGCATGGATCGCAATCTCGCCCTTACGAAAGGAAAAATCCTCGCGGAACCGCTTTACCTCCTCCTCGCGGCGCACGGACACCCGAACGCGCACGAAAAGGCGCGGCAACTGAGCATGCACGCGCGGGACACCGGCAAAGGATTATTGGAAACGGCGCTCGATGACGATGAATTCCGCACGTACCATGCGCGTTTTTCAGATGATCAACGGTCGGTACTGGAGGATCCGTATCGATACGTCGGCATCGCCAAGGAACGCACGCTCTCGGTCACGAGGCGGTGGAAAGAGGAATTCAACTTGGCGTAACTAACACACGCTCCCGATCGATCGCCACAGCCGCAGGTCTATGATCTGCGGTTTTTACGCGTCCATGTCCGCGTGAACCCCCTTCTCTTTCTCCTTCGCCTCCGCCTTCTTCCTCTTCGTCGTGCCGACGGGCTTATCCTCGAACACGTCGATGAATTCTTCCACGCTCATCGTTTCTTTTTTCAGGAGGATCTTCGCGATTTCGTGCAGCTTCTTCTCGTGCTGCCTCAGCATACCCGCCGCGCGCTTGTACTGCGTATCCAACGTCTCGCGCACGAACGTATCGATCCGCTTGGCGACGTCTTCGGAGTAATTGCGATGGCTCGCGAGATCGGCGCCGAGCGACGCGCTCCCCTGCGACTCCCCGTACGCGACGGGACCCAGGGCGTCGTCCATGCCGTAGCGCATCGCCATGTTGCGGGCGATGTTCGACGCGCGTTCGATGTCGCTGCTGGCGCCCGTCGTGATGTCTTTGAATACGAGCGCCTCCGCCGCGCGGCCGCCGAGGAGTCCGCAGATTTCATCCAGGAACTTCTGACGGCTCGTGGTGTAGGTGTCTTCCTCGGGCAGGAACCACGTGACGCCGAGCGCCGACCCGCGCGAGACGATCGAGATTTTGTGCAATTTGTCGCTCTCTTGGCACAAGTGCCCGACCACCGCGTGACCGAGCTCGTGGTACGCCGTGATTTCTTTCTCTTTCTCGTTCAACTTGCGCGACGCTTTCTCCGGGCCCATCGCGATTTTCTCGAGCGCATCGACCATATCCTTCTGCGTGATCGCCTTGCGGTCGCGCTTGGCGGCGAAGATCGCGGCTTCGTTCATGATGTTCTCGAGGTCCGCGCCCGTGAGGCCGACCGTCTGCCGCGCGATGACGCCGAAGTCGATCCCCTTCGCGAGCACCTTGTTGCGGGCGTGCACCTGCAGAATCTGCTCGCGCGCTTCGATGTCCGGCTTATCCAGATACACGTGGCGATCGAAGCGACCGGGGCGCAGCAACGCGACGTCGAGCACGTCCGGACGGTTCGTCGCGGCCATGACGATCACGTTCGTCCCCTGCTCGAAGCCGTCCATCTCGGTGAGAATCTGGTTCAGCGTTTGCTCGCGCTCGTCGTGCCCGCCGCCGAAGCCGGCACCGCCGCGCTGACGGCCGACCGCGTCGATTTCGTCGATGAAGATGATGCACGGCGCGTTGCGCTTGGCGCGCAGGAACAGATCGCGCACGCGCGAGGCGCCCACGCCCACGAACATCTCGACGAATTCGGAACCGGCGATCGAGAAGAAGGGGACGCCCGCTTCGCCGGCGACGGCTCGGGCCAGCAACGTTTTACCGGTACCCGGAGCGCCCACGAGCAGCACGCCCTTCGGGATCTTGGCACCGATATCCATGTACTTCTTCGGGTTCTTCAAGAAGTCGACGACTTCGACCAACTCCTGTTTCGATTCCTCCGCGCCGGCTACGTCCTTGAACCGCGTTTTCACCTGTTTGCCGTCGGCGATCCGCGCGCGGGATTTGCCGAACGACATCGCGGTCGACTGGCTGCGCGCGATTCCCCGGAAGAGCCACACGACGCCGCCGATGACGAGCGCCAGGAGGAGGAGATCGGGAAGCAGCGCGAAGAACATGTTCGCCGCCTCGGTGTTCTGTACGGTCACGACCGTGGGATTCCCGGAATCGTTCCACCCGAGTTGCGATAGCGTATCGAGCGGTTCCTTGTACGACTGGAACGCGGCGCCGGTCGCCGTCACGGCGTACACGCGATTGTCGCGCACCGTGATTTCCTTGAAGTAGCGGGCCTCGTAGCCCTTTGTGATCTCGCTGATCGACACCGGCGTCGCGCTCTCAAACTTCTCCTCCGCCAACCGCTGCGGCGCCGTCATGTAGTAGAACGACAGCGACAGCAACACGCCGAACAAAAGCAGCGTCAGGAGCCACTGCTGCTTGGGAGCCTGGGGGCGGCGGGGGGAGGGGGACACGGATATCCAGTATAGAGAAAAAATAAAAAGAGAAAGGCGAAAAGAGCCAAGAAAGTACAAAGAGAAAACGCAAAAGATGTTACGGCCGGAAACCGGCTGCTTGCGCGGCTTCGGCCGACGGGAAATACACCCGATTCTCCGGGGCGATGTTCTCGCCGGCCGCGCTCTCGACCTTGTAGTACTTTTTGCCGCGTTTGGACGCCACGAAGCGCATACCCGGCGGCACGACGATCGTCACCTCTTCGATCCGGAATGCCGGGTGCGTGATGGCGAAGGCACCGCTTCCGTCGATCGTTACCGCTTGATCACGCGCGAACAGTCGCACCCTTCCGGCCGCATGCCCGCGCAATGCGCCGTCCCGAAATCCCTCGAGCACGATGGCCGCCGCTTCCGTCGGCGTATCATCAGTCACGATAACCGGGGGATGCGCATCGACTTCAAGAAAGAATCCCCACACGGAACCCAGCAGCACGCCCGTGCAGAGCGCCAGGCCCATCGTGCAGTACCAGAGGAGCCGCTCGTGCGGCACGCGATGCAGGAATGCCATCAACATGTCGCCATACTACGAACGCACGATGATGGTAGAATCACTCGTTTTGCTTAACACATGAAAAACGGCTTCAGAAAAACAAAAAATTTGTTCTACAGCACAACGGAACAACGCGCTGTCAGACTGAGCGGAGATGAAGTCGACGCGCGTTACTGCTGGACCGGCGCGCTACTCGCATCACCCGCCGCATTCGGCTGGATCTGCACGGGGACGACGTCGATGATGATGCCGCGATCATCATCGAAGAGGATCGCGCGAGTCGGCGTCACGATAAGGTAATCCCCGTTCTCGGCGTTGTTGTAGAACGGATTCTGGGCACGAAGCTTCTCGACGTCGACGATCGTGGCGACGGTCGGCGTCACGTCTTCCGGAATATCGATCATGGCACGAACCTGACCGATGATCTGACTCGCGCGTTCCTGGTTCTCCTGCGAATTGCCTTGCAATTGTTCAAGTCGGACGGACAAATTGGCGAGCTCCGTCTGCGCTTGGCGGCGCTGCATATCGAGAACGACCACCAGAACGATGAGAGCGATGACGAGGAGCGGGATGAAGAGGCGTGCGCGCATGCGCCCACCTTACTCTACCGTCGGTACCGTCTCAACGGGTTCTTGCGGCGGTGCTTCTTCGGCCGGCACTTCCTCTGTGACCGGCGTCTGATCTTCGACCGGAATTTCTTCCGTCGCTTCTCCTTCTGCTTCTATTTCTGCTTCTTCCGCCGGCGTCTCAGCTGGCGGTGTCTCCGCAGGAATCTCTTCGGCCGGCGGCGTTTCTTCCGTCGGCGGCTCTGATTCCGTTGGTGTCTCCCCTTCCTCAGTCGGCGTGTCCGCTGTTTCTGTTTCCGCCTCTGCTTCTGTTTCTGTTTCTTCCTCAGCCGGCTGTTGAATCCCGTTCACTTCCAGAATCGCCGCGCGAACGCTCGCGCTGTTTTCGGTAACGGTCGCAACGTAGCCATCCGGCAGCTGCATGTACGGCGGCGTCACGGCGTCGTTCCAGACGAACGAAATGTTCAGGTCCGGATGTTGCCAGATGTTGCCGTCGTGGTAGCGGCTGCAGCTGTAGGGGATGCCCGACGCATCGAAGAGCGGCAAACCCCGAATGCAGGCGTTCCACTGCAAGGACGACGACACCGGCATGCCCGTCTCGTCGACCGGGAATTGCAAGCCTCTCGGAGCATCCTCGAGTACCGCGTTCTGACTCGGGATGATGAGCGCGACCCACGAGAACGTGATGTCGGCTTCGGCGGGGGCCGCAAGCGACACCGTGAAGCCCGTCGAGGTCGCGACGCTCACGGCGTAGAGAACCGGCTTGTTCGGCGAGGCCGTCACGACGGGCGTCCCCTTGAACGGCGGCTCGAATGCGAACGTGGCACCGGTGGCACCGAGCGGCACCTTCAGGTGACCCGCCTGGCGCGCGACCGTCAGCTCGCCTTCCACCGCGACGTCGCCGAGGAAGGTGGCGAGACCATCGATCGTAATGTCGCCGAGGACCGTGAGCGAGCGTTCGACGATGAGGTCGACCATCGTGAAGCCGGAACCGAACTGGATCGCCGCTCCGGAACCGAAGATCACGGGACCGTGCAGCGTCAGCGCGCCGTGGACCGCGGCGTCGCCCGTCACGTTCAACGTGCTGGAGGTCAGCGAGCCGTCGACCGCGAGGATGCCCGGGACGAAGAGGTCGTTCGTCAGCAGCGTTCCGTCGAGGTGCAAGTCACCCGCGATGCGTGCGTCGCCGTCGACCGAAAGCGATTGCGTGAGCCATAACGTGGACGCCGTGAGATCGGAACCACCGTTCGCCGCGCCCGTACCGGACTGCGCACCGCCGTTCGATGCGAGCGCAAGCAGATCCTCGCGCAGGATGGCGATCTGGCGTGCGACTTCGGCTTCCACCGCGCTCGGGACGTTCAGCGCGTCGACCTGCGCCGTCACCTCGTCGATGATCGACTGCTCGACGTTCAGATCCCCCATCGCGGTCGCAATCATGATCTCGACTTCGTCTTCGATTTCCATCGCGGCGATCGTTTCGAGCACGTGGTCCTCGACGGTTTCCACCGTGAGAGACGAATTGCGACGCGAGATGAGGACGTTCACCGTTCCTTCGCCGTTCTCTAATCCTTCCAACGCGACACCCACCGTGCTCTCTCCTGCCGCGGCCTTGCGGGCGTATCCCGGCTTCGACGCGCTCGTGAGTTGGTCGCCGGGGCGGATCGGCCCTCCCTCGGCCGTCACCTTCGCCGGCACCTGGCCGATGAGACCGATGAGCGAGTAGCCCGGCGGAATGATGCCGCTGGCGCCACCGATGCTGTTGCCGATGAACGCGGGATTCGTGGAGACGATGCCCATCACGTTGCTGTCGGCGTCGCGGTCGCAGAGCTTGACGGTGTTGGGCTGCGTCGGATCGACGCAGACGAGCACGCCGCTCTCAAGCTTCGCGTTGCCCGCCGTCTTGAACCATTCGGCGTAGTCGGCGCCGCTGCTGTTATACGTACCGTCGGTGTGGACGTCGCCGTCGGCCGCGATGCGGAAGACCGTATTCTCGTTTGTTCCGACGTCGGTGACGATCTTCAGCGCGTCCTTCGTACCATCCGTCTCTTCGGTATCGAGGAGCATGAGCGCCTTACCGCTGATGGACGTGCTCGTGACGGCGAGGCCTGCACCGCTCTCGCTGATCGCCATCGGTTGCACGTCGCCCGTGCGGACGAAGACGAGGATGGATCCCGTGCCCGGTCCGCTGAATCCTTCCAATGCGTAGCCGATCGTCTGCTCGCCGCCCTTCGCCTTGCGGGCGATGCCGGCCTGGGATCCGAGCGTGAGCGAATCGCCGATCGCGATCGGTCCGCCTTCGAGCGTCACGCGCACCGGCACGCGACCGGAGAGCGCGATCGCGACCTGGTGATCGTCTTGGAATTGCTGGCCGTTGAAGCCGCCGAGGACGACGGCAGGTTCGGCGGAGACGACGCCGAGCAAGCGCTTGTCGCCGGGGGCCGCTCGTTTCACGAAGACGCCGTTTGCCGGATCAAGTGACACGATATCCGCACCCGTCAGCGTCAAATCCGTCGTCGGGTACATTTCGGCGACGTCGTACACGCTCATGGCGGTCGACGACGAATACACGACGCCTTCGGTGTTGTTGTCGGTGTTGCAGTTGGCATCGGATCCCACACACAAGCCGCCACCCGTCACCTGCAACTTCGACTGCGGCGTGATCGTCCCGATACCAATGTTACCGCCTGGCAAAATCCTGAAGTGATCGTTGACGCCGGTCTCCGAAATACCGAAGGAGTTGTCTCCTTCCGTTCGCCCCATGTGCCATTCGTCGGTCGTATTGTCTTGAAACAGGATGAACGCCGACGTAGAGCCGTTGGTTTGAATGTTGATCGCTTCGTTCGACGAATTGCTTCTGATATCGAGCGGCGAACCGGCGCTCGTGACGCCGCCGAAGCCGACGTTGCCGATGAAGTAGTTGTTGCCCGCGCCGTTTTGGGTAATGAGCGAACCGGAGACGGTGCCGATGACGTCGAGTTTCGCCTTCGGGCCGGTCGTGCCGATGCCGACGTTACCCGTCTGCTTGATGACCACCCCGGTATTGAACGCCACGGAACCGGCGTTTGTGGTGAAGAGACGGAGGGACGTGGAACCCGCGTTGTCTTCGGAATACGCTTCGATTTTGGCCCGAGTTCCGCTTGCATTGCTCGAAGCATCGTTGCCGACGAACGACAGTGCACCGTAGAGGTTCGCGGCGTTGATCGTCGTATCGGTATTCTCGAACGTCATCGTCGGATCCGCCGCCGACTTGATATGGAACAACGTATCGGGCGAAGTTTCACCGATACCGAGATTCCCCATAAAGTAGTTGCTACCAGCGCCGTTTTGAGTAATCAGGGACCCGGAGATGGTATTCCTTACAAAGAGCGAACCATCCGTTTTGAGCGTTGCCGTAGCACTACGGTAGAGATTGGTATCGAAGCTGCCTTGGAAGCCGAAGACGATATGAGGAGCGATCGCGGTTTGCGCATAACTATCGAGCGCCAAGAGTGCACCGCTGCCTCCATGTGAGCGAATGACAGCACCCGTCATACCCAATCCACCCGAGCCCGTGAGAATGGAGAGTGAACCATTGCTTTGAATGCCCCCATTTCCCACATTCAATCCATTGCCGATAGAGACAGTATTGTTGAACTTCGCGTCGTCTTCCACAGTAAGAAGGCTCGCGCCAAGAGTTCCTGCATACAGCGAAGGAATTTCAGAACCAATATCCACCACGGTAAACAGATCATCGATATTATTGACTGTGTAGACGTAGCGCCCAGCCAACACAATCTGTTGGAGGTTATCCAGTTGCGTCGTAGAGGTAACGAATGACTGGATGAACGGGAGTGCGGGGTTGGATACATCGACCACCGTCAGCATGTCATCCGTCGCCGCTCCTACGTATGCATATTTACCGGCAACGACGATGCCGGTTGCTCCATCAAGCCTACTGGTGCTGGCAAGAGATCCCACTTCCGAGGGAGCAGCTGGATTGCTGATATCAAAAATCACCACGCTATCGCTCGCAAGGCCTGTCACATACGCATATTTGCCTGACACATAGATGCCGCGAGCATCGCTGAGATTGGCGCTCGTGGTGGAACTGACCCTCACTAAGTTTTTTGGATTGGAAATATCGAAAATGGTCATGGTTGTGTTTGCTGTGAGATCACCCGTACCGAGACGCGAGGCCACGTAGGCATATTTGCCTTGTACGACGATTTTGCGAGCATCATTCGTATTTGTGGTGTCGGCAGTGGTAAAACTCACAATCGTCGGCTTCAATGGATTGGCGACACTCACCACGGCAACACGATTGCCTGCCTCGCACGCGATATAGAGAAACTCCCCTACGAGGAATATGTCTCCTGCACCATTCAACACCGAGGCATTTTTCACGGAGCCTACGACAACGGGGGCCGTGGGATTGCTGATATCAATGACGGCAATGGCGTCGGAGACCGTGCCAGAAACGTACGCGTATTTACCGCTGACCACCACTCCCTTCGCGGAATCGAGGAGCGTACTATTAATGAGTGTGGAAACCCGCACGGGAGTTCCCGGAACGGAAATATCAATGATAGAGAGCGAGTCGGAGGTTGCAGAAGTGATATAGGCATAGCGTCCTTGCACGGCAACGCCTTGAGGGGCTTGCGTATTCGTGGCATCCGTTGCCGTGCTGCCCATCACAACAGGCGTACCGGGCGTGACGAGCAAACTTCCCGTACTGATCCGTATATTTCCCTCTTTAACGTCCAGCAGAGCGCTCGGCGCAGTGGTGCCGATACCTACGAGGCCATTGCTGTCGATCGTCATTCTATCGGTATTGCTCGTGCGCAAGCGCAGAAGACCGGCCAAATCGTTATTGATATACAAATCATCATTCGACTCAGAACCGAATCCAAGGAATCCATGTCGCCCATCGGTATTGCCATAAAATTCGACCCATGCGGCCGTCTGTGTCCCATCCGCAGTATCTTGCAGGCGCAAATAGGGTGTTGCACTGTGCACATGCAGCGGCCGGGCCGGGCTCGTCGTCCCAATGCCGACGTTCCCCATGAAGGAGTTGTTACCCGCTCCGTTCTGCGTGATGAGCGAGCCGGAGATCGTGCCGACGACATCGAGTTTTGATTTCGGAGCGATCGTGCCGATACCGACGTTACTCCCCAACCAGTCGAGCGTCATGATGTTGCTCCATGCCGTTCCGCCGTCGCTGCTGCGATCGAAACGAAGATCGCTGGAGTTGTATTCGAATTGCTGACGCATCCATGTGTTGTTTGCGAGACCGTTACCGTTGAAGAGGATGGTCCCCGAGTTATTGCCCGTTCCACCGCTGATCATGAGGGATGTTCCGGCGCTTCCGAGCAGGTGCAATTGCGCGGTCGGATTGGCGGTTCCGATACCCACCCTATTACTGCCCGCCTGCACCACGAACGTCGTGCCGTCGATATACGCGCCGGATTCGGTGACGAGCGACCCGCTCGAACGCAGCAACGTGTTGGCGTGAACGATCGAACCAGAGACCGTTTGGAATTCAAGGAGCGAACCGGAGATGCTCGAGCTGAGCGAGAACGCGGAGCTCGTGAGGGTGAGACCTTGCCCGGCGGTGTACGTATTGCCGGCCGTGGTATCGCAGCTGAAGCGACCGGTCGTCGCATCCCACTGGAGGGCGGAGGTAGCGGCGTCGCAGTCGCTGAGACCGGCGCCCTGGATGGACGTTGCAACATATAAGGAAGCGCCGGAAGCAGCTCCTTCCCAGACAAGGGAACCGGAACTGCGCAGAGAATTCTTCGCATAGAGCACCCGTCCAGAGGCGGTGCCGATGACTTCCAACTCGGCATCGGGCGATGACGTGCCGATGCCCAGTTTTCCATCGGTCGTCAGACGCATCTTCTCGGCTCCCCCGGTATCGAAGATCACGACGTTGCCCTTGATAATCGTCCGGGCCAACGTGTCTCCCAGCGTGAGGATGCCCAACTCGCCGCTCGTCACACCATCCTTCATCGAGAGAATCGCCCCTTCTACATTGCTGCCGGCACCCACGACGCCGGTCACCCATGTCACGCCGTTCGTGAGCGTCGCATCATCGCCACTGGCTGTGAAATCCTCCGCGCTCGAACCGGTATTTTCATCCAAGTGCCAACCGCCGATGATGCTCGATTCCCCCGCGCTGCCGTACGTTCCGATCCCCGAGTTGTAGTGATCCTGAATCGTTCCGGCCGACAAGTCGTCGTTGTACGCACGAATTTCATCCATGCTGCCGGTCCAGTAGCCGTCGTATCCCTGACCGAAGTACAGTTGCGTCGCATTCGCCTGAAACGTCGCTCCGCCGCTGTACGCCGTTACCTCGGCTCCGTTCTTATACGAACGCCACACAGAACCGTCCCATGTGAGTGCCAGGTGTGTCCATGCATCGTTCGTCAGCGAGCCGCCTGCCAAATTGAATCCGCCGTTGACGTACCATGTCAGCGTACCGCTCGCGTCTCGCAAATATACGAATGGGTTTCCGCTGCTGAGTGAATTCGCCCATTGCATCAGGCCTTTCGTCGTCGCGGACGCGTCGCGCTTCACCCAGAACGAGAGCGTAATGGCCGACGCAGCCGTGGCATCGGTGTTGCTGATCGTGTACTGGCTGGCCGCCCCGTTGAACGCGACACCGACCAGCGGCGTGGACGGCGCAAGCACGCGGTTATACCAGGCCACTTCGTTCTCCGTGCTCGTCCGAAGAATGCGTGAGTAGTCTCCTGCATACAGCCTAAACTCCGGGCTGGAACCCGAAACGGTGAGGGGGGCGGACGGCTTTGCGGTCCCGATGCCGACATATCCGTTGTTCGCTTGGACGACGAGTGATGTACCGGCGATGTACGCTCCGGATTCGGTCACAAGCGAGCCGGAGGACACCAATTTTTTGCTTGCGAAGACCGTATGTCCGCTCATCGTCTGCAACACGTTCAATCCGATCGTTCCGGAACTGAGATTGATCGTGAGCGCGCCGGTCATTGTCCCACCCGCGGTTCGAACATAGCGACCATCAAACGCCGTTTGAAGTGCACCCGTGCCGGACCAGTTCGAGGCGGAGATGGTGCCGCACGAGAAGCGACCGGTCGTCGCGTCCCATCGCAGCGCGCTCGTCGAGAGATCGCAATCGGCGAGACCAGCACCCTGCAAGGAGCTTGCGACGTAGAGACTGGCACCGGACGCCGCGCCTTCCCAAACAAGGGAGCCGGAACTGCGCAAACTCTTGCTCGCGTAGACGGTCGAACCGGAAACGGTTTGGAATTCGAGCAACGCACCCGATACGGTATCGCTCAACGAGAACGCCGTCGACGTGAGCGTGAGACCCTGGCCCGCCGTATAGGTCGTACCGGAATCCGTGCCGCAGCTGAAGCGACCCGTTGTTGCATCCCAGTTCAACGTCTGAGTAGCCAAATCGCAGTCCGTGAGGCCGGCACCGCTCATGCTGGAGGTGATGTAGAGTGTTGCTCCGGAAATGGAGCCGGCAACTTCAAGTTTATTTTCGGGTGCACTGGCACCGATACCGACGTTGCCCGTGTTATCAATACGAACACGCTCAACGGTGCCGGCACCGTTGGCAGTCGTGAACAAGAGAGAGCCGGCATTTTCTGATGTGCCTACAACAACAGCACTCACACCGGCTATCCCGTTCCTTGCCGTTCCGGCGTGCCATTTTATTGCACCTATGCCGTTTCCATCACTCAGACTATCACTGAGGCGGGAGAGTTCGTAAAAGGGATTCGTGTCCACGCCTTCCATCGTCAGTGTGGGGAATGCCCCGGCCGTGATACCGGGATCTGTCGTCCCGATGCCCACATTCCCCATGAAGTAGTTGTCCCCCCCGCCGTTCTGGGTGATGAGTGAACCGGAGATGGTGCCAATAACTTCAAGTGCAGTTTTAGGTGAAGCCGTCCCGATACCCACTCTGTTGGAACCGGCCTGGATGACCATGGTGGTTCCATCAAAGTATGCACCGGATTCTGTGACGAGTGAGCCGCTCGAACGCAGCAACGTGTTGGCGTGAACGATCGAACCAGAGACCGTTTGGAATTCCAGAAGAGCGCCGGAGATCGTGTCGGCAAGCGAGAACGCCGTGGATGTCAGCGTGAGACCCTGGCCCGCCGTATAGGTCGTACCGGAATCCGTGCCGCAGGAGAAGCGACCGGTGGTCGCATCCCAGAGAAGTTTGCTGGTACCGGCGATATCACAATCCGCTAAACCCGCTCCTTGCAGCGAACTTGCGATGTACAGTGTCGCGCCGGATGCCGCGCCTTCCCAGACGAGGGAGCCGGAGGAGCGCAAAGCCTGGTTGGCGTACAACGTGATGCCGGACACGGTGCCCACGACGTCGAGTTTTGCTTTGGGAGCGGTGCTGCCGATGCCGACGTTGCCATCGTGATAGATACGCAGGGCTTCGGACTCCGATGTCCCGTTATTGACGGCAAAAATCAGCGATCTCGCCGTCGGCCCACTCGTTCGCGCCGACGTGATGTACCCGACATTCGTCGCATTGTTGTAGATGAACTGCAATTTCGTTCCGGCATCGGACAATGTATCGAGTTCTAATTTCGAACCACGGATCACGCCGGAACCATCGATCCAAGCACTGGTGAAACCGGACCGATCAATGAACTCGACATTATTGACGTTGCTGGCCGCCGCAACTCTGAAGATGGCGGTTTTTTCGTTCGCATCCGACGCCATGGCATAGAAAGCGACGCCCGCCAGGCTTCCGGTATTCACGCCGATGTTACCGTGTATAACACCGGTTCCCTCCACCACCAACGAGCCGGAGGAACGGAGCAATGTATTCGCATGGACGATCGAACCGGAGATCGTGTTGATCACTTCGAGACCGACGGTGTTGATGTTTCCGCCGGTCACGTTGATCGCCAGCACGCCCGTCATCGTGTCGCCGCTTGTGTTCACGTAGCGGCTGTCGAACGCCGTCTGCAGCGCGCCGGTGCCGGACCAGTTCGACGCGGAGATCGTGCCGCACGAGAACCGGCCGGTTGACTCGTCCCAACGCAGAACGCTCGTGGAGAGATCGCAATCAGCCAAGCCTGCTCCTTGCAACGAACTCGCCACGTAGAGAGACGCGCCGGATGCCGCGCCTTCCCAGACGAGGGAGCCGGAAGAAGCAAGTGTGTTCTTAGCGTAGATCAGCGAACCGGAAACCGTGTTGAACCGCACGAGCGCCCCGGTGATGGTGCTGTTGAGCGAGAAGCTCGTGCCGTTCAAGGTGAGACCTTGGCCAGCGGAGTAGGTGGTGTCACTGTCCGTACCGCAGGAAAAGCGGCCGGTTGTGGCGTCCCAAGCGAGCGTGCTCGTGGCAGCATCGCAGTCGGTGAGGCCCGCACCATTGATACTCGTCGCGACGTAGAGCGTGGCACCCGAAGCGGCATCTTCCCAGACGAGGGAACCTGAACTGCGCAGGCTCTTGCTCGCATAGACGGTGGAACCAGAGACCGTTTGGAATTCCAGAAGAGCGCCGGAGATCGTGTCGGCAAGCGAGAACGCCGTGGATGTCAGCGTGAGACCCTGGCCCGCCGTATAGGTCGTACCGGAATCCGTGCCGCAGGAGAAGCGACCGGTGGTCGCATCCCAGAGAAGTTTGCTGGTACCGGCGATATCACAATCCGCTAAACCCGCTCCTTGCAGCGAACTTGCGATGTACAGTGTCGCGCCGGATGCCGCGCCTTCCCAGACGAGGGAGCCGGA
>CAZXKA010000005.1:0-83401 GCA_964641555.1 uncultured Candidatus Peribacteria bacterium | reverse complement strand
CGTACTCCGTCGTCCTCTTCGACGAAGTCGAGAAGGCGCACCCCGAGTTCTTCAATATCCTCCTCCAAATTTTGGAGGACGGCACACTGACGGACGGCGCGGGCAAGCAGGTCGACTTCCGCAACACGATCATCATCATGACCAGCAACCTCGGCGCCGAGGTGCTCACGAAGCAGGCAGCGAAGATCGGGTTCAAGCTGGCTGATGAAGCAAGGGCCGAAGAAGACGCCTACGAAGCGAAGCGCGAGGAAGTCCTAAAGCAACTGAAAGACAACCTGCGTCCTGAATTTTTGAATCGCATCGACCACATCATCGTCTTCAACGCGTTGAACCAGCAGCACATCCGCAAGATCGTCCGCACGAACCTCGACGAACTCGCGAAGCGCCTGAAAACGCAGGGCTACGACCTGGACGTCGACGCGAAGGCCGTGAACGTCCTGGCCGAGAAGGGCTTCGACCCCGAGTACGGCGCGCGCCCCGTGCGCCGCGTCATCCAGGAACGCATCGAGGACGAGCTCGCGGAGCACATCCTGAAGGGCGTCTTCCAGCCGGGCGACACAATCAGCGTGGTAAAGAAAGGCGAGGACGGGTTGGAGTTCCTCCATGCGGACAAAGCCAAGAAAGTGCAGAAAGAAGCGGTAGCGGTGGCATAACGACGAACAGGAGACCAGAGACCTGAGACCAGATATTTGGCTCTATGAAGAGCAATCTGGTCTCTGCGTCTCCGGTCTCTTCATGCGTCTATTGCAACCTGGTCCATCGCTACTTTTTGTGATATACTAAAGAGAAAGACCCACACCAACCTTCAATGCCCATCGAACCCGTCAAAATCCCGCAGAACGTCTACATCGAGGATCGCATCATCGGTCCGCTGACGCTCCGCCAGATCATCATCTCGATGCTCGGCATCGGGTTCAGCTACGCACTGTGGGCCAGCGTCCAAAAGGTCTACGGATACGTGCCGTTGCACATCACGATCATCGTGTGGGTGCCGGGCGTGTTGGCGGTCATCTTTTCGTTCGTTCGGATCAACGACCTCTCGATGACGCACATCCTCTTCCTTCTCATCGAACGCTTCAGCAAGCCGCAGACCCGCACCTATGGCCCGCGCCGCGGGCTCGCGGTCAACGCACGCGCCTTCACGCCGCCGTCGTCCAAGACGCATCAGAAAGTCGACCCGAAGGCCGCGCTGGGCGACGACATCGGCGAACTCAGTACATTCCTTGACAGCGAAGGTGCGCCGTCCGCACAGGAAGAATACGAATCCGCGACGACGAATGAACCGACGCAAGGCTCCACGATCCCCGCCCGCCCCGTGCAACCCGGCCGCGTGAAAGTGAGCCCGCTCCTGCAAGAAGACCTCGACGATCTCGAGACGCGCGGCGGACAGTCGCTGATGCGCGACATCTTCCACCCCGGCACCCATGCCTGAGAAGAGCACCGTCACAGCCCGCAAACGCACGTCGTTGGCCACCACCCAGCGGTTCCTGCCCGTGGCCGAAATCCGCAGCAACACGATTATCCTCAAAAACGGCGGCCTGCGCGCGGTGATCGAAGTCGAGGCACTGAACTTCAATCTGAAAAGCGAAACCGAGCAGCAGGGCATCGTCGCCGGCTACGGCTCGTTCGTGAACTCCCTGAACTTCCCGATCCAGGTATCGATCCGCTCGACGAAGACGAACATCGACGAGTACCTGGCCAAGGTGAAGGAATCCGGGCTGCAGCAGAAGAGCGAATTGCTGCGCAAGCAGACGGAATCGTACGTCGCGTTCATGCAGAAGCTCATCGAGGTCGCCGACATCATGGAGAAACGCTTCTACGTCGTCGTTCCCTTGGACCACTCGGCGCGCAAGAAGACGATGATCGAAATGTTCCTCGACTGGATGCACATGGACGACAGCCTGGGGAAAGCTACCGCCCGCAACCGCGAATTCCCGACACTCGTAAAGCAGCTCAACGAACGCGTGGAGCTCGTGGTCTCCGGCCTCTCGAACATCGGACTCCATTGCCGCCGACTCGACACGCGCGAGCTCATCGAGCTCATGTACAAAGTCTACAATCCCCGCACGTCGCAGACCGAGAAGATTCCGGACGACCTGGAGCAGCTGAAGACGGAAAAGACGACGCTGTAACGAAAGAGACCAGAGACCAGATTCCGGAGACCGGAATCGCATTTGTTCGAAGATCCGGTCTCCGGTCTCTATTTGACAATATCCGCTATATTGGCAGACTACGGCTGCTCTGAACTGCTCGTGCGAGAGTTCAGCTCTTATTTCTCCCCTCGCACCCCTCGTTTCCTATGGCACACGCACCCGCAGCGGCACAGGCCGCGATGATGGAAGAACTGATGAAGCAGTCGCCCCCCGTGTTCCGCCCGCGCCCGGGCGAGCTCGTGGAGGGTCATGTCGTGTACAAGGGCAAGAACAAGCTCCTCGTCGATCTGAACGGCGTCACGACGGGCATCATCTCGGGCCGCGAACTGCGCGATTCGTTCAACACGTTCCGCGAGCTGCAGGAAGGAGCCGAGGTCGCCGCGTTGGTTCTGGAAGAAGAGAACGACGAAGGACTGGTCGTCTTGTCGCTGCGCATGGCCAGCCAGAAGAAAGCCTGGGAGCGCTTCCACGCGTTGGTTGACCAGGACGAAACGATGAAATTCACGGCGCAGGAAGCGAACAAAGGCGGTCTCATCGCGAACATCGACGGCATCCGCGCGTTCCTGCCGGTCAGCCAGCTCTCCCCGCTCAACTACCCGCGCGTGAACAACGCCGACTCGGGAGAGATCATCAACCGCTTGGCCAAGTTCGTCGGCCACACGTTCACGGTGAAGATCGTGACGATGGACGAAGAAGCCGGCAAGATCGTTGTCTCCGAGCGCGAAGCCCTCAGCGAAGAGCGTGCGAAGGCCTTGGAGGGATTGAAGATCGGCGAGGTGAAGGACGGTCTCGTCTCGGGCCTCGTGAAGTTCGGCCTCTTCGTGACCTTCGAAGGTCTCGAAGGATTGGTGCACATCTCCGAGATCGCCTGGGGCCACGTGAAGAACCCGGCCGAGCACGCCAAGATGGGCGACCGCGTGACGGTGAAAGTCATCGGCATCGACGGCGACAAGCTCTCGCTCTCCATGAAGCAACTGACGAAGGACCCGTGGGAGGAGGTTGCCGAGCGCTACCCGGTGGGCAAGAAGGTCGCGGGCACGATCGTCCGGTTCGCCGACTACGGCGCGTTCGTCCGGCTCGAGAAGGACATCAACGGGCTCGTGCACCTCTCCGAAATCGCGCATGGCAAGGTGACGGATCCGTCCGAGGCTCTCACGATCGGCCAGAAGATCGAGGCACAGGTCATCAACATCGACGTCGACGAGCGCCGCATCGGACTCTCGATCAAGGCCCTCCTGCCGATCGACGCCGAGACGCTGAAGAAGATCCAAGCCGAGCAGGCGGCGGAAGAGAAGGCGAAAGAAGAGGTCACAGAAACCAAGGAGGAAGAAGTGACCGAGGAAGCCGATGAGGGTGAAAAGGAGTCTAAGACGAAGAAGAAATCGGACGAAGCGTAAGCGATGACTCTCAAGCAAAATGTAGATGCACTCCCGCGAAGAGTGCTCTACATTTTGCGTATTCTGCTTCTGTTTTCCGTTTTCCGATTCCCGTGCAAGCCTTCATCTTCGACTTCGACGGCGTCCTGGTGGACAGCGAGCGATACTGGCCCGGCATCATGCGCCAGATTTTCGAAGAACACGCGACGCATCCGTGGACGGAAGCGGACTGTCGCAGCATGACGGGGCACGGCCTGGAAGTCTGCCATGAACGGTGCGTATCGACCTTCGGCATGCGGATGTCGATCGAAGAATTCCGCGAGTACCTCCTCCGAAAAGTCGACACGATGTACGGCGCCGACGTCGAACCGATGCCCGGCGTCCTAGGCCTCCTCGATCGCCTGCACGCCGAAAAGAAACGACGGGGTATCGGATCCTCCAATCGAACGAGCGTGATTCAATCCGTCACGAAGCGGTTGGGTATCGATCATCATTTCGAATCCGTCTGCAGCTGCGACGACGTCGGGACACGCGTGAAGCCGTTGCCGGACGTCTACCTGCTCGTAGCGAACCGTTTGGGCGTCGATCCCGGCCAATGCGTCGTCGTGGAAGATTCGTCGTCGGGCGTCGCGGCTGCGATCGCGGCAGGAATGCACTGCATCGCGCTCCACACCGCCCACAACGATCATCAGGACCTCTCGGGGGCGCATACCCACATCCGACACTTCGACGAACTCACGTCCGAGCGCCTGGCGTCACTCGCCGCGTAAGGACTGCTGACTCATGAGATGCAAATGCAGGTACGGCACTTCCTGCCCGCCGTGCTTGCCCACGTTGAACGTCAGCTTATATCCGTCGATGCCGTGCGTTTCGGCGAACCGTCGAGCGCGTTCGATCAGCACTCCCGGAATCGCCGCACGATCGCCGGTGCAGTGCGCGATCGACTCGACGAACGTTTTCGGGATGAAGAGCACATGCGTCGGCGCCTGCGGATGAATGTCCTTGAACGCGAGCACGTCGTCGTCTTCGTGCAAGACCGCGGCGGGTATCTCGCGATCGAGAATCTTGTGGAACACGGTGCGCTCGTGCATGACATGCATACTACACCTTGAGCACGACGCGCGCATGCGCCAGAATTCCCTCCATGGACGCGTTGCGTGGCTTCTTGTTTTCCTCCGGGCTGTCGTACGCGGGTACGACGGCGTCACTGGCGCTGAGCGTCGCGTTCTACGGTCTCTCGCTGCGCATGGGGAAAGATGCGTTCGGAGCCCTCAATGCCGTCACGGCGTTGATGTTCCTGCTGTACGCGGGCAGAACCGCCGCAGGCAGTTATGTCGTGATCCATACCGCGGGCAATGGCCAATTGCTTATGCCGGTCGCCCGACGCTCCATGCAATTGGCGCTGTTGCTCTCGGTCGGCATCGCGGGTCTCTTCTTCGTAAGCGCACCCTCGCTGCAGCGATTCCTCCACCTTTCGACGCCCGCGCCGTTCATCCTGATCGCCCTCGCGACACTGCCCAGCATCGTGGCGGGGATCGTCGACGGCATCCTGAACGTCCAACGACGATTCGGCGCCTTGGCCCTGAGCGGCGCCATCGGCCCGCTGACGCATGTGCTTCTGGCGCTCATCCTCTTCGAGGACGGATACCAAGATACCGACGTCGGTTGGATCCTCTTCGGCGGCCAGCTGGGCTCGTGCCTGAACGTCTTCCTCGTCGACCGATCGTTCCTCGACGACGGACCCGCGGGCTCGCGGCGCGACACCGCCCTGCGCGACGTGATCACGCTGTTTTGCGCTTCGCTCTTGTTCGGGGCATCGCAACGCATGGATATCCTGTGGGCTCGGCACACACTTCCCGTCGATGCTGCGGGATCCTATGCGATCGCGGCGACGGTCGCGTTGGTCCTCTTTTTGGTCAGCAGCGGCCTCGGGCGCATCGGCAGCGTGTCGCTGCGAACGGGCGGGCGGCGCGTGCTCGGGCTGTCGTATCTGCTCATCGGGGGAACATCGCTCCTGCTCGGAGGGGCATTCGTCCTCGCGGGAGAATCGATGCTCTCGACCATCGTCCGTACACCGATCGAGATCGAATGGAACGTGCTCATTCCCCTCTTCGTCGCCGTGACGTGCTACGCCGTGATCTTCTTCGATTACACCTGCCTGAACGTGCTCACGAAAGGAGTCCACGTGGGCATCGGCGTGGCGCTCGTCGCGATACAGGGCGTCGCCCTCTCCGCGTTCGGAACGTCCGGCCCATCGATCGCCCTCACGCAGTGCGCGGTCATGGGCAGTCTCATGATCGTCCACACGGCCAACCTCTCCCGGGCGCTGAAGCGCCGTCCGATGGAGCTGCAACCGCACCCCGCGGAATCGCACCTTCAGCCCATCGGATAAGGGCGAGAAACATTGATTTTCAGCCAAAAAAGGAGGATAATAGGCATGTGAAGCAGACCACGCCGGAATCGGGACTCTCGAGCGCCTCCGCCTCCCCCGAACGCGGGCAAACGGTGCTGCAACCGAGCAAAGCGGAGGGATTGGCAATGCTCGTGGCGGAGATCAACGAACTTCCCAGCGAAGGGCTCGCCGAGGATCGGTCGGGCGATTGGGGCGGCGGCGGATCGAGGGCGTTGACGGGCGACGGAGCAGCGCAACAGACATCCGCCCGTGATCAGGCGATCGCGAATCTCCCCGCGCCGGCCGCGATGCAGAAGCAGTTGGAACAGCACATCCGCACGGAAGTGAAATACCTGCGCAAACAAGCGCGGTTGATCATCCGCTCACGCAAGCCCGGCTCCGCCTACGCTCTCGCCCAGCTCTACGCGAAAATCCGCCACCTCAATAAACTCCTCTCCGACTTGCTCGAAGCGTCGTACGACGTGCTGAAGCGGCTGTTCGTGAAAGTGTTCGTTGACCGACAAGCGATCGGGTAACGTCATGCCTCGGTACGCTGCGGCTGTTACCGCAGCACTCGGCATGACACATTATTCTGCATCGATCGTCTTGTGATGATGTTTCTTGTGCGATCCTTTCTCCAGGCTCTGCACGTACTCCAGGAGCCACTCCAGGATCTTGTCGGTCATGACCAACGGCTTCATGACGACTTCTTCCACCTGGTGCGAAACGGCCTCCACTCTCTTGAGAATCTTGCGCAGGTCGACCATGACGAACAGCGCGTGATACAGGACGATGAGGAGCAGAATCGCAACGGCGATGAGGAGGCCCGTGAGAATGTCGTCGGCGGAAAGCATCATACGGTACACTACGGTACTGCGACCGTCGCCCATGCGCAATCTCCCGCACCATATCTGGCATCTTCCACGCAATGCGATTGTGCTCGCGCTGCGCGGGTACCAACACACGCTCTCGCCGGACCACGGACCGCTGCGCCATCTGCATCCGCACGGTTACTGCCGCCACTCCCCCACCTGCTCGCAGTACGCGATCGAGACGGTCGCACAACGCGGCGTCCTCATCGGCATGCCGCTCTCAGTCTGGCGGGTGCTCCGGTGCAATCCGTGGACGAAGCCGAATGAACGGCGCATGCGCGAAACGATCGACCGCATGAACGGTTCGTGACGATGTTCACAGCCGAGCCAGCTTCTTGCCGTGCCGACGCTGCACGCGCATCGTCTCGTACAGATCTTCCTGGAGTGCCGTAATATGTTCATTGGTTTCTTTAAAACCCTGCCGCATCTCTCGCGTCATCTCGGCGAATCCTTGGCGCATTTCCGCAAATCCTCGATCCATGGTCTTTGCGAGCGCGTTGATCTGCGTCTGCAGATCGCTCTTCACTCCCTGTATGTGCGTCAGGAGCATCCGGCCGGTGAGGACGCCGTCGTCGGTCATGCAGCGATCCTATGAGACGCTCTTCTCGCAGACAAGCCCGTACGTTCGCGTATGTGTAGATACCTACAATTATCGCTGCGCAAAGAGAAAAATCCCGTTCTACGTAGCAACAGAACTGCCGGGAACGACTTTCCATGCATTGTTCGCTCGCGTACCATCGCCCCGTTCTTTCGCGGGTATCGTATAACGGCTATTACCCCAGTTTTCCAAACTGGTGACGGGGGTTCGACTCCCCCTACCCGCTCCATCCGGCTTCGTTCTGTCTGCGGACTCCATGCAGAAACGCCGCTTTTTCGATGACAGAAAACACATCATGCGATAGTATGATCCGCATGCCCTACTCCAGTCCCATCACCGTCGAAACCGAGGTCCACGTTCCGGTCGAGAAAGCCTGGCACTGCTGGACCGACCCCGGCTGCGTCACGCAGTGGAACCACGCGTCCGACGACTGGCATTCCCCCGCCGGAAAAAACGACCTCCGCGAAGGCGGCGCGTTTTCGTTCCGCATGGAAGCGAAGGACGGCAGCGCGGGATTCGACTTCGGCGGCACGTACACGAAGGTCACGCCGCACGAGCAGATCGACTACACGATGGACGACGGCCGGACGGTGAGCGTCACCTTCGATGGTCATGGAGACCACACGCACGTCATGGAGACGTTCGACCCCGAAGCCGACAATACGCCCGAGATGCAGCGAAGCGGCTGGCAAGCGATCATGGACAACTATAAGAAGCACGCCGAAGAACACCACGGCTAATCGCACTGCCGTCACTGTTGCTCACTTCTTCCCCCACTTCTCTATGAACTCCGTCATCCACTTCGAACTGCCGGCCACCGATCGCGAGCAGAGCGCGCAATTCTACGAGAAAGCCTTCGGTTGGACACTGCAACGAATGGGCGAGGACATGGGCAACTACATCATGGCGCAGACGGGCCCGACGGATGCGGATGGCATGATTCAAAAACCGGGCGTGATCAACGGCGGTATCTATGAACCCACGAAGGAGATGGGGCCGCAACATCCGTCCGTCGTCATCGGCGTCGACGACATCCAGAAGCACATGGGCATCGTGCGTGACGCCGGCGGTACCGTCCTCGGCGAACCGACGGAGATTCCCGGCGTCGGGACGTTCGTGGCGTTCAAGGATCCCGCGGGGAACCAGTTGAGCATGCTGCAGCCACTGCCGATGGCATGAGTCAGGCGGAGACGATCGTCTTGAACCCGCCGTACGCCATGCGCTGCATATCGAACGGCATGTCCGCCGGATTCTTGTCCTTATACTTCTTGTCGAAGTACGCCATCACCTTCGTGTTCACGCGGTCGCGGTGCGCGCGGGATTTGTAGACGATGAACGAGAAAACGACCGTCTCGCCCTTCTTGGCCTGCGCCATGATCGGGAACGTGAACGTCACGTGCTCGGGCTTCATGTCGTCCGCCACGCATTCCTTGTATTCGAGCGCGCCAAATTTCTTCCAGACCTTCGACGCCTCGGCGGCCATCTTCTTGTAGGCCTTCAGTTTCTTCGCGGGAACCGTGAGCACGAATCCGTCGACGTAGGACATGGGATGAGGGGGAAAGAAATAGGAATCTGCACGAAACGATTACATGGTCGCAACGTAGTCCGCAAGACGGCCGAGGGTCTGCTCGCCCCCTTCGATCGCGTACTTCGTCGCCAGATCGTAATCGGCCTGCGTTTCAAACACCGAATGGAGCGTGACGGTCGTCCTGCCGCGCACGTCGTCCAGCGTGACGGTCGAGCGGAATCGATGGTCCGTTTCCGAATCCCCATCGCCGTCGTGATCGTAGACGAGGCGAGACGGCTTCTCCACCTCCAAGAAGACGATCCTATTCGGATAATTTGTCCCATCCGGACCGTGCATCATGAACCGCCACACGCCGCCCGGACGGACGTCGATCTCGTGGAACGTGTTCGTGAAGCCGTCCGGCCCCCACCAGTGGACCAGATGCTCGGGATTCGTGAACGCTTCCCACACGCGCTCGCGGGGAGCGTCGATCTCGCGGGAGATCGTCAGGGAACGTTCGGCGTCGTTGCGGGAGGAAGGCATTGGAGAAGCAGAAGCAGAAAACAGAAGCAGAATAGTTAGAGAATCGCGGCGAACTTCTCGAGCGACGAGCTCCAGCCCTTTTCGGCGTCGCCCGCCATCTCGGCCGGGTGCCCTTCGTGCGTCAGCGTCATCGTCGTCTTCCCCTCGCCGGCATCCTCGAACGTCACCGTCACCTTCATTTCCTTCGGCCACTCTCCGGGCATGCCGATCGTCGACGGATCGATCCAGTTCCCCTGCTCGTCCGTGAAGGTATCGGTCATGACAAGCTTCTCCATCGGAACGATCTCCAGGTATTCCCCGCCGCTGTAGTGCGTCTTGTCCCACTCGGTGTTCGGCGGACCCTTCATGGCGTACGTGAATGTTCCGCCGACGCAAAAATCGCTCTTCACGCTGGGCGCGGTGAAGCCCTCGGGGCCCCACCATTTCTTCACGTCGTCGGGATTCGTGAACGCTTCCCACACGCGCTCGCGCGGGGCATCGAATATGCGGGTGATCGTGATCGTTTTCGTGTCCATACGGATGGGAGGAAGGGAATGAAGCGGCTGAACGGAGAAGACGGACGCGTCGGTTACTTCTGTCTGCGTCCGGAAAAGAGGGAGAGATATTTTTCGAGACGGTCGAAGCGGTCGTTCCACAGGCGCTCGTACTCCTGCAAATACTTCGTGGCTTCTTCGAACGCGGATGGCCGGATGGTGACGAAGTACTGCCTCCCGACCCGGATCTTCGTGACAAACTTCGCTTTTTCGAGCACGCGGATGTGTTTGGAAATCGCGGGGAGCGACATGCCGTACGGTTTGGCGATATCGCCGACCGACATCTGCGTCGTTGAGCCGCGACGCAGGATATCGCGTCGCGTGGGGTCGGCCAGGGCGCTGAAGATCGCGTCGAGCTCGTCGGAAGAATATTTAACCATTTGGTTAAATGATATTCGCACCCAAAAATGATGTCAACTATTTTTGCAAAAACGCGGACGACGTGACGCACGATCGATCATCGATGTACTATGGGTCCCATGTCGTTGTCGTTTTGGGCACTCTTCCGCGAGAGCGTGACGGAGTGGCAGCGGGACAAGGCGGGACAGTTGGCCGCGTCCACCGCCTACTACACGGTCTTCTCGATCGCGCCGCTGCTCATCATCGTTCTGTCGATCGTTGGGCTCCTGCTGGAACGGGAAGATGTGGAAGCCTACGTGCTGAACGAATTGCAGCAACTCGTCGGCGTCCAAGGCATGGGAGCGATCGCCTCGATGCTCGACGCAGCCGAACGCAGTCCGCACTCCCCCATCGCCTCGATCATCGGTTTCGGCGTGCTCATCATGGGCGCCAGCGGACTTATGGTGTCGCTGCAGGATTCCTTCAACCATATCTGGAAAGTCGAGACGCACCCCCACGTGAACACGTTCGTCGTCATCTTCCTGAAGCGCGTCTTCTCGGTCGGCATGATCCTGACGCTCGGATTCCTCCTCCTCGTATCCCTCGTGCTCTCCGCAGGGGTCAGCGTCGCGGTCGAACTTCTCTCGCGGCAATTGCCGACGCTGGCGATCCTGCTGCCCGTCGTTCACGTGCTGCTCTCGTTCCTCGCGATCACGATCCTCTTCGTCGTGTTCTTCAAGTTCTTGCCCGATATCCGCATCCCCTGGAAGACGGTCCTGCCGGGTGCCGCGCTCACTGCGCTCCTCTTTACGCTCGGGAAGGTGATCTTGGGAACGTTCCTCGGGCACTGGGATTTCACGTCGGCGTACGGCGTGGCCGGATCGATCATCGTGCTGCTCCTGTGGATCAACTACTCGTCGCAGGCCATGTTCCTGGGCGCGGAATTCACGAAAGTCTATGCCCGCGATACCCGTGCGCTCGTCGTGCCGCGCTCCTACGCACAGTTCAAGGGCGCCGCCCTCACCGCCGAAGCACGTCGCAAAATCCTCTGGGGAGCCGCCGAAGGATTGGCCCTGCTGCTGCCGAAAGTCCGTTTCACGTGGACGGCCTGGAAGACGCTGCGGAAGGTACAACGGGCGGTGAAGCGGTAAGAAGACGTCGGACGCATCGTCTCCTCCGGCGTATCCTCCCCTCCTTTCGCATGGTTCGCACACTCGCCACCGCCGGAATCATCGCCGCCGTCTTCGGAGGCGGCTGGGCCTTGTTGTATCTCGTCTTCCAGGGGATTTTTTAAGCGAGCATGAAGACCGATAACGGTCGATCGACGTCCGTCTGGATGGAGATCCCAGACGACATGCTGCGCCCTCCGCTGACGGAGGACGCCGAGTGCGACGTCTGCATCGTCGGCGCGGGCATCGCCGGATTGTCCGTCGCCTATGAACTCGCATCCGCAGGCAAGCGCGTCATCGTGCTCGATGACGGGCCGATCGCCGGCGGGGAGACCTGCCGCACGACGGCGCATTTGTCGAACGCCTTCGATGACCGATTCACGGAACTCGAACGGCTCTTCGGCGAGGAATGGTCGAAGCGCACGGCGGAAAGTCACACGGCCGCGATCGACCGGATCGAGGAGATCGTGAAGGACGAACGGATCAATTGTCAGTTCCGTCGATTGCCAGGGTACCTGTTCGCCGGCACGGGGACGTCGCGGGAGGACCTGGAGAAAGAAGTTGCAGCAGCCGCACGAGCCGGATTGGACGTAGAGCTGTTGGACGAAACGCCTCTCCCCCGGCCCGTCGTCATCCCCTGCATTCGTTTCAACGACCAAGCACAGTTCCACCCCACGCTCTACCTGGCGCACCTCGCGCGGGCGATCGAACGGATGGGCGGACGGATCCACTGTGGCTCGCATGCCCGGGAAATCGAAGGCGGAGACGATGCGCACGTGACAACGTCGAATGGAAAAACCGTGCGAGCCAAGCACATCGCGGTCTGCACAAACTCTCCCGTGAACGACCGGTTCTCGATGCACGCAAAGCAATCTCCCTACCGCACGTACGTCGTCGCGCTCGAGATCCCCAAAGACAGCATCGAACCCGCGCTCTTCTGGGACGACGAGGACCCGTACCACTACGTACGCATGCTCGAAGAAGACGACCGTGACCTGCTTATCGTCGGCGGGGAGGACCATAAGACCGGCCAGGCCGACGATGCGCAGGAACGGTATCAACGACTCGAAACATGGGCACGCGGCCGGTTTCCCATGGCGCTCTCCGTCGCGGAGCGGTGGTCGGGGCAGGTTTACGAACCGGTCGACGCGCTCGCGTTCATCGGCCGAAATCCGTCGGACGCGGACAACGTCTTCATCGTCACCGGCGACTCCGGCAAGGGCATGACGCACGGGGTCATCGCCGGCCTGCTCATTCGTGATCTGATCGCGGGAACGAAGAATCCGTGGGAGGAACTCTACGATCCGTCACGGAAAACGCCGAAGGCCGCGATGGAATTCCTCAAGGAGAACGCGAACGTTCTGAAGGAATACTGCGACCTGGTGACGGGCGGTGACGTCGCGTCACTCGACGAGATCGCGCCTGATACGGGAGCCGTTCTTCGAAAAGGCGTAAAGAAAATAGCCCTCTACCGCGATCAGAAAGGCTCCTTGCATGCGTTCTCCGCGATCTGCCCGCACCTGGGGTGCGTCGTCCAGTGGAACGGCGAGGAGAAAACGTGGGATTGCCCCTGCCACGGATCGCGCTTCCAGAAGACGGGGCAGGTCGTGAACGGGCCGGCGCTCTCGGGATTGCGGAAGGAATCGTCCATGGACGAGTGATCGGGTACGCTGGGCGCATCCATGCTCGAACTGCAGCGCAAACTCCTCGGCGATTCCGTGCGCAACGCGGCGTTCCATGCCGCCCTGAAGAAAGCGATCCGCCCGGGAAAGAGCGTCCTGCTCGACGTGGGATCCGGCACGGGATTCCTCAGTTTCCTCGCGGAGAAACTCGGCGCGAAGGAGTGCTGGCTCATCGAGAGCGGCGACGTGGGAATGCTTGCGGAAGAAATAGCCCACGCGAACGGCATGACGCGCTGTCGGTTCGTCCATGCGCACTCGGCGGATATCCCTCTGCCGACGTCCGACGTCGTCGTGTCGGAAACGCTGGGGAACTATGCGTTAGAGGAGGGCATCATCGACACGTTGAACGGCGCCAAAGAGTATCTGAAGCGCGGCGGCACGATGATCCCCTGCGGACTGCGGCAGTTCGTCTGCCCGGTGACGTCGCCGAGAATGCAACGACAGATCGATGTGTGGGATGTCGGCTACGGACTGGATTTGGGTGCGGCTCGCCGGATCAGCCTGCAGAACATGTACGTGAAGACCGCGAAAAAAACGGATCTCCTGCAGGGCGGAACGGCCGCGCAGGCATGGGACGAGATCGACTTCACGCGACCGAACGACAACGTCCGCGACGCGACGATCGAATGGGCGATGACGAAGAAGACAACCGTTCACGGTTTGTTGCTGTGGTGGGAGGCGACGCTCGTTCCGGGCGTCACGCTCTCGACGTCGCCGCTCGCGAAGCCCACCCACTGGGAACAGATCTACCTGCCGCTCCTCTCTTCCGTCGCATGCGCGGCAGGAGACGTTCTACGCGCCACGCTGCGTTCGAATACGAGTCCGGATGTGCGAATCCGGCTGCAATGGACCGTTGAGCACGTGCGAGCGAACAAGGCAATCGCCCGGCAGGAGTTGGATACGCAGGCAGGGTTACTGTGAGGGGTTCTCGTTGCGCTGAAGCAACGCCATGGCTTTGTCGTACGCCTCCGAGGACGAGCGGGCCGTGTGCGCGGCAACGAGTTCCGGCATCCATGTTTCAAGGAACGTATGGATTTTGCCGTAGGAGTTATCGAGCGCGACGAACGGTCTATCCATGAGGATGCAGGAGACGACCGCATGCAATCGATCGGTGACGACAACGCGCGCACTCCCTAACGCGCGGATGATAAACCGGCACTGCGCCCGCGAGAACCGTCGCGCGTACACCGCGATGCCCCGTGCCAGCGGCGCAGCGACCACGCGAAGACGAAGCGTGCGCAGAACGATCAGCAGCGCATGGAGCGCGTAGAACAGAAGCGCGGAGAATCCATACTTGCGAAGCCAGTACACGCGTCGCCACGATCGAAACCGCGGATCGGCCGAGGCGGACTTTTTCGCCTCATTATCGTGCCGGAAGACCGTCACGAGATCGCGCGGAGAACCCTCCGCCGGCCCAAGCTCGACCGCGAACGCCATATCGGGACATAGCGTTGCCGTCACCTGCAATCGCTCCGCGCAAAACTCGACGCTTCGGCGATCACGCACGAACAGATGCGCGTCGGGATGGTTGGCGAATGCGTCGTGCACGCGCTCCAGTAATCCGGGATCGGCCATGGACACCGACTGCGGCAATTGCACGACGCGATAGTCCCGCAGGTTCGACAGCACGTCGAGCCGAAAACCGACGTTGAGGTCGCGCCAATTGAGATCGTTGATGTTGCCGCCGCCATGGAACACGATGAGCCCGCCCTCCGGAAGTAATCGACGCAGGCTTCGTTCGTCGAACGTGATCCAATCCGCCTCGTACACGACGTCGATACCGTTCTCGGCCAAGAATGCGCGGGCGCCGTCTTCCAACAACGCGTCGCCGGGATTGTACACGCTGAGAAAATCGAGCAACGCGCACGTTCGATACCCTTTGAGCGCAGGGGTTAATCGCTCGCGGATGGCGGCGCGCAACCGATCGCGGTGTTGAGCATACGACACCATCGATCGCACTATAGCATGGGTCGTGAATTGGTACGTCGCGACGGACATGCTACGCTCGCTTCATGCGTCGTGATTGTTTACTCGTGTGCACGGTCGTCATCGCCGCTTGTTCGCCGGCGGTCCCGCCGCAAGAACACGACCATGCCGCACATTCGCATGGACAGGAAGCGACGTCCGGCGCCGCGCTCACCTACCGCCCCGGCGAGGATCTTCGCATCGTTGAACTGCCCGCAGCGGGCGATCCGACGCTCATCGACGTCCGGGATGGCGACACGATCCGCTTGGATCCGACGCTCGTGCGACGGAACATCGACGGCGCCGACGTCCTGCAGTACGGCTACAACGGGCAGGTGCCGGGGCCCACGATCCGCGTGCGGCAAGGAAGCACCTTCACGGTCGAAACGACGAACCGCATCGACCAGCCCACGACGATCCACTGGCACGGGGTTCGAGTGGATAACCGTTTCGACGGCGTTCCGGGCCTCACGCAGGAACCGATCGAACCGGGAGCATCGTTCACGTACAGCGTCACCGTGCCCGATGCGGGCGCCTACTGGTACCATCCGCACCTGCGGACGGACGTGCAATTGGACCTGGGCCTCTACGGAACCATCGTCGTCATGCCCGAGGGGGATCCCTCTCCCCCCTCCGCTCCGACGGTCCTCCTGCTCGATGACATTCTGCTCGAAGAAGACGGCTCGCTTGCACCCTATGGAACAACGAGCGAAAACCATGCGTTGATGGGTCGCTTCGGCAATAGATTCCTGGTGAACGGCGACATCGAACCGTCGGTCGGCATTCCGTCGCTCACCCAGCGCTTGTATGTGACGAACGCGGCGAGCGCGCGCACCTACCGATTGTCGATCGACGGCGCGCCGATGCGCTTGGTGGGGGGCGACGTGGGATTCTCCTCCGGACGGGACGTCGACGAAATCATTCTCGCGCCGGGCGAACGCGTAATTATCGACGTGGTGTTCCCCGCCCCCGGTTCGTACGCGCTCCTCCACCGCGGCCCCGACGCGACGAGGACCCTTGCCGCGCTGCTCGTGGCCCCGACGATCGACGACACGTTGTCGAATACATCCGACCCCACGGATATTCCCAACCTCGAAGCGCACCGCGTTCGGCCGCCCGATCACACGCTCCGGATCTCGTCCCCGGCGGGCCACGTGCACGGCTCCAGCGATGCGGACGGCATCGAATGGGAGGATACGATGCCCCAACGCAATGCGGCCTCGCACAAGGGAAACACGGCTTGGCGTTTCGTCGACGATGATACGGGCAAGATCAACATGGAGATCGCATGGACGTGGCAACGAGGCGATCTCATAAAGATCCGCGTGAAAAACGATTTCGAATCGATGCAGCACCCGGTGCATTTCCACGGACAACGCTTCGTCGTGCTCGCGAGCAACGGCAATGCGGTGGACGACCGACAATGGAAAGATACCTACCTGCTCCGGGCCGGGGAAACGACGGATATCCTCCTCGAAGCTTCGAATCCCGGCCGCTGGATGTTTCACTGCCACATTTTGGAACATGCGGAAAACGGCATGATGGGCACGTTCACGGTTGAATAATCAGGGGAGCGGCACGACCCGCCAGAGCTGGCCCTGTTGCGCCTGCGGCAAAAGATTGCCGTCGCCTTCTCCTTCGCGCTCGCGATCGAAGGACGCGAACATCGTCCCGACGTACACGTAGCCGTCCCTCCCCTGCCGCCACGACACGGGCAATTCCAAATGTCCCAAGTGCTGGTCGCTGACGACTTGCCCATCCTGGTCGAGCGCGATGCCGCGCACGAATCCGACGTAGAAATCGCCGTAGAGCATTTTGCCCGTCAGGAGTCCTTTGTACGGATCGTCTTCGGTCGGCCGATACTCGATCCCGACCCAGGCGGAGCGGAATTGGGAGTTCACTTTCGCGAGCGGGTCCTCCTTCGTGAACGGATGGTCCTTGGCCGTATGCCAGTACCGAACGGGCGGCACGAACGTCGCGCAACTGCCGGTGCGGCAGAGCGGCCCCTCGGCGACGGGCCAGCCGAAGTTTTGGCCGGGCCGGGTGATGACGTTGATCTCCTCGAACTGCGTGGAACCGACGTCCGCCACCCAGTATCGGCCCTTCGTGTCGAACGTCCCCCGCCAAGGGTTCCGAAGACCATAGGCGTAAATCAAGGGGCTGACGGGAGCTCGATCGGGGAACGGATTGCCCGGCGTGAGTTCGTATCCGCTCAGATTCGCCTGCTTGAGCGGTATGAATCGGATGATTTTCCCCAACTCGTTCGTGAGGTCCTGCGCGTTGTTATCACGACGTCGCTCCCCCATGTTCGCCCACATCGCCCCGTCGGGCCCGAACTCCAACGACCCGACCGCATGCTGCGGAATGTCCGCCTTCGGATCCCCTACCGCGAGCACGTTCACGGCGGTAAAGAGCGTATCGGCGAAGTTATTGTCGGACATCGTATAGCGCTTGATGACGTTGTACTGGGCATCGATGCAGTACCCGACGTAGAAGAGTCGGTTCGTGCGGAAGTTCGGATCGATCATGATCGAACTCGCCGCGCAGTCGCCACCCGTGAACACGGCCGGAATCTGGAACGATCCGAGCATCGTCGCATGATCGCTCTCGAGGCGGAAATGACCGACTTTTCCATAGCGATTCACCGCCAGGAACTCATCCGCATTCGGCAGGAACACGAAATTCGTGAGGATGGGAAAATCCCCGCCTTCCAAGGGAATGGGCTCGAAACCGATGTGCGTGGGATCGCCCTCGAAACGGTCGGGCGGAAGACGATCCAGCCGCGCGCTCGACGCACCCGACGCGGTGAGATCGGGCGTCACGTCGATCGGCTCGTCGTTCGGCGAGCATCCCGCGACCGCGAGACAGAAGATCACCGCCGCGAACCGCATGCGAACCATGTGGCACTCAGCATGCCAGAGCGCGCGACACGATGCACGTGCTATACTGTTCGTGATCGAACGCACACCATGCCTCCACACCTCGACGTCGCATACTTCTCCATGGAAATCGGGCTCTCGGAACGTCTTCCGACGTTCGCGGGCGGACTCGGCATGCTCGCGGCGGATCTCATGCGGTCGTGCGCGGATACGAATACGGCCGCGGCATGCATGACCGTGCGATGGCAGCACGGCTATCAGCGGCAAACCCTCCAGCCCGACGGCTCCGTGCATCACGAAGAATACGCGTGGGATCCGGCGGCCGAGGGGCTGTCGCCGCTGCAAGAACACGTGATCGTGCACATCGAGGGGCGGCCCGTGCACGTGGGTGCGTGGGTACTCGAGATCCAAGGCGATACGGGCGTCGTGCCCGTGTACTTCCTCGATACCGACCTCCCCGTGAACGGTCCGGAGGACCGCGCCATCACGCGGACGTTGTACGGAGGGGGCCAAGAGATGCGCATCAAGCAAGAAATCGTCCTCGGCATCGGCGGCGTTCGAATGCTCCGGGCGATCGGCATCCAGGACGTCGGCACCTACCACATGAACGAGGGACACTGCGCGTTCTTGACGCTCGAACTCCTGCGGGAACGCGGGTTCAACGACGACGCGGTCCGCGCCTCGTGCGCGTTCACGACCCACACGCCGGTGGCGGCGGGTCACGACGTCTTTCCGTACGATCTGGCCGGACGAATCGTCGGCGACATGCTCCCGTGGCACATCAAAAACCTCGCCGGGGAGGCGGCGCTCTCGATGACGCTGCTCGCCATGCGCCTGAGCCACTACACGTGCGGCGTCTCGGCCCTGCACGGCGGCGTGGCGCGCGCGATGCTGAACAATCCGGCCATCGACGCGATCACGAACGGCGTGCACCACCCCACCTGGGCGAGCCCGGAGATGGAGACGCTCTTCGACGCGCACCTCCCCGAGTGGAGGGAAAGACCCGAACTGCTCGGCCACGCGCACGTGTTGCCGGACGAAGACGTGCTCGCGGCGCACGCGGCCGCGAAGCTCCGGCTCATCGACGCAATCCGGACCCGGACCGGACGCTCATTGGATCCGGGGAAATTGCTGATCGTCGAAGCGCGGCGCATCGTTCCGTACAAGCAGCCTGAACTGCTCTACGCCGATGAAGCGCGTTTGCGCGCAGTCGGAGAACGCCGCATGCAAGTGGTCCACAGCGGCAACTCGTTCCCCGGCGATGCGTTTTCAGGCGAAGTGATCATGCACCTGCGCGATCGGGCGAACCGCTTCGGCGACGCGCTGCCGGTGGTCTACGTGCCGCAGTACGATCCCGCACTGGCCAAGCTCCTCGTGGCCGGCGCGGACGTGTGGCTCAACACGCCGGTACGCCTGATGGAAGCGTCCGGTACCTCGGGCATGAAAGCCGCGCTCAACGGCACGATCAACCTCTCGACGCTCGACGGCTGGTGGGCCGAGGCCTACGCCCGCGACCCGGAATCCGGCTGGCGGGTCGGACCCGAGCACGACGTCGCGAACATCGACGCCATGCGCCTCCTGGATGCCGAAGACATTTACACGCAGCTGGAACTGGAAATTCTCCCCGCCTTCTCCGACCGTGCGCGGTGGGCCGAGCGCATGAAACGGTCGATCGCGCTCGCCGCGCACTTCAACACGCACCGGTGCATTCGCGAATACCGGGAACGGGCGTGGAGACTCAACGATTGACCGCGCCGGTGCCCGAACGTGAGCGCGCGAACGTTTGATAAACCGTCGCAGGATCCCACGATCCAAGATACGGGTTCAGCGACGGCAACTTCAGAGGATCGATATTCAAACGCCGCGCGGTTGCGCGCAGCACTTGCTCGTTCAATCGATACAACGTGTACCCCTCACCTTGCAAAACGACATCGAAGTAGTAATGGAACGCAGGATTGCGTTGCAAATCCACGAGAGCCGGCTGGGCTCGACCGCCCGGATTAACTGTGATGCTCACCCACCGCGTAAAGAGCCACGGCTCTCGGGCCGCCTGATCGAAATATTTGTAATTCGCATCCTGCACGAACCGAGTAAGAGGAATCCCTGCCGCGATAAACGTACGGTGATCGATACCCGTCTGCGATACGAGAATATTGCCGAAATCGTATTCCTCCCGAAGGTACTCGCTCACGACGTAGTTGGATCGTGCGGCAAAAGCACCGTCAATGCGGATCAGATGGAAATCAGACACGATCATCATGGATAACCGCGCGATCACCAGTGCAATGAGTCCAGATGCAAGCGCGGCATTCACGATCCATTCGACGAATCGCCATCGAAATGCGGCCAAACCGCGTGCCACAGCATCACCGAACAGGGCTACGACAGCCACGTAGAAACCGATGGCGGTCATCACGTAACGAACGTCGAGCAGTTCGTTCGACGGATCCGAAAAGAGGGATTGCGCTCGCGGCAACTCCGGAACGGCTATGGCGACACGGTGATGCAACATGCCGTACACGATGAACATCAACGGAGAGAGCAAGAGGGCAAGAATGCTGTAGGTGTCGAATTTCCGACGAACGAAGAGCAAGCCGGAGAGCGCGAAGGCGACGATCCAGGACAGAGGCTGACCGAGCACGTACCACAATGCATGAATGATGATGACGATCGATCGCCGTGCGTACACCCAGTACGGAATCTGATCGTACGATTCTAAGGCAGCGGTGAAATTCGTGAATTCCACCAGGTAACTCGTCGGTTGCAGGAATGCCAGAGCGTTGCCGTGGTATGCAAAACCGTACAACACCGTGAGCCCGACGCCGATGCTGCTCAGCCAGAGAAACAGGAGTAGCAACGCAACCATCTCGTTGAGGGGTTGCCGTCGACGCAGCATGTGACCGATGGCAATCATGATGATCAGCGGCAATAACATGATTCCTTCGATGCGGCAGAGGAACGCGAGCGACGCGTAGACGGCCGCGAACAGCACGTGCGGCGGCTTATCTGTTTCGAGCCATCGCAGAACGGAATGGGTGGTCATGAAGATCAGTAGAATGAACAACGTCTCCGTCATGGGAACGGACGCGAAGTAGAGCATGTACGGATTCAGCGCGAACACCGCGCACGCGACCCACGCCCAGAAGGCATTCCGAGTCAGTCGGAACACCATGGCGTAGAGCAGCGACGCCGATGCGGCGAAGCACGGTACAAGCAAAAGCGGGCCTGCGATGCCGGTGCGATAGAACATCTGTACGGCGGCCAACGGAATGAGGGCGATATGGAGCAACGGACGCCACAAGAACCCGACTTGCGTCACTCCGGGCGTCAAACTTTCGAGAGCGAACCGCGCGAAATTCAGACGCGCCGCTTGGTCTCCCGTCCCCACGGTGATGCCGGCATCCAGCACGATGAGCGCCATGCAGGTGCCGGCGACGTGCGCGAGCGCGAAGACCCACAGTTCGGGTCGGATGCCGCTGAGGACGGAGAAGAAACGCTTCATGCGGGCACGGATTTGGCGACGAAATGTTTCGTTTTATCCCACTTATGCGGATGAAGGAACAAGTGGAGCGTCGAGCGAAGCGTGGCGACGCCGAGCATGATCCAATACACGAACGACAAGACGGCCCATGGAACGATGCGGAAGTGTTTCCGCGCGAAGAGACCGTACATCGTGAAGTACGTGAACAGGAAATTGCCCAGCAGGAAGCACGTGGTCGCCAGATACAGCACGACCCCGTCGTAAGCGACCTGCAGGAACGGCGCGTGCGTGGTGTGCCACAGGACGAAGAGGATCCACTGGAAAATGTTGAGCATGTTGAGGAGCACGTTCCCCGGCACGAGGAAGAGGAAAACGAGGAAGTTCCTCCAGCTTCCGAGCTCGCGCTTCAGCAGCAAGGGATAGCGAAGCTGCACCATGCTGGTCTGGATGAATCCCTGGATCCACCGCGTGCGCTGCCGGACCCACGTCGGGATCGTCGTGGTCGACTGCTCCCAGGTGTGGGAATCGAGCATCATGCCGCTGCCGAACCCTTTGCGGTAAATGCGGATGCCGATGTCGCAGTCCTCCGCGACGTTGTAGCCGTCCCACGCGCCGACTTTCTCGATGACTTCGGCACGGAAGTACGTGCTGTGCCCGGAAATCGGCACCGGATACTTGCTCTCGATGAGCCCCGGCATGAAGTAGTGGTAGAAGTAACAGAACTCCGCCGTATACAAACGCGTGATCCAGTTCTCCTCCGCGTTGTAGACGTCCATGCGGCCATGCAGGTACTTCGCCTCGGGGAATTTCTTGAACATCGCGACGGCGCGCTTCAACTGATCGCGCTCGGGCAAGACCTCCGCATCGAAGATGACGAGCACTTCCCCTTTCGCCTCTTTGAAGGCGACGTTCATCGCCTTCGGTTTCGTTTTCGGCGGAACGTCCGGCGAGAGCAGCGCCTTGAAATGCGCGGGCGGATGCATGGCGAGGAACGCCTGCGCCGTCTCAGTGTCGGTCGATTCGAGAATGAAAATGATATCGAGCTTCCCTTGGGGGTAATCGAAATCCGAGAGGTACCGGAAGATCTGCGGAATGATCTCCGGCTCTTTGTAGAGCGGGATGAACATCGACACGACCGGAAGTTCCTCGTCGCGCAGCGCGCGGAGATCGTCATCGGTGACGATGCGCCGATTGGCCGCCACGGATCGGTGCATCATGACGAGCTTGAAGAGCAGGATCGCGATGTACACCGTCGAAATGAACCCGGCAAAGAACCGGGAGAGCGGAATGCCGAGACTGAACTTGAGGTATCCCGCCGCGACGAACATGCAGGCAAACAGCACGATACCGAGCGAAATAGTCTCTTTCGTGATGTGCCCCTTGGCGCTCTGTTCGGGTGTCAAAAACAGGTAATCGTTCACGTTTGTGAAACCGGCGTTGAAGTACTCCACCGGTTCCGGCGGGTACAGGAACGGGAACAGCAAACGCAAGACGTGCGCGATGCGCAACCCCACGACGCCGAACGCGAATGTCAGGCGCAGCCCCACCCCGCTCCAGAATCCCTCCTTCGAACGGCCGGCGGCATATGCGACGTCAATCGTTTGGACGATCCACTTCGCACGGCGAGCATGGTAGAGGAGGAAAGCGTCGAAGCCCCACTTCAGTTCGGCTTCCGGGTCAAACCGAAGACTCTCGAGCAGGGTGCGCTTGAAGGCCTTGAGCCCCGAACGGACGTCGGCATCGACAGAGAGCAGTAGCCGTCCGAATACGAAACGATAGAGACGGTTGGCGACGATGCGTAGCCAACGGCGGTGCTTGCGATTGGCGACGACGACGTCGCATGTCTCCAATGCTTCCAAGAGTTCCGGAATGGCTTCTGGCGGATAGCGGAGTTCGGGATCGAGGAACACGATGGTCGCGCCAAGCGCTTGATCGACGCCCTCCTTGAGCGACGTGGACCTGCCCTGCCGGCCGACCTTCTCGAAGAATCGCACCTGGCAATCAGGCGCGAGCGATCGCGCGTACGACGCGGTGCCGTCGCCGGAACGATCGTCGACGATGATGATTTCGAACGGGCGACCGAGACCGCGCATCACGGGCAGCAATCGATCCAAGAAGCGCGGCAGTACCGGACCGTCATGATCCGTCGGGACGATCACGGAGACCGCGTCGCGACCGAGGTCCGCGACTTTCTGGGAGTACTCGAGCAGCGTCAGCCCCTCGCTCTGCGCGGAGAGCGCGCTTTCAAGGCCCGGTGCGGACCCATCCTGTGAATGAAGTAGGTATTCAGACAATCCTCTGATTATAGCAGACCCTTGCCATTTCTACAATGAAGCTCGCCGCGCCGCGCGCGAGTACAAATCATGATATTTTGAAACAGTTTTATCCCATGTCCATGGAGCCTTCCGTTCCATAGCCGCACGGCGCATGGCGACGAGTGCGGACGGCGTCGCACCTTCCGCCAACGCGTTGTTCCAGGCGTCTTTCGTCGTTTCAGGATAACCGCCGTCGTCCACGGACACGCAGGCCTCAGCCGGGATCGGATCGGGAATGAGCAGTTTCTTCGAAATCATGACCGGTAAGCCGCACGCGAGGGCTTCCATGAGCACAAGCGGGAACCCCTCTCCTTGGCCCGGAAACACGAAGAGATCTGCCATTTGATAGTACTGCCGCAGGAGCGTGTCGTTGTCGGAAACCGGCGATCGCACGATGACGTTCGAGAGCCCCCACGTTCCCGGATCGACATGTCCCGATCCGATGAACACCCACGTGAAATGCGGCGTCCGTTCGGCAAGGTACCGCAGCACGTGAATGCCTTTTTTCTCGACGAAACGACCGACGTACAGCAGAACGGGTTTGTCCGTGGGAATCCGCAATTCCATGCGGATATTCGTGCGCTCGGACGCCGACGATGCGGGCAGGAACACGGTATCGTCGACGCCGTTGAGAATGACGTGCGTCGGACGGCGAAGCATCGGTTGGAAGTACGCCTGCAGATGATCCGCGACGAACGCCACCGCGTCCGCGCGATTCAGAATGAACCGACCGATCGACCTGTTCAAACAAGCCAGCGTGAACGACAGCAACGGATTGCGGAACGTGATCGCGGAAATATGCTGCGTGATGACGACCGGTTTTTTGTACCATTTCGCGAATACGAACGCCGCGAGACTGCCCATGTAAATGTAATCGTGGATATGCACGACGTCGGCGCGCCGCACGGCCGCGCGCAAGATTCGAAGTGAACCCGGCCACCAGAAGGGGTACGGCAGATCGGACCACCGCGCGAGCGCGTCGGACGTGCGCATGGGCCGGTATTCGACCCCGGGGAGCGACTGCTCCAAATCGATCGCGCTCACGCACCACTCCACGACGACGCCGGGGCGTTCCGACAGCAGTTTCGCGAGATAGTGCGCCACCCGCTCGATGCCGCCCACGTGTTTGGGGCCGTACGACGAGACCTGCAAGACCCTCAACGGTGGGTGGGAGCTGCTCACCTCCGGATGGTACGCGTGCGCGCGATATGCTACAATGATCCGATGCCTCACGCGCAGGACACAAACATCGAACTCTCGGTGGTGCTCCCCTGTTTAGACGAGGAACGCACGGTTGCGCAGTGCGTCCGCGACGCGCGCGCATCGCTGGAACGCAATGGTATCCGCGGCGAGGTGATCGTGGCCGATAACGGAAGCACCGACCGCTCGGCCGAACTCGCAGAGCTCGCCGGCGCCCGCGTGGTGCCCGTAGCGCGGCGCGGATACGGAAGCGCGCTCACGGGTGGCATCGCGGAAGCACTCGGAACGTACGTCGTCATGGTCGACGCGGATGGCAGCTACGCGTTCGACCATCTGCCGCGCTACATGGAAAAACTCCGCGAAGGATACGACCTGGTCATGGGCAATCGCTTCCTCGGCGGCGTCGCCAAGGATGCGATGCCGTTTTCCCACCGACTTGGAAATCCCATCCTCAGCGGTCTCGGACGGCTCTTCTTCCACGCGCCCATCCGCGATTTCCACTGCGGCATGCGCGGGTTCAGCCGGGAAGCATTCAAACGGATGAAGCTGCAAACGCACGGCATGGAATTCGCGAGCGAGATGGTCGTAAAGGCAACGCTCCTCGGCATGAGGATCACGGAAGTGCCGACGACGCTGAAGAAAGACGGACGCAACCGACCGCCGCATCTCAAGACGTGGCGCGACGGCTGGCGGCACCTGCGCTTCATGCTCCTGTTCTGTCCCCGCTGGCTCCTGCTCTACCCAGGACTGACGATCCTCTGTGCAGGACTGCTCCTCACGGGCTGGACGCTTTTCACGGTGCAGCCTTCCGCGTTCCTGTCGCTGCTCGCCCTCGCGTTGTCGATCGTCGGCATGGAGACGATCGGCTTCTGGGACGTCAGTCAGGCATTCGCCTTCGGAGCGGGATTGCACCCCCACGATCCGCGACGCCGCATGTTGCGTTCGCTTTCACGTCTCGAAACCGCGCTCCTCCTCGGCGGCACGCTCCTTGCCGCCGGCACGACGGGAATCGTCTCGGCGATCCTGCAGCCCGATGACACCATCGCCGTCGGTATCGCGTCGCTGACGATCTTCATTCTCGGAGTGCAATTCATCCTCAGCAGCGTGCTCATCGGCATCATCCGCATCCAACGTCGATCGGACCTGCCTGACCGGTAGGCGGACGCACTGTGATCCGCCAAGGAATGGTACACTGCGAACCGCATGCTTCGCTGGACCAAGCGCATCGCGGTCATCCTCACGTGCATTCTTGCGCTCCTGCTCTATCGGGAGTGGGTCAGATTCACGAAGCCCAAACTCTTCCTGCCGCTCGGATTCTTCGAAACGTCGTTGTCGCCCACGAGCACCGAAGAGGCTGCCCGCGACCCTCGATCCTGGCGCGATCCCCTTTCTCCCATCGTCATCGACCTCCCTTCGTTCGAGCGCGAGGCACGATCGCTCGACGCCGTCACCGAATCCGACACGGATATTCTGGTGATCGGCGCGACCTTGGGCGGTGCCGCCGCGGCGGCGGCTGCGGCAGAGAACAACGCAAGAGTCGTCCTCGTGTCGGCATCGCCGTCGCTCGGGGATGAGTGGGGCGTCGACGCGGGCCTGTTGCCGACGGAACTCCGCACCGCGACCGGCGGCTTGAGCCCGATCGAAAACGCATTGCGTGCGTGGATGCGACGGCGGTACGCCGCGGGAGGCCTGCCGCGGGACGTGACGGCATTCATGGCGTCGTACCTGGCGGAACGCGGCGTGCGACTGAAAACGGGCTTCACGCCGATCGCCTTCGCGGGCTCGTCGCCGGAAACGATCGATCGCGCGCTCTTGCGCAGCATCGACGGAACCTCCGCCATCGTGGTGCCGTTTTCGTACCTTCTCGACGGAACGCCGACGGGCGATCTGTTCGCGCTCACGAATACGGAAACGACGAGCGGCTGGGACGCGCGGGAGGAGACGGGCGAGCCGGACATCCTTCCGCAAGCGGCGGTGCGCGCATTGGCCGAAGGGTATACGCAGAGCGGACGGACGATCCCGGGGATGGGGTACCGGCTCGACGGCGGGAGCGATGTGATCGCGATCCTGGACCGGGGCTATCACGGGACATTCATGCCTCCGGCAATCGTCGACTCCTGCTGGACAAAAGACCCCCTCCTCGGTCGACCATTCACCGGAAGCGGCGTCGTGTTCCGCGCTTCGCGCGCGGGATGCTCGATGTCGATCAACATCGACACGTCGTTCGAAGACATCGTGGAAGTCTTCGCCATCCAAGATCGCAACGACGGCCTGAGTGCCACGGCGCACTTGGGGCAGCGCCGCATTCCCCTCTCGATCAACATACAAACAGATCCGAGCGACCGCCTCGTATCGATCGGATCGTTCCCCGTCAGCCCCGGTCAACCGCTCTCCATCACGCTGCGCTCGACGTTGCCCACGGATCGATTCGAAGGCGTGATCGTTCGCAAGCAGAACATCGGCACCGCACCGCTCTCCGCCATTCCGGACACATCGGGTACGGCCACGATCGAAATCAGGGCGTGGAAGCGGAGTGTCGGCGACGTCTACGTCGTCACGGCCGGCGACGGCGGATCGCCGGAGCTGCTCGTTGAGAGCGCGCGTTACCCGCTTGCGCGCATCGGCGCGCGCACTTGGAAAGCGACGAATGTCCCCCTGCGACAAGGAGACAACGCGATGACGGTCGAAGGGGGGGCGGAGAGCATCATCGCCGTCCCTTTGGCGCCCCAGCAAGAAACGGTCGCACGTTTCGGATCCGGATCGTCCAACGTGAGCCGTTCCACGCCCCGCTTCCCACCGATCGCGGGCGCTTCAACCATTCTTTGGAACGTGGAGGTCGATCGGGATGGCGCGTACGCATTGCTGGCACACCCTCAGACCTGCGGCGAATACTGCGGCGTTTCGATCACCGAAACGGGCACACTGGTCCCGCTGTCGCAGAACGTCCAAGAAGGAATCGCTTCATCGCCGATCGAATCGGCCGTGCTGGATACGTTTTCCCTGGAGGCCGGGCGCACGTACGTCATCGCGTTTGCCCGGCGCGACGGCCTCCCCCCGAGCGATGACCTGCGACTCATACGGTTGGACGAAGACAAAGCAACGCTCTGGACGGAAACCGCGGGCAGCGCGGACGTCATCCCGGAGCACGGCGGTTTGTACGACGTGTGGGCATCGGCATCGCAAACGACGGTGGTCACCGCGGAGGTCGGCGGAACCGCGGAACGTCTCCCCGTGGAGGACGGCGCGCTGACGTTCATCGGTACGCACTACCTGTCCCCGCGAGCGGGAGTTCGCGTCTCCGGCGGAGGCACCGTGAGAATCGTGGCCCTCCCGAATACATGGATCGATACCTATCGCCAACGCTTCGCTTCGTCACCGACGGAAACGACCGTGCCCTTCGATCTCCCCGCCGGACGATACACGACGTGGTGGGAGGGCGAAGCCGTTCCGGCCTTCGTCACCGTCCGCACGTCCGCCGGCATCGGCCAACCGCTCGCGCTCGGCGGTCGCAGCGGACCGTCTCCCGAGCTGCTCCTCCATGACGGCGAACCACTGTTGCTGACGGTCCCGGCGCGCATCGCACCGCTTGAAACGATTCTCTACGAAACCACTCCGGCGAAACGCGCGCGCGGATCGGCAAGCGGGGCGCTCCTCCCTCTTCTTTCCTATGATATCGCCAAGAATCTGCTCCCGCCTCATGCGGCGAATATCGCACAGGGAAGCGGTATTCTCCTCCTTCACACCTCGCCCGGCGGCATCGGGCCGGTCACGCTGGGCTCCATCGGATCGGAGTCTCTGGAACGACGTCTCTACGATGCCGCGGAACGGGAGTACGCGTTGCTGCGCATGCGCTCTCCTTCCGCGACGTGCACGACGCCCGCGTGCGATCCCCGTCGCCTCGCGCGCGCGCCGTTCGTCTTCGACACGCCCACTGCGCACGCCCCGCATCCGCGTCTGGTCGACGGTCGCCGCCTGCGCGGCATGGACACACTCACGACATCGGGAGCATTCCTGCACGTGACAACCTGCCATGCCGTTTGCGAGCCCGTCTGCGCCGGTCCCCGAAACACCGACGGCCGTTGCATCGCCCGAACCCAACCGACGTCCATCCGACGAGAAACCGTGCTGACGATCGACGGCGTGTCTCCGCAAGCGTCGATCGATTCTCCCGTCGAACAAGCCTCCGGCGCCCTTCGAGCACTCCTTGCGCTGCTGCGCGGAAATCGCGTGCTCGGACGGTCACCGACGTACTTGGAACGCACGGCTCCGCCTCGCCCCGTGCAGCTCACGATCGGCATGTTCGCGCAGCAGCATTCGCGCGTGTTGCCGGCTCACGCGACGATCAGCGCCACCCACGCGGCGGCGCGCTCCCTGCGTTCGGTACGCGCGCAACTCGCCGTCGGCGATGTCGCCGGGCGGATCGCCGGCTTCGCCCTTCACACGGGCTCGCCGCCCGACGTCATCGCGAGCGACGCCTCCGCGCTCGCGGCCTTGCGGCTGCACCTCATCGAGCACGGAGTCACCGTCTTCCCGCTCACTGAGATTCACGACGACCCCCTGCTGCAAAGAGCCGTGCAACGCCTTGTGCTCGAAGAACGCACGGCCCATCGATCGCTCTGGAACGGCGGGATATTGACCTACACGGCGGACGCCTTGGATCGCACTGCGTCGACCGACGAACGGGCGACCGCCTTATTCGGCCGCACTGGCGTGTTCACCGTACGCGATCTCCTGGAACGCATATGGCCGCAGGACGCCGATAATCCCGGTGCATTGCTGCGCAACGGTGTGTCCTCAGGCCTCCTCTCACAGTCGATGCTGTACGTGGGATTCAACGAACTCTTCACGATCGCAATAGACGGCTTCATGCTGCTCAAGGCGGAGGAATTGATCCAGCATCCGGCCAATGAATATTAGGCAACGGAACTGACTTTTTGGAAGTCCAAGGGAATCCTCAGAAATGCCTTTTTATGGTATAATCATGAGATTTCTTCGCAAACCAACACACAAACGTTCATGTCGATGCATTCGGTCATGTTCGGCTGGGAATACCCCCCGCTCCATGCGGGCGGCCTGGGCGTCGCTTGTCAGGGCCTCGTGCGCGGACTCGCGAAGAACGGCGTGAAGGTCACGCTCGTCTTGCCGATGGATCTGCAGAACCATCCGGAGGCGCACCTGCTGCGCGGACCCGCCGATGCGAACGGTACGATCGTCACCGACGACGCATCGATTCGTTTCATTCCCAGCGCGCTGCAACCGTACGACGGGTTCGCGGAATACGAACGGCGCATGCAGTCCGTCCGCACGCTGGGCACCGGCACGGCGACGTCCGTCAACGATCTCTACGGTTCGAATCTCGGCGAAGCCGTCTGGCGATTCGCGGAGCAGAGCGTCGCCATGACGAAGGACCTGCAGCCGGACGTCATCCACTGCCACGACTGGATGACGTACGAGGCGGGCATCCGCGCATCGAAGTACCACCGCGTTCCGCTGGTCGCGCACATTCATGCGACGGAGTACGACCGCACGCACAACCAGCCGAACGCCTGGATCGCCAACCAAGAACGCAACGGATTCCTGATGGCCGATACGATCATCGCCGTGAGCAACTACACGAAGAACCTGCTCGTGCAGCACTACGGCATCAACCCGCATAAAATCACGGTGGTCTATAACGGCCACGATGCGCCGCACGCCCAGCTGCACCTGCAGCACACGAACGTCGTGGGAGACACTCGCCCGAAGCGCGCGCCGCTCGTGCTCTTCCTCGGCCGCCTTACGACGCAAAAGAACCCCGTGCTCTTCCTGGATGTCGCGAAGCTCGTGACGCAGGCCCAGCCCAACGTGCAATTCGTGATGGCGGGCGACGGCGGCATGCTCCCCGAACTGCTGGACCGCGCATGCCGGATGGGCCTGAGCGAGAACGTCATCTTCACCGGAAAAGTGGGCAAGCGCGAAGCCGAGCAACTCTATCGCCAGGCGGACTGCTTCGTGATGCCGAGCGTGAGCGAACCGTTCGGCTTGGTAGCGCTCGAGGCGATCGCGCACGGAACACCCGTGATCCTAAGCAAGCAGTCCGGCGCCGCCGAGGTGATCGACCACGCGTTCAAGGTCGACTTCTGGGACACGGAGAAAATGGCCGACTGCATCGTGACCGTGCTGCGCGAGGAACCGCTCGCGCGACAGCTGCGGTCCGAGGCTCCGAGCATCCTCAAGCGCCTCAATTGGAAACACCAGGCCGGCGAAGTGGCCTCCATTTACAAACATATTCTCTCTTCCCGATAACCCTATGGCACAGCGCGTCTGCTTCTACTTCCAGGTCCACCAACCCTATCGCCTGCGCGACCTGCGCTACGATGACATCGGTACGAACACGCCGTTCTTCGATGAGGAAAAAAACCGCGCGATCTTCCGCAAGGTCTCGGAGAAGTGTTACCTCCCCGCGAACGCGACGATCCTCCGCATGCTCCGCGCGAACCCCGAGTTCCGCGTGTCATACTCGCTCTCGGGCGTCTTCCTCGACCAATGCCGCGAGTACGGCCCCGACGTCCTGCGGTCGTTCCAAGAGCTGGCGGAGACGGGCCAAGTCGAGTTCCTCGCAGAGACGTACTACCACTCGCTGTGCTCCATCAAATCACTCTCCGAGTTCTGCGAGCAGGTGACGAAGCACGTCGCGATGATCCGCGAACTCTTCGGCCAGGCGCCGACGGTATTCCGTAACACCGAGCTCATCTTCAACAACGAAATCGCCCAGGTCGTCCGCCTCATGGGCTTCGAGGGCATCGTGACCGAAGGCACCGACCGCCATCTGCGCGGCCGGACCCCGAACGTCCCGCACCGTCCGCCGACGTTCCGCATGCCGCGCACGCTCGAACACACGATCGCGACGCTGCGACCGCACGCGAAGGCAAGCCGCTCGATCGACATCTTGCTCAAGAACTACAAACTCAGCGACGACGTGGCGTTCCGCTTCTCCGATAAAAACTGGTCATGCCATCCGCTGCACAGCGACACGTACGTCCAGTGGATCGCGGAGACGCCCGGGCACAGCGTCAATTTGTTCATGGACTACGAGACATTCGGCGAACACCAGTGGGCCGACACGGGCATCTTCCAGTTCCTCGAGAGCCTGCCGCACCAGTTCCAGGCGCGCGGCATCCGCGCCTGCACGCCGAGCCAGGTCGTGGAGGAATGGGACGCCGAGCACCCGACGTACGACGTGCACCACCACATCTCGTGGGCCGACACCGAACGCGATCTCTCGGCCTGGCAAGGCAACCACATCCAGCAATCCGCGCTCGATGCGATCTACCGCTTGGAACCCGCCGTGAAGGCGTCGAAGAATCCGGAACTCGTCGAGACCTGGCGCAAGCTCCAGACCTCGGACCACTTCTACTACATGTGCACGAAGTACTGGGCCGACGGCGACGTGCACAAGTACTTCAGCCCCTACGACTCGCCGTACGAAGCCTACCGCCGCTTCAGCCACGCGCTCGAAGACCTGCGCGTGCGCCTCGCCGCGATCGACGCGGGACGGAAGGCTCGTCGCTCGCCACGTTCTACACCGCGCCCACCCTTCGGCACCGCTCAGGGTAAACGCCGGGGCGCGGCTACAAACCTTTCCTAATCCTATGCCACGCTCATTGATGCTCGGCAACGGTTCGCTCCTCGCCACCTTCGACGGTCGGCTCCAATTGCGCGACCTCTACTTTCCGTACGTGGGCAAGGAAGACCACACGACGTTCGGCAAGGTGCACCGCATCGGCGCGTTCGTGGAGGGGCGCGGCTTCGCATGGTTCGACGACCCGTCGTGGACGATCGAACCGGGCTATAAGCTCGAGACGCTCGTCGGGCACTCGACGCTGCGCAACGATCATTTGGGTATCGCCATGGACGTCGAAGACGCGGTGCATCCGGTGCACAACGTGCTCGTCCGGCGCTTCGTCGTCCGGTCGACCGACAACGAACGAAAACTCGTGAAACTCTTCTTCCACCACGACCTCTACATCTACGGCGACAAGCAGAAGGACACCGCCTTCTACGAGCCGTACACCAACAGCGTCATCCACTACCGCGACCAGCGGTACTTCCTCATAGGCGGCGACACGTCCTCGCCCGACGAATGCATCGTCGGCCACCGCGGATCGCCGTTCGACTCCGTGCTCCACAGCAAGACGAACCTGGAGCGCTGCGGAATTTCCAGCTTTACCGTCGGCAAGAGCAACTACCGCGGGTTGGAGGGCACGTGGAGGGATGCCGAAGACGGCGTACTGAGCGGCCACCCCATCGAACAAGGGTCGGTCGACTCGACCGTGGGCATCCATTCGATCGTCGAACCCGGGAAAGAAGCGGTCGTCACCCTGTGGCTCTGCATCGGCACGACGCTCGAAGAGGTCATCAAGCTGCAAGAGGAAGCCGTGGAAGAAACGCCCGAACGACTCCTGCGCAACGCGACGAACTACTGGAAGAGCTGGGTCAATAAGCGCCGCGTCGACTTCGGGTCGCTCGACGTCAAAACGATCGAGCTCTACAAGCGCAGCTTGCTGCAAGTCCGCCTGCATGCCGATAACCACGGCGGTATCCTGGCCGCAGCGGACGCCGACATCATGGCGTTCAACCGCGATACCTACACCTACGTGTGGCCGCGCGACGGCGCCTTCATCTGCAACGCGCTCGATCGCGCCGGGTACGGCGAAGTGAGCCACCGGTTCTTCGAGTTTTGCATCCGCGCGCAGACGCCCGACGGCTACATGCTCCACAAGTACAACCCCGACGGTTCGGTCGGGTCGTCGTGGCACGCGTGGTACAAGAACGGCGAGCCGCAGCTGCCGATTCAGGAAGACGAAACCGCGCTCGTCTTGTACGCGATGCAAAAGCACTTCGAGCAGGACCAAGACTTCGAGTTCCTGCAGCGACTCTACGAATCGTTCGTCAAAAAAGCCGCCAAGTTCCTCTGCGACTTCCGCGAAGAGGGCACGGGACTCCCCCTCCCCAGCTACGATCCGTGGGAGGAGCAGCGCGGCATCTTCAGCTACACGATCGCCACCGTCATCGCGGGCCTGCACGCCGCGGCGCAGATGGCGCAAATGCTCGGGCATCATCGCCACTCGGAGCATTACCAGACCGTCGCCGACGAGATGAAGCAGGCGCTGTACTTCCACCTGTATGACGAGCGGGAAGGACGATTCCTCAAAAAGATCGTCCGCAAGGACGGCAAGACGATCGAACGCGACGCGACGCCGGACGCTTCGATCACGGCTCTCTGGAAACTCGGCGTCCTCTCGGTCGAAGACCCCCGCGTCGTCTCCACGATGGACGCGCTCGATCGCCTGCTGACCGTGAAGACGGCCGTCGGCGGCTGGGCCCGCTACACGAACGACACCTACCACTTTCCCGGCACGCCGACGCAGGACGCCACGGGCAACCCCTGGATCATCACGACGCTCTGGAAGGCGCAGTGGCTCATCGCCCGCGCGAAGACGGTCACCGATCTCGCGGCCGCCAAGAAGTGCATCGACTGGGTGGTCGCCTGCGCAACACCGACGGGCATCCTCCCCGAGCAGCGCGACGCCTACACCGGCGAGCCGCTCTCGGTGGCGCCGCTCACGTGGAGCCACGCAACGTACGTGGAGACGGTGCTGCTGTTCGCCGACGCCGAGGTACGGATGAAGAACGATCGTTGATCCGTCGGCATCGTGGTACGATATCGCCGTGCACTCCGCGCGGTTCATCATCGGTTGCGCGCTCGCGATGACGCCGATGCTGTGCGCCGCGCAGGAAACACCGACGACCGATACCGGCAGCACCGTGATCGCCGATTCGGGCAGTATCCTCATGGAACGCCTGGACGTGTTGGCGGAGGGCGGAGCGAGCATCGATACGCTCGTTCCTTCGGACAACCTGACGGCGTCCTGGGCAGCCGAAGTACAGCGCTACCGCGAACGCAGCATCGAGCTGCGCAGCCGCTGCCACGAGGAAATCCGCCGCGCGAACCGCGATACGATCGTCGCCAAATCAAGCCTCTGCCTGCGCGGCGATCTGCAACTGGAGATCGGACACCGACGCAAACAACGAGACGTTCTGGTCGAAACACCGGGCGTTTCGCTCGATCCGTCCGAAGCGATCGATACGTGGATCGACGCGGCGACCGCGGTCGTCGACGGCGTCGACGCGGGCGTCTTCACGACGGTCGACATGCTGAAGGAAGCGAAGCGCAATCTCCACGCGACCTACCGCAGGCCGATGCTGCTGGCAATCACGCACGCACGCATTTCGTACGTCCGCAGCCTGATCGCATCGGTGGCACTCGTCGCGCGCGACGTCGCGGATCAATCGGAAGATTCTCTGCCGTTTCTGGAACGCATCGTTCCGTGCTTGGAAGAAGCGCATGCGCAACGCGTGACAGCATCGGCCGCGACGACGCACGTCGAAGCATCCACCGGACTCACAACGAGCGTCGTTGCTCTCAGACGGTGCATCCGCATCGTCGAAGATGGTTCGTAAGGCCCACCATGACACGCGCGTCGTAGTTGCAAAAATTATTTTTTATTGCATAAAAATATATCCACACATCATCCGTCTCCGAAGAACAACTGGTTCCTCGGAGGTCGACCCCCTACCGTTGGGGGTCCCATGGAGACCCCACGTTTTCGCCACCGGGTAGAGCGCACGCGGAACAAGCATTCCCGGGCCGTGTACCGCGGAAATACCATCATCATTCGCTTGGCCAAAAACCTCTCCCGGACCGAAGAACAGGAGCATATCCGCAATCTCCTGCGTCGGATGGCCCACCTGATTCTCCTCGATCGCGAAAAAGAGCTCCTGGACCCCTTCCGCCCTCTTCTGGACGGACAATCATCGCTGCGCCTGACGGCCGGGCACCGGAAGATCACGTTCACGCTCCGGCCCGGCACGCGTACCCGCGCCGTCCGCGTCCGCGGAGGGTGGAGGATCGACGTCAGCCCGACGATCCGCCGCCGATCCTTGCACCGATTCCTCTGGTCGCTTTTGGCGAAAGACGCGGAGCCGCAACTCACCGCTCTGCTGCATCGCCTGAATAAACAAACCTATCGCGCGCGGATCACGCAGACGAAGGTCGCGTTCGCCACCACGCAATGGGGCAGCTGCGCGCCGCGGGGGCGCATCATGCTCAACGCCGCACTCGTCTTCTTGCCCCTGCGCCTGCAACGATACGTCATCATCCACGAGCTCGCGCACACCCGCCGCGCGGACCACTCGCCGGCGTACTGGCGTGAGGTCGAAGCCATGCTCCCGGGCTACAGCGCGGATTACCAGGCGCTGCATCAGTACCGATTGCCGACGTTGTAAGCTATACTTCTTCTCCCTTCCCCACTCATGTATGAGCACTGCAACGTGGTTCGGTGATGACGATGGCGACGAAGATGAGGACTTGAAACCCACCGAGTCCGAAGGCGGCGCCGCAGCCGGAAAGTACGAACATCCCGAAGGCGTTCCGGACAGCGACGAGGCGATCGATAACAGCAAGCAGTAGTTACTGCTTCAGCCGATAGTGCTGGCTCGGCAACGCCTCCTCGCGGCGGGTCCGCTGCTGCAGTCGTCGGGTCGCTTCTTCCAGCTGGTCGATGCGCTCGTCGCCCGCCCCGATCGTTTGTTCGCACAGCGCCTGGAATCCGGATACCATCCCGTCGAGATCCTTCGGGCATTGGCCGACGCGCGCGGCGCGGCGCAGGACGTTGCGCTCGAACTCATCCAGATCCTGGAGCGTGGCGGCGATCGTCTCTTCGATCGTCGCGGTCTCGCCGTCCTTCGGCAGCCAGTACGTCTTCAGTGCATCGAAGTCGTTGGGATCCGGGCAGACGTTCGGTTCGCCGTTCACTTCGCGCTTGGCACAGTCGCGGATCACGCTCCACCGCAAGCGACGGACGGACGATTGATCCTGCCGATCCTCGAACGCACGGTCGATCACGTCCTGCGTCACCGATCCTTCCAGAAGGGCAATGCCCTGCGTATCCGCCACCAGGGGGAACGCCGCCAGGAGGGCGAAGAGTCCGCCGAGGACGTATTCACGATTCGTGCGTTTCTGCGGCATGGGAGGGTGTGTGTAGATTTCCCTCCAGTATAGCAAAAAACGCCTTTCAGCGCAATCCGACGGCCGTGCGTACCCGTTCCATCGTTTCACGCGCGATGACCGACGCCTTGGCGGCGCCTTCCCGGGCAACGTCTTCGACGTACCCGCTCTTGCGAGCCAGCGCATCGCGCCGGGCACGCATGGGTGTCACGTGGTCCATAATGGCCGCAAGCAACCTCTTCTTCGCATCACCGTAGCCGATACCCGCTTCGTACTCCTTTGCCAATGCCTTCGCTGCGGCCTCGTCGAGGAAGAGCGTGTGCAACAGATACGGAACGCACGCTTTCGGATCTTTCGGTTCCGCCGGCCCTTTCGAATCGGTGACGATGCCCATGACCGCTTTCTTCAGCGCCGCGTCGTCACCGAAGAGCGGAATCGCATTGCCGTAGCTCTTGCTCATCTTTTGGCCGTCCGTTCCCGGAACGACGGCAATTCCCTCACGAATCCGCGGTTCGGGAACGACCATCGTCTCGCCGAACGCATTGTTGAACTTGATCGCAAGATCACGCGCGATCTCCACGTGCTGTTTCTGGTCCTTACCTACCGGCACGACGTCGGTGTCATACAGAAGAATATCCGCCGCCATGAGCACCGGATACGTGAAGAGACCCACGCTGGCGGCGATCCCTTTCTCGACTTTGTCCTTGTACGACACGGCACGCTCGAGGAGACCCATCGGCGCCAGCGTCGAGAGAATCCACGCAAGCTCCGAATGCTCCGGCACGTCGGATTGATAGAATATGATGGCTTTCGACGGATCAAAACCGCATGCGAGATAATCGAGCAACGCGTCCCGACGCTGCTTCTCCAACTCTTCTTTATCGTGCACCGTCGTCAACGCGTGAAGATCGGCGATGAAGAACACGTTCCGGTCGGCCTTTCCGAGCATCTCCAAGTTCGGACGGATGGACCCGAAGTAGTTGCCCAGGTGAAGTTGTCCCGACGGTTGGATGCCCGAGAGCACACGCACGGACCGAGCTTAGAGCTTTTGGCCGTGGGCTTCTAGTGGCTGCGCGCTCGCAGCTCTTTCAGCAGCTTTTCATACGGCGCGGGGAGCGGAGCCTTCAGCGTGAGCATGGTGCCCGTCGCGGGGTGCGGCAACTGGAGCGATTCGGCATGGAGGAAGAACCGGTCGTAATGGAACTTGCGGCGGAAGAGCTTATCTTTCTCGGCGTTGCCGTAGAGCGGATCCATGAGCAGCGGATGCCCGATCATCGCCATGTGCTGGCGGACCTGGTGCTTGCGACCCGTCTCGATCGTCACTTCCAGATCGCTCGCGAGCGGCCACGCGCCGAGCACGCGATACCGCGAGAACGCGTCGACGTTTCCTTCGTGCGTCCGCGCTCCCAGCGGTCTCCGAATAACTCCCTCACTTTCAATCACGTATCCCGCCACGATGGCGCGGTAGCGTTTGGTCCACCGGTCCTGCGACTCGCGCAGCTTGCGAACGGCCTCGGCGGTCTTCGCGAACGCGATAACGCCCGACGTGCCGTAGTCCAGCCGGTGCACGACGCGCAGCCCCGGCACGTTCTTCTTCAGGAAGTCGAACAGCGGCAGCTTTCCCTCCCCGCCCGCGGCGACGGTCAGCTCGTTGCCCAGCTTGATGACGACAAGCAGGTGCTCGTCTTCGAACAGGATCCGGCGGGGGTCGATTTTTGCCACGAAGAGAGGGTAGCACAGAAAAAAACTCGATTACTCCATAATGGGGCAATCGAGGTGGTGTGATCCGGGGTTAGATGAGATTCAAGAAAAGAACTACGCAGTGCAAAGACTCTCTCCGCACTGTTCAAACTTGGCCATCAGGGCATCGCGGAAATTCTGCGTCGCATCCTCAAGAGCGCTTTCGTGAATAAATCGAGCATTCTCTCCTTGAAGAATAAACAACAAGTCCCCGTTGCTGATGATGCGAACTGGAACGCACATGTAGCCCGCCTCCAGCACTTCTGGCAATTCTCCCTTAACCGACACGGGCAGGTACGCCGGGATGGGCACCGTTCGGTTTCGTGGCGCTAACTTCACGACTTTCGCCTTCCGAAAAAATGAATCTCGGAAATCCGCTGTTTGCGGCACCTCTTCGCTAGCCGGTATCACACGAATGATAGCGAGCGCATCCACGATTTGACCGTGGCACACTCCGGCTTTCGTCACAGCCTCCACCGCAACATCGTCGCGGTCGACAACAGTTGGAATAAGCTTCATACCAAATCCTTTTTGTTGATTCGAAAGATCACACCGGAGAAAAGCTACGCCTGTTTTGAGCGGCGTCAACGCAAAGAAAAACCCCCAGGCACAGGCCGGGGGTTTTATGAATCATTCACGCTGGCTACACTAATACGTCGTACCGAACTGAGCCGCCAACTGTCGGGCCAGCGTATCCAGCTCGCTCTCGCTGAGAGAGCGACCGTTCGGATGCCGGGCGGCGGCGATCATCTCCCAGAATCTCCTCTCCGATACGTGCTCGGCGAGACGATTCTGCTCACCGGGCAATAGCACTCCGGCGAGTTGCGCGGCCGAGAGGAAGTCCGGACCCTGCAGGTCATAGGCCTGAACCAGGATGTCGGCCATTTCGGCGATCGTGACGGGGCGATTGGGATCGAAGAACTGCCCAACCGCGAAGCTGTCGCCGAAGAATCCATCCTGATCCGCCTCCTGCACGGAAGCAAAATCCGGATGACCCTCCGGTACGTCCTGAAACCGAGGCGGCGCGGGGGCCGCACCGCCGGGGCTCAGCTCGGCAAGGACGAACACGACCTCACCGCGCGGAACGCCCGCCGTGGTAAAGCGGGCGAACTGGACATTGAGCGTCAGCACGCCCTCGACACTCGCTCCGAACGCGTCGGTGGCGGTATACGTGATCTGCGTCGTGCCATGGAATCCCACATTGGGGATGGCACGCCATTGTCCGCTCTCGAGCCGCTCGATCGTCGCGTTGGGCGATGGGCCGAACGTGACGTTCAGGGCGTCCCCTTCCGGGTCCGTCGCGAGAACGAACGGCGCGGACGGCGTGTCCTGCCGCGTCGTAATCGTCGGATTCGTCGGCACCGGCGCGCTGTTCGCACGGACGATGATCGTCACCGTCGCGCTCGCCAGTGCGCCGTTGTCATCCTTGATCGTGTACGAGAACGCATCGGTACCGACGAAGGCGACATGGGGAACATAGTCGAAGTTCCCGCCGCCCGCGTGCGTCAGCGTGCCGTTCGCGGTCTGCGTATGGGATTCGATCCCGAACGCGACGCCGCTCCCGTGCCGATCGTTCGCGAGTGGATTGAACGACACCGGGGTATCCGGCGCGGTCACGATCCGATCCGGTAGCGCGATAAGACCGGAGCCGAACGCGAACTCTAGCGTAACGATGCTCGTTGCGCTCTCGCCGGCACTGTTCGTACCGGTGATCGCGAAGAGATCGCCCGCGCCGCTTCCCGTCACGTGGTACGTGAAGGTCGCTCCGTTCGACGTCAGCTCGCCGTTCTGGGGTTGGCCCGCCACCGCGTAGGTAAGCGCGCCGCCCCGGAGATCGACGATCGCCGGCACGAAGGAGACAGACCCCGTCGTGACGGTGAGCGTCATGGGGAACGCACGCACCGCGGAGATTGTCTGCGACGGCTCGGGTCCCGACACGGGGCCAGGACCATCCGCACGCAGTTTTTGGACGCTGCGAAGCAAGTCGTCCAATGTAACGAGTCCGTCGCCGTTCGTGTCCACCCATCCGTTACTGTCCGGATCGAGCGGATCGAATGTCGACGACGAACCTTCGCGACGCAGATGTCCCACGATCGCCAGCAGGTCACCCACGTTGTGCAGGTGATCGCCGTTGGCATCGTAGTACACGATACCCGTCGCGAACGGCGGGGTGTCTTCTTCGCCTTCGGCCGCCGGAAGATTTCCCGGAACGGCCGGTCCAGCGAGGACCGTCTCGGTATCCGCTGCGGGCGCAGCCAACACGCGACGGTCTTCCAAGAGCTCGAACCGCCGTGAGCGGCGTCGAGGTGGAGGACGCTTTCGCATCCCATATATCCATCGAAGCATCGTATTCCCCGGTGATCAGCCGGGCTCCTCAGAGGGGTAAAAAAAGTTGTAGCCGACGCGTGTGAATGACCGGGGCCTAAGCCCGATCCATGACACAGGGGCCTAAACATGGTTAAAATATAACAAATTCTCCATAAATCAAGTGCTATGCATAAAATAGGAGATATAGGCTTTCTAACCACTGTAGATTTGTTAATTTATTTAATTTATGTTATAATATCACATTAAATTCATGACGCATCAGTCCATCGAATCCGGCGCGCAGTCAGACGAGCATTGGTCCGATGAGGGATCGACGCTTCCGGAGATCATTCGACTGCAACGGATGCTTCGCACGCGGACCGAGAAACTGGCCATACCCCATCTCGAGGACATGGACCCGACGCTGCGCGCGATCATGGACGAGCTGGAACGCCTGACCGGTCACTGGAACGCCGTCGCGCTCTACACGCCCTCCGGCGAGAACGTCGAACACGAGCGCGCCCGATTTCTCGAAGCGCGCGGACACGGCGAACGCACCGAACCCGTGTTCACATACCCCGTCGCCGAACAGATGGAATTCGAAGAGCCTCGAGCGGCGCTGCATGAACTCGATCGTCGGCTGCGCGACGAATTCCATCCCGACGACACCGATGAAATCGGTCGTCTCGCGAAGGTCGCATTACACTTCAAGATCCAAGATGACCTCGCCACCTGCGACGTCATCGAAGGCATCCAAACGAAGAACGAACGGCTCATCAAACACGGATTCGAACGCAAGTATCCCGGCACGGATCCCCTGCTCGTCGCACGCGCCGAAGCGCAGTACGCCGCGGAGTGCCTGCCGCATGCCGCGACGCCCGGCACGGGTAACGCCGAACGCGGTCCCCTGACGGACGACGAAATCCGCAGACTCGAAGAGCGTATCGTCGAACCGGACGAACAGGCGCAGCACTTCGAATCCGCCTTCCAAAAGCTCGGCATTCTCCGATCGGAAGAATGTCCCGACGGCTTCGTGGTCGTCCTCACGCCGGAGGTCACGTCGATCGACGTCCGCGACAAATGCGAGAACGGCCCGGCACTCTTCATTCCGGCGAACCGCGACGGGCAGGACCTGAACGCGCTGGAGTTCTGCGCGCTCATGGATCATGAATGCGCGCACGCCCGGCAAGCGATGAACGGCCGGCGCAACTTCCGCATCGGAGGCAGTCTCCTGCGCACCGACAACGAAACGTTGTACGAAGGATTAGGCATGCGGTACGAAAACAACTTCATGAGGAAATGGCTCGGCCACACGGACGCCCCCGAACTGCCGCTCTACGTTTTGGCGGCGAAGCTGGCGGAAGACGGCAAGAGCTTCTCGCAGATCGTCGACGATCAGGAAGAACGATGGCTGCATGTGTACGGAAAGATCCCGGCGGACCAGCCGATCCCCGACTCGCTCGATGCAGCGATTCGCGACAGAGCTCTGAAGCGCGCGTATCGCACGGCGTACCGCGTCATGCGCGGACACACCGACATGTCGAACGCAGCCGGCTACGCGATGCCGAAGGACGTCGCGTACTTCCGCGGCGTGCTCCTGGACGAACAATTGCAGAGAGCGGGTCTCGGCGTGCTGAACGAAGCCGCGATCATGTCGACCTCGGCGCTGCGGATGGTCGCGCGCTTCGACGTGAAGGAAGAAACGCTTCCCTATCCATACCAAGACTTGGGAAGTGAGTACCTGCGGGTGTTCCTTCAGGAAAAAGCGTAACCACCCGAAAGCGGCTTGCCATGAGGGGGTCGCGGACCGGCGAATGGTGGACGATCTCGGATTCGAACCGAGGACCTTTCGAATGTGAATCGAACGCTCTAACCAGCTGAGCTAATCGTCCTTTTCTTCGTGGCCGCAATTGTACGCACGTACGAAGAAAGTGGAAGGTTGACTAAATCAAAAAAATGAGTATTTTGATTATACGTAGCTGGTCCCATTCCCCCTCGAAGAAGGAGATGAATCTTGAGAAAGAGACTGCCAGCTACACCGCTTTTTCAAAGCAGCGGTGTACCAACCAAGGCTCTTCAGAGCCTACTGAAGGAATGCGAGATCCACGACACGGATCCGAAGATCATCCGCGACGTCACGCAGCGTGCGTGGCGAAAGCACGGTCTGCAATCCGCGCAGATCGTGGAAGAAGACGCCCATTTGCGCGACCGCGTGTTGCCGTACTTCCGGGAGTTGGGATTGATTGGGATCCCAAAGATCCCGCAAGGACCGTATCAGTGGTGCGCGATTCTCGGTGCCACCTACGTGGCGATACATAAGCGCATTGCCGCCGCGAAGCAGGCGCACAATGCCGGCGCCCGCTGGATGAACACGGCATACCTCGTCAGTCAGCGCGGGCTCTTCCCGGACAAAGAAAGTCCGGATGTGCTGCGAAAGCCGGTCACCGGCGGACTCCCTTTCCGAGACGGATGGGAGAAAACCGTCTCAGAAGGACTCCCGACGAACGAAGCGACCCTGATGGTCTACATCTGGCATCAATTGGGCCGTCGTCCGTGGAGCAACAACCGCGAACAGCTTGTCGTCGCTGAGAATAAACCCGACGGTAAACCGGCTGGAACACGCGAAACATTCAAGGCGTTCGCGGATCAGCAAGATCCGCGCGGCGATGCATTATTGATCGTTTCATCACAGCCGCACATGTTGCGACAGTGCATCGAAGGATCACAAGAGCTTGAAGACCGATTCGAACGGTACGTCGTCACGGGATACGACATGCCCGGTGAGATCAACGTCACGAAGACGTTGGATGAACTGGCGAAGCTGATCTTCGACATCGTCGGTCCAGACTAACTCAAAACGGTACACCGCCCACCAAGAACCGCCCGTCCCTTCGGGGATAGGCGGTTCACCATGCCCGCCGCGCCCAGGGACGGGCGCTGCTACACTGCGCGGGTGCAGAAAAAGCGTCTCATCGTCACCGCCGACGACCTGGGCTCCAGCACCCAACGCAGCCACGGGATTTTCCTGTGCTTCGAGCAGGGCGTCGTCCGCAGCGCGGGGTTGCTGCCGAACTGCAGCGACAGCGCCCGCGCCGCGAAGCACGCGCGCGAGAAAGGACTGACGTGCGGACTGCATCTCAACCTCACCGATCACTCCCCCGTCAGCGATCCGAACGACGTGGAGACATTGGTGGATGCACAGGGAAACTTCCAGGGGCTCGATGGGCTGCGGCGGCTGCTCGATGAAGGAGCCATTGATGCGGCGCATCTGGAACGCGAGATCCGCGCGCAGGTCGAATGGATCTTCGACCACTACGGCTACCCCTCGCACGTCTCGGGCCACGAAAACGTCCACATCCATCCGCTCGTGTTTCCGCTGCTCCTGCCCATCGTCGAACGCTACGCGATCCGCGCGGTGCGGATCCCGGACGAAACGTTGCCGCCGTTCGGGTATCAGATCACCGACGATCAAACCGAAGCGGTCGAAGCCATCAACGCCGAAGCGCGCACGGCGCGCACGCTCATGGCCGGCACGAACATCGTGACCACCGATCACTTCCGCGGCCCCTCGCTCCTCGGCAACGCAAGCAAGAAGAACCTGCGCCACATCCTCGCGCGATTGCCGGAAGGCACGACGGAACTGATGACGCATCCGAGCAGCCCGAGTTCCTACGGCACGACGTTCGACCTCGATCCGCAACGCATCACGGAACTGCAAATGCTACTGGACCCGGAATTGCCGAAATTATTGGCGGAACGGAACATCGAGCTGATCACCTACGCGGATCTCTAAATACACTACGCATAGTGTGTCCATGTACTAGGAAACACCATATGTGGTAGTTCGCCTACTTGATCCTGCGTCGGCGCGCCGTCACAATCCATCCTCCATGGCACACAAGCCCTCCACTATCGAATCGGCGCGGGACATCGACGATCGTCCCGAGGCGTCGCAGGAGGTACGGCACATCGAAGAGCTGATCGCGCAGTGCAATCGGCAAATGGATAGCATCGGCGGATCGCTGTCCGAAGCGACGCGCAGCCAAACCAAAGCGATGTACCAGGAATTCCTGCGCGAGGCTCGCTCGAGCCCGGACGTGCGGGCGGAGCGCCTGGCGTGGATGCAGCAAGCCGCCGACAGCATGGAACGCTTGCTCGTGCGCGCTCCCACGGAACGCGCGCGGTTCGAATCCGATCTGGCGAAGGCGGTGGAGAAGCACTGGATCAGCGCCGCCGACGTTCCTAAATGGATGGCGGAATTCGACAATCCGGAGTTGCTCGAAATGTACCGCAGCCAGTGGCTGAAGGAGACGTGGGAGAAGAAGTACAAAGAGGGATGGAAGAAACTCGCGCAGGACCGGCAACGGGTGATCGACAAAGCGAAGGCTGCGGGCGTAACGGCGAAGCAGCTGCCGGAATTGGACATCGTGGAACGGCACGACTTGTTCTTGGCGAAGGAGAGGAACTTCCATGCACGCCAAAGCCTGGTGAAAGCCGTGGATGCCAAGATCGATGCTGTCGCGGGGAACACCCTCGGCGCGCTCCGGAGGCACGAAACGTTCTTGCATGCCGCGAGCGCCGGCAAAAACCGATGTCTCCACCCGGCGAAAGTCGGGGCATGGCTCCAGAAAATCCAGTCGGATCCGACGCGGTACACGCCGGACGTCATGCAAGGATACGCGGACGATTGGCGGGCGGCGCGCATGCGGTATGACGACCTCTCGAAACGCTCTGTCGATGAAGGTCGTCCGGACGGCTGCGCGCCGCTGAACCTCAATGCGTTCCTCGAACTCTCGTACGAAACGCGCTTGGCCACGCTGAACGAATGGCACAATCGCCTCGATGCCGCAAAGCGCCTGCGCGATCTCGACAGAACGGACGCTCTGGAAGATGCCAAGCTTGCGATCCGTCGGTCGATCGATCTGAAAGATTACGACGCGGCGGAACGCGATCTCGCGGAACTCCGGACGGATCATCCGTACGACGCCGACGCGCGATCGATCGCCGCGCATCTGGAAACGTTGCGTTCGCGGGAAGAACGAACCGACGAGACGTCGGAAGAAGAACGCACGACCCAAGCGATCGAAAGCTTGCAGACCGTGCGGCAGGGAGTCCCCGCGGCGGTCGCGGCACACTACGAGCACCTCCTGGAGAGCGGCGATCCCGACAAAGCCGCGACGTTCTTCCGCGCCATGAAGCTGCGCGGCGAGAGACGCCTGCAGGGCGAAACGACGGACGAGGACGAACGGGACATCAGCGAGACCGCCGAACTCGTCGATCGGACTGTCGTGCTCGATGGCAACGATGACGACGACACGACGCACGTGCTCGTGACAGAAGGCACGTCGCCGGCGGTGACGATGCTGCTCTTGTCGCAACAACAGAACCGGCGGTCACCGGCACTCGTCATCGAAGGGGTGTCGTTCGAACAGCAACAGCAGCTCGTGCGGATCAACGAACGCGTGCTCGCGAACATGCGGCACTTGGAGAGCGTCGGAAAGCGCCGCGCCGACGACACCGAAGCTGTCGCCGCGTAAGCGCGTCTGCGCTACACTGCATCCCCGTTCCCTCTTTCCCCATGCGAACGCGCGTTCTCCTCGGCCTTTCCGTTCTCACGCTTGTCGCCTGCGGCAACCGTGCGACGTTACCCATCCATGACACGACCTTGCAGGACAAACTGCGGAACCCGCTCTATGCGGAGTTCTACTTCGACGACCTCACCGAGCAAATGCTCACCCTCGCACTGCAGGAAGACCCGATCCTCCAGGAACCCGGCGTCCGCGCAACCGTCGACCGCGTCCGCACGCGCAGTCTGCAGCGGGCGGCGGTGGCGCTCGCGGCACAGGAGAAGGGCCGCAAGGGGCCGTTCCTCAGCGATCGCGACATCGTCTTCGGCGATGCCCTCCTGCTGGAGAACACGCTGTACTTCGGCCCCACGTTCGATGCCGCCGCCGGACCATCGCTGCAGGTGTACCTGACCAATGCCATCGATCCGCGCGAAGGCGAGTTCCCGGATGACACCGCCGTGCACCTTGGTCCGATCAAGGATAACTACGGCGCGCAGGCGTTCGCGGTACCCGTGCAACCCGCATCGGCCAGCGGCACCCCGCTGCGTACCGCGGTCATCTGGGACGACGAACTCGACCTGCTCTACGGCTTCGCACAGTTGGCGTGGGTACAGCCGCAGGAATGAGCGGCGGACGCGTCAGCGCAGAATCGCCGCCTGATCCAGCGCCGCATCGATCGCGGCCGAGAGAACCTCCATCGTCGCTTCGGTCTGCACGCCGTTCACGAAGAACGTCGGCGTCCCCTGTACGCCTTTCGCACGACCCTCCTCGTACGAGGCCTGGATGGCTTTGCGCTTGATGTGCGACGAGACGCATCGGTCGAACAATTCGGCATCCACGCCCAAATCACCGGCCCACTCGCGGATCATGTCCGACGAGAGATCTTGCTGATTGGCGTACACGAGATCGATGAACTCCCAGAGCTCGCCCTGGTCCGCCGCGCATTCGGCGCCCTCTGCGGCTTCCATCGCGAACCGATGGATCGAGGAAAGCGGAAAGTGACGGAAGTCGTAGCTGATCCGCGTGCCGTACTTCGCGATGAGCGGTTTCACGAGCGTCGCGTGCGCGCTACGGCAAGCGGGGCACTGCAAGTCGGCGTATTCGGTCACCGTCACGAGCGCGTTTTGGGCCGTGTCGGGGTGGGCATCGGTGTGGATGGTCGCCGTGAGGCCCGTCGTGTCGACGCACGCGGCAAGGAGAACGAAGGGGGCGATGAGGAGGATTTTTCGCATAGGCGCACAGCATACTGCGGCTGTGGTAGAATGTCATCCCCATGTCCCTCTACCGCACCTACCGGCCCAAAACCTTCGCGGACGTGACGGGCCAAGAACACGTGGTCACGACGCTGGAACAAGCGGTCGCGCAGGGCAAATTGGCCCATGCGTACCTGTTCGCCGGCACCCGCGGCACGGGCAAAACGTCGATCGCCCGGATCCTGGCGAAGTCGATGCTCACGCAGAGCGTGACCGATGAAACGCTCAAGCGGCAAATCGAGGACGCAACGGATGACGGAAGCCTGGTGGACTGCACCGAGATCGACGCGGCCAGCAATCGCGGCATCGACGATATCCGCAGTCTGCTCGAAAAAATCCAATTCACGCCGGTCGTCGCCTCGGCGAAGGTGTACATCATCGACGAGGTGCACATGCTCACGAAAGAAGCGTTCAACGCGCTCCTCAAGACGCTCGAGGAGCCCCCTTCGTACGCCTACTTCATTTTGGCCACCACCGAGCTCCATAAGATCCCGCCGACGATCCAGTCACGCTGCCAGCGGTTTCAGTTCCGCCACATTCGCGAGGAAGACATCGTCCGCCGCCTCCAGTACATCGCCGACCAAGAGCGTATCACGGCCGATCGCCCGGCTTTGCGCGCGATCGCCCACCACGTGCAAGGCAGCCTCCGCGACGCGATTTCGCTGCTCGATCAATTGCGCAGTCTGCCGCAGATCACGCTGCAAGACGTGCAGGAACGCATCGGCGAATCCGGCCACGAGTACGTCGAACAATTGCTGCAGGCAGTGGATGACGCGGATGCAGCGAAGATCCTGGAACTCACGCGGATCATGGAAGAGCGCGCCGCGCCGTTCGAAACCGTCATCCGCATGCTGCTCTCCTCGGCACGCGAACGGATGCACACGGCGGTGCAAGAGGGGGGCGACGGCATGCGCGACTTGCGGTTGATCGACACGCTCCTCCACGCCGCGCGCGACGTTCGCATCGCTCCGGTCCCCGCGTTGGTTTTTGAATCGGCGCTGCTTTCTCTTCTCGCGCCCGAGACGGTCGCCGCTGAAACCTCCACCCCCGCGCCTCCGCGGTCGCCCACCCCGCGCGCGAAGCGCCCCGCCCCCTCCCAGCCCTCCCCCACCCCTTCCGTCGCGCCGGAGCCCGAACGCTCCGAGGAATCCGCGACGGTCGTCGCACCGGAACTCAGCTTCGACGCCGTCGTCCGGGCCTGGCCCCAGATCGTCGCCGCGGCGGAACCGCCGTACGTCCGAATGTCGCTCAAAAACGGCCAACCGATGAAGCTGGAAGGAGATACGATCGTCGTCCGGTTCGCCTCGGCCTTCCACCGCGACAAAGCATCGGCGGCCGAAGGCGGTCGCAGCGTGCAAGACGCGATCGAGCGGATCTTCAAGCGCCCGCTCAAGCTCACGCTCGTCGTCGACGCCGAGACGCGCCCGGTCCACACCGGCGGCGAAGTGAATTTGGCGGAAGCAGCCTTAGAGGTTTTCTGATCTGCCTCACCCCCGGCCCCTCTCCATTGCGATGGAGAGGGGGGCTACACTGCACGCATGGATCTCCGTTCCGAAAAAGAGTCCCTCCGTGCGTCCATCAAGGAACGCCTCAAGCGCATGTCGCCGGAAGACCGCGCGCGCGAAAGCCGCTCGCTCAGTAAACGCCTCCTTGCCGCGTTACCGGAGACGCCCGGGACGATCTGCGTCTTCTACCCGATGACCGGATCCGAGGCTGATATTCGGGATATTTTTCCGGAACTGCTGCAACGAGGATGGAAACTCTTCTTTCCACGGTTCGAAGGAAGTTCTTTCGCGTTTCGCCGAGCGGAGACGTTGGAAAATCTCGTTCCCGGACGGTACGGACTCATGGAACCGACCAAAGATAACGATGCGCTGGCACTGGCGGATGTCGACCTCGTGCTGCTGCCAGGATTGGCGTTCGACAACAACGGAGGGCGCATCGGTCGCGGCAACGGCGGCTACGATCGGTGGCTGCGGGAGCTGCGCGCAAAGAATCCACACGCGCACGTCTGGGGCATCGCGCTCGATTGCCAAATGGTGGGGCAGGTACCGAGCGAGCCGCACGATCAACCGGTCGACGCCGTGTGCACGCCGCGCGGCTTCATTCAGAAGGGCGCTCCCGTGAACGATCCACGCTGAAGGCGAGCTCTTCGAGCGCCGCCATGACGTCCTGCACCTCGGCGGAGGGCGGATCGACGTGGTGCGAGAGTGCCTCGCGCACTTCGCCCGCGTGAAGCAAAAACGACCGATTCGGCCAAATCAGCGACGACATGTTGGGGTGCCGATCCGGGAACGTTTCGGCAAGCCACTGGACCGTGGCGTCGGCCTCGGGGAAGGCGTGGATATACGACAGCACGTGGAACCGCTCGTCTTCGAGCACGAGCAGAACGCTCTGAAGGAACGGCACATCCTGGAACGGCCGGCCGATCCCCACCATCCACACGACGGCGCGGCCCGACGGATCGATGACCAAATCGCACCGCAGCGGCGCGGTCGTGTCGATCGGCAGGTACGCACGCTCGCTCTTGAGTGGACCGCACGACCGCTCGTCGAACACGCTCTGCGCGATCGACCGCGGCAGCGCCCACGTCGGGGCTTCGCCTTCATCGGCCGCGGGCACGGCATCGCGATACGGTAACGTCTGCACCTGGATCGCGGTCGTCTCACCCGAAAGAATCGCCTCGTCCGTCGACGCCCGCAGCGTGAGCGGCTCGTGGAAACGGAAGCTGAGGTCCAGTTCTTGCACATCGACGAGGTGACCTTCGGGCTCTTGTATCGGTTCCGGCTGCCCACAACCGGAAAGCAGCACGACGGACAGGGCAATGATGGAGAGCATACGACGCATCGAATGCATTCTAGGCGCGTGCCTTCCGCACACCAACGGAGTATCGTCGGGCCATGCCCAGCTACGACCATCTGCAGACGACCGATCCGGCGGTGCACGCGGCGCTCGTGGGCGAGATGCGCCGCCAGCGCGACGGCATGGAGCTGATCCCGTCCGAGAACTACGTCTCGGCGGCGGTGATGGAAGCGATGGGCAACTGCTTCAACAACAAGTACTCCGAGGGGTACCCCGGCAAACGCTACTACGGCGGCCAGGAATACACCGATGTCGTGGAGAGCCTGGCGATCGAACGCGCGAAAGAACTCTTCGGCGCCGGCCACGCGAACGTCCAGCCGCACGCGGGAGCCCCCGCGAACGTCGCCACGTACTTCGCGCTCCTGGAACCCGGCGACACGGTGATGGGCATGGATTTGAGCCACGGCGGCCACCTGACGCACGGGCATCCGGTGACGTACATCACGAAGATCTTCCACTTCGTCCGCTACAAGATGAAGGATCCGGAGACGGGCGACATCGACTACGACGAGATGCGGCGGGTGGCGCTGGAGACGAAGCCGAAGCTGCTCCTGGCGGGATTCTCGGCGTATCCGCGGGAACTCAATTACGCGAAGATGAAAGCGATCGCCGACGAGGTGGGCGCGATCACGATGGCCGACATGGCGCACATCGCCGGGCTCATTGCCGGCAAGCAGCTGCGCAATCCGTTCGACGACGGCTTCGATATCATCACGACGACGACCCACAAATCGCTGCGCGGCCCGCGCGGCGGCATGATCCTGACGCGAACGCCGGAACTCGGGAAAAAGATCGACAAATCCGTGTTCCCGGGATTCCAGGGCGGGCCGATCATGCAGATGGTGGCGGCGAAAGCCGTCGCCTTCGGCGAAGCGCTCCAGCCGGAATTCCGCGAATACGCGGCGCAGATCCTCAAGAATGCGAAGTGTTTGGCCGACACGCTGATGCAGAACGGCGCGAAACTCGTGACGAACGGGACCGATAACCACCTGATGCTCATCGATTGCGTGAGCTCATGGGGCATTCCGGGGGCCGAGGCCGAGAAGCTGCTGGATTCCGTCCACATCACGCTCAACAAGAACATGATCCCCGACGATCCCCGCTCGCCCATGGACCCCTCGGGCATTCGCTTGGGCACGCCCGCGATCACGACACGCGGCATGAAAGAAGACGATATGGACCGTATCGCCGACTTCATGCTCCGAGCCATCGAAGCACGCGAGGATCCGACCGCACTCGCCGCGTTGCGCGACGAAGTCCAGGAATTCTGCCGCCGCTTCCCCGTGCCGGGGTTGCCGACGGGAGAGTTTTAAAACTGTCAGCCTTCGTCGAGCTCAGGCTGACAGCCGATGGGTTCATCGGTGTCATGGTGAGCCCGACGAACCATGACACATGAGACCGATTTTATCGAGGCATCGCGTTGCCGCCGGTGCCGCAATTGCAGTTTCCACCGCAGCCGCAGCCACCGCCGCACGAGCAGCACTTTTTGAACGCCTTCACCAACAGATGGAAGGAGAACACGACCGTCAGCAGTGCCAACGATCCTTCCGGCGTGCCGGCCACGAAGCCGGAGGGCAGGAAGTGCGTGTTGTACGCCGCGTACAACGTGATGAGGGTGATCACCAGATACACCGCGATGGAGAGGTATCCAACGATGGTGCAGCTCGTGCATTTGGAACCGTTCATAAAGAGGGAGTAAAGAAGTGCGCTCATTGTAGAAGCATGATTCGGGAATCATTCTTCCGCTTTTTCCCCAACTGTGCCGCAGTACGCGGCTGTTGAATCATGCAATTTGAACCGTTTGAATACAGAGAAAGCGCAAAAAATGTATTCATACATGGAATGTGGATATGTCGAAAGGGCTCCTTGTTGCGCAAACCGACGCCTCGCGTACGATGCTATGAAACCTGCGGGGCAGGCACAGACCCTTCACACCACGGACAGCCATGAACCATTCGCCTATCGGCTCAGGTTCACGGCGAACAGAGAGAGTGACGGTCATCCTTGGAGCGTTTTCGCTCGTTCCTCCCGGCCACACCTCACACCTTCTTGAGTATCAACGGGTCTAGGTAACGTGATCCGCAAGCCTCCACCTGCAACGGTGGCTGTCACCCTCTCTGCTCTGCGACTCGTACGGAATCTCCGAGGCATGGACTTCCGTGCGCAACCCCCTCCACTCCCCTGTGTGTCACCCGCGTCCTCACGGACCTCGCTGCCACCGTCCCGGGGACCTCGATAGGATTCGAGGAGAAACAAGAATCCGAAGCAGGGCAGCGGGATGAGGCACCTCCCTCACCTCGTCATCGGCTCCATGGCCAAATAAGTCATGTACCGCCGCCAAGACAAACATAGAGACCCTGCAAAGGGTCTTTTTGTTAATCCGGAAATAAACGTTTTTTATTTTTGGGCATTAACAACCTCATCGTAACATCCAGCTCGGAAGGATGAGGTTGGTGGACGAGGACCGATATCCAAAACGATAATCTTGTAACACTCAGTTGCTGGTGTTCCATTTTCAATGAACTGCTGGGCTATATCCCAACAACCCGTCGCGCAGGGGTAATATCCCATGGCTCTGAGACTAAATTTCAAAACACCGTATGCAAGAGGAATGCTCATGAAAAAAATTATGAAGCCGATGGCAATCTTCATTGCGAGCTTTTCAGTCATGTGTTGATGGTAGCATGTTGCATCGTTAAATCTATCGAGCCTTCCCCATTGTGAGACCTCACCCTGCGATGGGGTGCTGCTGAAATGTTTTTTGTCTGTTTCCGCATACAAATAGTTGCTCAGATAAACATAGAGATTCTGCAAGGGTCTTTTTTATTATTTATCCTTAGGAATACGAGCGCTTATAGCCTCTAAGACCTTTTGCTTTAAGTCTGCAGCATCTTCATATTCGACATATTTAAAGTGTTTTGCATAAAAATCTTCAACTTTTTCACCCTTTTGACACACAGAAATTGTTTCTATTTCCAATGCGTAAGCAAACCCTGCTTCAAATGAAACAGCGCAACGATTTTTTGTTAGATCAACGACCAAGAACCGACTGTTCCGAATTTCTCCGATTGCTTTATCCATCACCCTCTCAGGATAATGTTTCTCTTTGATGCACATTGGCTTATAGCCAGATTCTGTAATGGCTTCTTCAATGGCCGTAATAAACGGATCGGCATCGTCATCGAATCTAATAGCAATGAAACCTTGTTCGCTTTTCAGCCTTGATTCATCTGTCTTACCTTCCTTCCATCCTAAAGCAGTAAGTGCGAGCACCCCCTCCGAATCTATTATTTCCCCTGCACTAGTGTCCGTTTTAAGGAAACCTCCTTCGATTAATCCACTATCTTCCAAAAGCCTTAGTAGAGCATCAAATTCCTGGTCGTTAATTGCATATGCAATGGCCCGATCCCGCTCAAGATGCAGAGTAACTGTATGCCCGTAATGTCGTGATTTCCGACGAATGTAAGTGAGTATTTTACGAGCTTTTTTCTCGGCGTCGTCATCTTTCGGAATTCTAGAATCAGAAAGAAGTGATGGTAGATCTTTATACAGAATTTTAGGAATACCTCCTTCCTCATTAATTTCTCTTATCAAGCCTGAAAGCAGGTGCTTCTTATCTACGTATTCCCTCGCATCTCCGAACAACAAAAATTCAGTCGTCGCATAATATTGGCCACACCTGTCACACTCACAAAAATACTCGCGGCTGCTTCCGCTTGCTTGACCACTAAACCTTTCATAGCCACAAACGGGACATGTTTTGGGAAGAGTCGCCATGAAGGCATTATACACCGCTTCAAGGGCTTCCCTTTCACCCCCCAAACTGACTCACATCGATCCCCTTCTTCTTCGCCTCATCAATCAAGGTCTTGCTCGGCGGAGGAATACCGCCGGTCGCCTCGAGCTTCGGCGCGAGGTCGGCCATCTCTTTCTGCTCGGCATCGGTGAGTGTTTCCCCTAGGAACTGTTTCTTGCGGATCGCATTGTAGGTGTTGAGCCACAACTCGCGATCGCGCCAGGCGCGATACTGCTCCAGCGTCATCTTCTTCGCGCGGGCTTTCTTCTTCTCTTCCTCTTCTTTCTCCTGCTGCTTCGCGACCGTTTTGGCCTGCACCTGCGCTTCTTGCGCACCCGCGGCCCAGCGCATGATCCGCTCTTCCACCGTCGTCTTCTTCTCCGAGTACCGCTCGCGCGAGAGGCGGCGCAGTTGATCGACCCGGCCCGGATCCTGTTCGATCTTCGGCGGCGGGAGCGTGGAGACGGAGAACGGTTTGCTCGGGATACCGTCGATCATGAGCCGCACGTACGCGTGGTACTTGGGGAGGCTCAGGATGTCTTTGGGCGAGACCATCTCCTCGAACTGCAGGCTCAGATCCTCGGCGTCGTCGCTGCCCACTTGGAAGCTGATCATTGAACCCACGTTGCCGAACACGGCGTCCTTGAGGGCCGTATCCCCGCCCTGGAGCGTCAATTGCCCCACATATTGGTGCGCGATCGTGAGCGCCAGGCGGTACTTGCGGGCTTCGCTGAGGATCGTGGCGAACGACTTCGTCGCGAAATTCTGGAACTCATCGACGTACAGGTAGAAATCGCGGCGATCTTTCTCGGGTACATCCGCGCGGCTCATGGCGTCGATCTGGAACTTCGTCACGAGCATCGAGCCGAGGAACGCCGACGTGTCTTCGCCGAGTTTTCCTTTGCTCAGGTTCACGAGGACGATCTTCCCCGTATCCATCGCGTGGCGGATATCGAGCGTCGACTTCACCTGCCCCACGATGTTGCGAATGATCGGCGTCGTGAGCAGTTGGCCGATTTTGTTCTGAATCGACGCAATGGCCTCGGTCCGGTATTTGTCGCTCCAGCTGGGGTATTCGACGTCCCAGAACGTCCGAACGACCGGCTCGGTGCAGTTCGCGACGATCTTCTTGCGGTACGCGTCGTCCGCGAACATACGCAGGATGCCGAGCATCGTTGTGCCTTCGTTCTCGAGCAGCGCGATCAAGGTGTTGCGCAGGATGTACTCCATGCGGCCGGAGAAGGCTTCGGGCCACAGCTTCGTGAAGACGCTCATGAGACCCGAGGCGATGAGCGGGCGTTGCTCGGGGTTTTGGACTTCGAGCATATTGAACGACACGGCGTAGTCTTTGTCGCTGGGTTCGAAGAGGACAACGTCGTTCGTGCGTTCCTTGGGGATGAATTTCAAACACGCCTCGATGAGGTCGCCGTGCGGATCGATGACGGCGATGCCTTTGCCGCCGACGACGTCGCTGTAGATCATGTTCTCGAGGATCGTCGACTTGCCCATGCCCGTTTTGCCGATCACGTAGATGTGGCGGCGGCGATCGTCGGGGCGGATGCCGAAGCGCAAGCGTTGGCCCTGGAAGACCGATTCGCCGAGCACCGTGAGACTGTCGGGCGGGTCCGTGACGCCTTCGACCGGCAGGTTCACCGGCGGCTCGAGTTTCTTGCTGATGACCCAGTCCATGTTCGGCGTCTTCACGAGGATATTCGGCACGTGCCAGAGCGTGGCGACTTCCTCGGCCGAGAGGAGGAACGGCGGCCGCGTGAATCCGGCGGGGAGTTCCGTGCTCTTCGTGATGCGCACGGCATCGAGACCGTTGCTGCTGGGGAGCGAGAATTGGCGGTAGCTGCTGACGATTTCTTCGACCTTGCCGCGGGCTTCTTGTTCGAGGACGGCGGGGGCGATGACGCTCACGCGCAGGTTCGCGTGGAAGAGCAGGCGATTCAATTTGTCGGCGGCACCGGTCATCGCGTCTTCGCGCTCGTGGCTGCGCATGCTCACTTGGTGTTCGTCGTCGGGATTCGAGGACTGCACTTCTTCGCCGGAGAGAGCCGAGATGGTCGTGCCGCGGGTTTTGAACGATGAGAACCACAACCTCCATCCGCCAAGCGCGATGTCGATCGGCCACAGGAGCAGCCGTTTCCAGCCGCGCGCCATGTGAACCTTCGTCCAGAGCAGCGCGAATCCGGGAGACCGCTTGGCCATCCCCTGCCCCAAGAAGGGCAGGAACTTGATCGCGCGCTTGCGGGTTTTGGACGATGCGGGCGTCACGACGAGCTGCACGAGCCCGCGCATGCCCGGCTTCGGGTAGCGCACGATGGTCGACGTGATGCCGGCGATGGTGTCGATCGTCTGGCGCGTCGAAACGTCCGCGAATTGCGGGTAGCGCTTGATGGGGAAGACTTCGGGATCGGTAAGCGTGAGATCCGCCGTCACGACGATTTCGCCGGGCTTGAGCGTGAACGGCTCCTCGCGCACCGGTTCGATTTCGGCATCGGGGAATTGGCCGTAGAGCTGCGACTCCGCGAGCGCGCACGCGGCGCGGGAGCCGCGGACGAAGAGCCCGATCTTCCCCTCCGACAGCCCGATGTCGAAGGTCACGGCGCCGTCCCGGGCCTTCAGCGAGTGCAGGGCCGAGAGCGCCGTCTCGAACATCAAGGGGCCGCGCGCCGCGGTCGTATCGTCCTGGTCGGGCAGACTGGGACGGACCCGGAGCACGATGTTTTCGGTGTGGGGAGACATGGAATTACGTGGTCTTCAAAAAATCGCGAATCAAATCCAACGCAGCCGTATTATACGCGTAGTCCATGCGCATCGGACCGAGGATGCCGATGGCGCCGTGCGTGCCGCGCAGTTCGTACCGCGTCACGAGCATGCTGCAGCTCTGGATCTGCGGGAGCAGGTGCTCGTCGGCGATGTAGGTGTGCACGCGATCATCGAGATCGACGGCCTCCAGGATCTTCGAGAGACCCGACTCCAACACTTCGATGACGCCCGTCGCGAGCGCGGGGCTCTGGACGAACTCGGGCTGGCGCAGCGTGTTGGCAAGACCCAAGTAATACACCATGTCCTTGTGCGGCACCGTCGCGAACGCGACGTTCGGAATCATGTGCGAGAGGAGCGTCACGCCCTCGTAGACTTTCTCTTGGTCTTTGCGACGGACGTACGCCTGCTTCAAACGGTCGAAGTTCTTGCGCACCTTCTGCAGTTCCTTGGTGGGCTCGATGAATTCCTGCACGTAGATGCGGTAGCCCTTCGCGGTGGGAATACGCCCGGCCGACACATGCGGCTGCTCCAAAAATCCCTCCTGGCAGAGCAATCGCATTTCATTCCGCAGCGTCGCGCCGGACACCTGGAACTCGCGCCCGGCGAGCAGATTCAACGAACCCACCGGTTCCGCCGTGTGGATGAATTGGTCGATGATGGCCGAAAGCAGCTTCGCCTGACGTACGTTCATGGATCTGAGTATAGCACTCTTGGCTTTGGAGTGCCAGGAATCGCCGATACGGCATCTTTGCGACTGCGATTACTCCTTCTTCCCCGACTTCTCGAGACGCGCCTTGAAGCGATCGATGCGGCCGCCGCGGGTCGTCGTCTGCTTCTTACCCGTGTAGACGGGGTGGCAATTGCGGCATGTTTCCACGGTCTGCGTCTGGACCGTGCTCGGAATCTCGAACACCGTCCCGCAGGTCGAGCAGGTCGTTTTCGCGTCGGCGAACATCGTGGGGTGGATTCCGTCCTTCATAAGCCCGGTGATTCTACGGAAAACGGAGGGTGATGCAAGGTCTGCTTGGCCTTTTCGTGCCTGTACATATGGAAACCCCGCAGACTGTGACGTCTGCGGGGTGTACGACCTCTCGGTCGCGGTATCGGCCCTCCAAGGACCGGTCTAAAGATCTCAGGCTCCCATTCGGGTAAGCTTTTCGCTTACCGATCCCCTGGGTGGTGGTCGTCGGCTCGACCATGCTATACCCGCCCTGCGGGCGCTTCCGTTGGCGGATGGCCAGCTCTCAGGATCCGTACACCATTCGGTACGGCGGAGCTGGGTCTATCATCCAACCAGGGAAGGATAAAAGGACCGAAACTGCCTGAAAGATCTGCGCCCACTCTAACCCCTCTTTTTAGCATTGTCAAATGTTTTTCTATTTTGTCAATTCTTGCTCATTTTTTGCCTCGGATGACGTTTTTGCCGCCGTGCTTTCGTCTTTTTCACCACTTTTTTCTTCAAAGTCGGGCGAGCGGGTTGGTCTTTCCGGTAATCCGTCGGATCGATGCACGCATCGTACGTCGTCCGATCCAGCTTGATCCAATCCGTGCCGTTGATGCCGCGCGTGTTTTTGGACGTCGGGCTGTTCGGAAAAACCGAGGCGATGCGGATCCATCGCTTCTGCTCTTTCGCGATCACGCGAATTTCATCGGCCGCTTCGGATAAATCCTGATCCTGACTGAAGATGAGCGCGACGTCGTAATCGCCGCGGTGCGCGAGACGAATGATATCCAGTGCGATACGAACGTCGATCCCCTTCTCTCTCCCGACGAGTTTCGTTTTGGTCGTTCCATCCGACAATTCGATCGTTTCATTCACATACCGCAATGGTCGCGAAAACACGTGCACGCCGATCTTGCCCAGGTGCGCCAGCTTGGCCGACCAGAACTCGTGCCACTGCGCGTTGTCGGCGGCATCGGGCACGCCGGTGTAGAAGCGGATCTGCTTCAAGCGCCACCCGTCTTTGGACCGACACACGGCATCGGCCAGTTTTCGGACGTCGAAGTTGGGATGCGTGTACCCGAAGGCTTGCTTGGCGCAGTGGAAGAGATTCTGCCCGTCGATGAAGACGACGACGTTCTTTGTTTTCGGTTCGGTTGCCATGACGGAGCGATGCTACGCATAAAAATAACCCCGGTCGAGGCCTTGCGGCATGTCGAACGGGGAGTAAGTACTCGTAGTCTATCGCTCGGCGCGGCTCTGTTCAAGAACAATCATCATGCTTTCGCAGCTTTTCTCTTGGACTTCTTCGCCGCTTTTTCGACCAATTCGGCTTCTTCGAAGAGTTCTTCCACCTCCCCTTCGCGCTGTTGGGCCGCCGCTTCGGCGATCGCCTTCTCGGCCTCGGGGTCGATCATCACCACGCTCATCGTGGCCACCTTATCCGGCGGATCGAGGCGCATGACGATCACGCCCTGGGTGGCGCGGCCGCGCGACGGGATATCGGTCAGCGCCATGCGGATCATCTGGCCTTCCTTCGAGATGCAGAGCAGATCGCCCTGCGCGCCTTCCTCGAGCACCACCGCGCCGATGATGTCGCCCGTCTTGGCCGTAAGCTGCGCGGCCTTCACGCCGGAGCCGCCGCGCCCCTGGAAGCGGTATTCGGTGACGGGGCTCATTTTGCCGAGACCGTTCTCCATGACGACCATCAGCTTGCTCTTCTCGGCGTCGCGGATGCAGCCGGCTTCGACCACGCGGTCTTTGTCGTCCAAGCGGATGCCGATGACGCCGGCGGCGGCGCGACCCATCGAGCGCACGTCATCTTCCGGGAAGCGGATCGCCTTGCCCTTCTTGCTCACGATGAGGATCTCGTTCTTGCCCGTCGTCCCCAGGACCCACTTGAGTTCCTCGCCCGGCGGGAGCTTCTGCGCGATGAGACCGCTGCGGCGGATGTTGTCGAACTCGGCGACCTCCGTGCGCTTCACCGTGCCCTGGTCCGTGATCATGAAGAGGTACTGAAGCTCGGAGAGATCGGCCTTCATGATCGCCGTGATGCGCTCCTCGGGCTTCAGCTGGAGCAAGTTCACGATCGCCTGCCCGCGCGCCACGCGACTCGTTTGCGGCAGTTCGTACGCCGGCATCTGGAAGACGCGGCCGGTGTTCGTGAAGAACAGCAGGTCGTCGTGGTTCATGACGTGCAGCAGGCTCAACACCTCGTCGTCGTCCTTCACCTCCGCGCCCTTGATACCCTTGCCGCCGCGGTTTTGCGCGCGGAACTGCATGGGGCTCAGGCGCTTCACGTAGCCGCTGCGCGTGAGCGTGACGATCATCGGCGCGTTCGGGATCGTGTCCTTGGCGCTGAATTCGCCGGCGGCCGTCGCGACGATCGCGGTGCGGCGCTCGTCGCCGTGCTGCTGCTTGATGGCCAGGAGTTCGTCTTTCAGGATCCCGTCGACCTTCTTCTTGTCCTTCAAGATCGCCTCGCACTCGGCGATGAACTTCTTCTTCTCCTTCAGCTCGTCTTCGATCTTCTTGCGCTCGAGGCCCGCAAGCGTCTGCAGACGCATGTCGAGGATCGCCTGGGCCTGGAGCTCGGAGAGCTTGAACTTCTTGATCAAGTTTTCCTTCGCTTCTTCCTTCGTTTCGCTCTTGCGGATCGTCGCAATCACTTCGTCGATGTGGTCGAGCGCGATCGAGAGACCCTCCAGGATGTGTGCGCGCTCCTTGGCCCGGTCGCGGTCGTAGATCACGCGGCGAGTGATGACGACGCGGCGATGATCGATAAACACCTGCAGCAGTTCCTGCAGGTTCATGAGGCGCGGCTGGATGCCGTCCGCGAGCGCGATCATGTTGTACCCGAAGCTCGATTGCAGCTCGGTGTGCTTGTAGAGCTGGTTCAAGATCTTCTGCGGGTAGCTGTCTTTCTTCAGTTCGATGACGATGCGGATGCCCTCGCGGTCGGATTCGTCGCGGATGTCCGAAATGCCGACGATTACCTTCTCGTTCACCAGGTCGGCCATGCGCTCGATGAGCGTCGACTTGTTCACCTGATACGGAATTTCGCTGATGCGGATGTGGTACCGGCCGGTCGAACCCATCTCTTCGATCTCCGCTTTGCCGCGCATCATCACGCTGCCGCGCCCCGTGAGGTACGCCTGCTTGATGATTTCCTTGTCGTACACGATGCCGCCCGTCGGGAAGTCGGGGCCCTGGATGAATTTGAGCAAGTCTTCGACCGTGGCGTCTGGTTCGTCGAGGAGATGCAACGTGGCGGAGACGACTTCATTGAGGTTGTGCGGCGGAATGTTCGTGGCCATACCGACGGCGATGCCCACCGTGCCGTTGAGCAGCAGGTTCGGGATCTTGGCCGGGAGGACCGACGGTTCCTTGCGCGAGGCGTCGTAGTTCGGGCGGAAGTCGACGGTGTTCTTCTCGATGTCCGCAAGCATTTCGTCCGTGATCTTCGCCATTTTCGACTCCGTGTAACGCATGGCGGCGGCGCCGTCGCCGTCGATCGAGCCGAAGTTGCCCTGGCCGTGCACCAACGGGTAGCGCATCGAGAAATCCTGCGCCATGCGGACGAGCGATTCGTAGATCGCGCTGTCGCCGTGGGGGTGGTACTTACCCATCACGTCACCCACGATGAGCGCGGATTTGCGGAGCTTGGCGGACGAGCGCAGACCCAGCTCGCTCATGCCGTAGAGGATGCGGCGGTGCACCGGCTTCATGCCGTCGCGGGCGTCCGGCAGCGCGCGCGAGACGATGACGCTCATCGCGTAGTCCAGGTAGCTCTCCTCCATTTCATTCACGATCGGGCGCGGGCGGATGCGTCCGATCGACGAAAGCATTTCGGTCCCGTCTCCCGACGAAAGCGACTGCTGGGAATCCGATGGCGGCGTCTTGTCGTCTGCCATGAACGCGCGCCATCGTAGCGTGGTACGATGGCCCCGACAAATGATGCCGAACAACCGATTGCTTCTCGCCGGCCAATGGCTTCTCGTGGCCGCCATCGCGCTCGTGTTCGTGGTCGCTGTCGCCAAACCGATCGTCCTCACGGCCTCGGACCTCGGTCGACACCTCACGAATGGGCGGCTCTTTCTTGAGACCGGCACCGTCGCGACGACGAACCTCTACTCCTACACCCATCCCGACTTCCCGTTCCTCAACCACCACTGGGGCAGCGGCGTGCTGTTTGAGGTGGCCAGGCGGGCAGGCGGCTTCCTCGGCGTCTCGCTCTTCGGCCTCAGTGTCGTCTTCCTCACCGCCTTGCTCTACCTGCGGATCGCTTGGCGCCACGGCAAACTTTGGCTGGTTATGGCCGCAGCGGCAGTCACACTCCCCATCTTTTCCGGCCGCGCCGAGATCCGCCCCGAGCTCTTCAGCTACCTCCTCAGCGCCGTCTTCCTGTGGATGCTGCTCGGCGTGCGCAGCAAGACGATGTCGCCCAAAGCGCTGATTGCCTTGCCGATCCTCACGCTCCTGTGGGTGAACCTGCATATCTACTTCTTCCTCGGCATCGGTTGGGTGGGCGCCTTTCTGCTCGACGCGCTCCTGCGCGCGTGGCTGAACCGCTACGAACGAACCGAACACCTGCTCCTCGCGAAGCGGCTCGCGATCGCGCTGGGGGTCATGTGCCTCCTCACGCCGCTGAATCCCAACGGCTGGAAGGGCGCGCTCTATCCCCTGCTCATTTTCGAAAACTACGCCTACGCCGTCGCCGAGAACCAGACCGTCACGAAAATCCTGGCGTACGGCGATTATCCTCCGGCGGAATTTTTCAAAGTCGCACTCGCGATCCTGTGGATCTCGTGGGCATGGCGGCTGTACCGCGCGTGGCGGGAACGCGAACTGCCGGACATCGCGCTGCTCATCCTCTCACTATTCGTTTCGATCATCGGATGGAACGCCATCCGCAACTTCACGATCTTCTCGTACGTCGCGCTCGTCGCGATCGCCTATGCGTGGAGCGACCTCTCGCTGCAGAGGCTCAGCGACGCGCGGCGACGCACGGTGCAGACGCTGGTCCCCGTCGTGCTTACCGCTACGATGGTGGTGTTCTGGCCGTCGTATTGGAAGCTTGCGTGGAACACGATCGGCGTCGGCGCCTCGCCGGGCATCCTGCGATCGATCGAATTCTTCAAAGAGAACGACCTCCAGGGGCCTATCTTCAACAACTACGACATCGGGGGATTTTTGACGTACGGCTTGTATCCGCAGGAACGCGTGTTCGTGGATAACCGACCCGAGGCGTACCCCGGCGACTTCTTCACCGACACGCTGCTGCCCATGCAATTGAAGGACGACACGTGGCGGCAGATCGACGCGCGTGTGAACTTCAACGTGATTTTCTTTTACCGCCACGACGCCACGCGCTGGGGGCAGCAATTCATGATCCGCCGGCTGCAGGACCCCGCCTGGGCGCCGGTGTTCGTCGACGACTTCGTCCTCATGCTGGTGCGACGCACGCCGGAGAATACCGACGTCATCGCCGCGCACGAACTGCCGAAATCAATGTTCGACGTGAAACCACGGCAACGCTGACGAGAAGCAGAAGCCGAGAACAGAAGCAGTACGAAGCGGGTATTCTGCTTTCTGCTTCTACATTCTGCTTCTACAGTGTCCTCATGCTCTCCATTGTCTCGACGCCGATTGGAAATTTGAAGGACATTACTCTGCGGGCGGTCGAAACGTTACAGGCCTGTGATGCCATTATCTGCGAAGACACGCGCGTGACGGGACAGTTGCTCAAACTGTTGGGGCTGCCGAAGAAAGAATTCATCAGTTTCCATGGCTACAGCGACGACCGCGCACTTGGCGCGATCATCGATCGATTGAAGCGCGGAGAACACCTCGTGCTCGTGTCGGACGCCGGCACGCCCGGCATTTCGGATCCCGGCTACGCGGTCGTCTCCCGCTGCCGCAGCGAAGGCATCGCAGTCTCGGCCCTTCCCGGCCCCGCCGCATTCCTCACGGCGCTCTCCGCGTCGGGTCTGCCGATTAACCGTTTCCGCTACCTCGGATTCCTTCCACTCAAGAAAGGACGGAAGACGCTCCTCTCGACGTTCGCGAATGAAGAAGATACGATCGTGTTCTACGAATCGGTCCATCGGATCGAAAAAACGTTGCGCGAGTTGGCGGAGGCGCTTGCCGCACAACCCGATCGCCCCGTCGTCATCGCGCGCGAACTGACGAAATTGCACGAGGAAATGGTGATGACCCTTGTTTCAGGGCTGGCAGATACCGCGAAATCACTGACGAAAAAAGGGGAATTCGTGGTGATCGTGGGGGCGATGCCGAGGGGAAAACACCACGACGATGCACAGGCGTGATCACCATCGGCGGTCGATCCGAAACCCGGGATTCGATTACCGGAACAATGCGACGTATTTCGTGACGATCTGCACGCACCAACGGGAACATTTGTTCGGCGACATCCGACACGGAATCATGGGATTGTCGGATATGGGGTGCGTGGTGGTGGACGAATTATTGAAAACAACGATCATTCGACCGTACGTACACGTGGATACATGGATCGTCATGCCGAACCATATTCATGGGCTGATCCATATCGATTCAATGGATCCGTCGCACAACGATGGTAGGGGCATGGCGCGCCATGCCCCTACGACGATCGCAATCGACGGTTCAATCCGGTCATTCGGCAAACCCCAATCGCGGTCGTTGTCGTCGGTCGTCGGTTCATTCAAATCCGCCGTCACCAAACGCATCAACGAAATACGCGGATCCACCGATCCCGTTTGGCAACGCAATTTCCACGAACATATCGTACGATCGCAGGACGAATTGGACAGGATCCGTGCCTACATTCGAAATAACCCCACCAACTGGCCATCCGACGAATTCCGTTCATGAACCCCTCCGACACCCTCGCGGCCTACGACTACCAATTCCCCCAGGACCTCATTGCGCAGGAACCCGCATCGCCGCGCGACAGCGCCCGGCTGATGGTCTACGACCGCGCGACCGGCGATATCGCACTCGATACGTTCGCGCACATCGGCGACTATCTTCCGGAGCGGTGCGTGCTGGTCTTCAATCAAACGAAGGTGCTGCCGGCACGCATGGCGGTCACATGCAACGGAAAGACCATCGAGATGCTGTGCCTGGGAACCGATGGTAACACGCTGCGCGTCATGGCGCCCCGCGCCGCGCAGCCGAGTATGACGCTCGCGTGGGTGGGTCATACGCTCGAGGTCGTGGAACGTCATGGGAAAGAAGCGATTCTCCGGCCGTCGTTTCCGATCGGAGAGACGGTGGCGCTGTTGGAACGCCACGGCCTCACGCCGCTGCCGCCGTACATCGACCGCTCACGGCTGACCGAAGAAGAACGCCGCACGGAGTACCAGACGGTCTACGCCGAGAACCCGGGCAGCGTCGCCGCGCCGACGGCGGGCCTGCATTTCACGCCGGAGCTCATCCAGGACATCGAAGCATCGGGCCGCGACGTGCGCTACGTCACGCTGCACGTGGGGCTCGGAACGTTCGCGCCGCTGACGGAAGAACAACTGAAGACTCAAACGCTGCACGAAGAAACGTACTTCGTCGACGAACACACCGCCGCATTCCTCGATACCGCGAAGGCGAAAGGGCGGCCGATCGTCGCCGTGGGCACGACCACCGTCCGCGCGCTCGAGTCCGCGGCGGTCGACGGCCGCACGCTTACGAACCGCTACGGCCGCACCACACTCTTCCTCTCGCCTGAGAACCCGCCGCGATTCGTCGATGCGTTGATCACGAACTTCCACGTCCCGCAATCGAGCCTCCTCATGCTCGTGGCGGGATTCGTCGGCCGGAACACGCTCATGAAGCTCTACCAGAAAGCGCTCGCCGAGAAATTCCGGCTCTTCAGCTTTGGCGATGGAATGCTCATCGTGTAGAACCAGACATCATGGAACGTAATTTGCATCTAACCGAACGCAAGTGGGCATTCATCGAGAACGCGTCCGCGGATATCGCGCAGGAATTCGATCTCGTCTTCGAAGACGTCCGTAGTCGCATTCTCGGATATATCGCGCCGTATCCGCCGCTGCAACAATGCAAAGACGCGATTGTCAAAGTCCGCATCGAGTGCACGCAGACCCTGCAACCGAAGAAACGAAACGACTGATTACGGCAACACCGTCAGCGGATCGACGTTCACGCCGTTCTGGATCACTTCGAAGTGCAGGTGTGCCGCGGTGGTCATCGGACCCGCGCCGCGCGTCCCCGGCTTGCCGCCACTGAGGCCGATCGTCTCCCCTGCCGCCACCTCCTGGCCCGAGCGCACGAGCGCCTCGTGAATGTGCCCGTAGAGCGTCGCGTACCCATCGCGATGACCGACCAAGATATACGTGTAGCCGGTGGCGCCGCCGTCACGAACGAGGAACACCACGCCGTCCGCAGCCGAGGCAACGGGCGTCCCCTGCGGGACGACGATGTCCGCGCCGTAGTGCTGCACGCCGAAGCGCGACACGTAGGGCTTGTTGAGGAACCCCGCCGAGATCTTGCCATACACCGGCCAGACGAATGCCGGCGTCTCCCCCGCGCTGCCGTGGCGAACGTCCTCGGCGTCGAGGATGCCTTTGTTCACGAGCGCGCGGGCCGACTTCTGACGGAGTTTGGCGTCGATGCGCGAGAGCTCGCCTTGCAGCGACAATACCTGCGCGTGCACCTCGGCCATGATGCGGCGGTTTTCCCGTAACTGTTCTTCGCTGAGCGCCACGAGATCCGCGGTCTGGGCGTACGTTTTCGATGCCTGGGCGTAGAGCCGCAGCGCATCCTCGCGACGTGCTTCCGCGCGCTCGAGTCGATCGAGCACGCTCACGGCAGCGGCCAAATCTTCGACCAATTCTCCCTGAAAACGCAGCAACCGTTCGTCGGCGTTTCCCCACAGCATCAAGCGCCCCAGACGAGACGTCGCCACCGCCGCGCCGGAACGCTGTCGAATCAAATCCGAAAATCGGTCGACGGCCGCATCGCGCAGTTCGACCGCGGCGATCTTCGTGGGAAGGTGCGTGCCCGTGCGGCGCTCGATCGACGTCCGGATCCGGCGCAGTTTCACCACCTCCCTCCGCGCCGCGAGTTTCCCGTACTCCGCATCTCGCAGCAGTTGTTCCTGCTTCGTGAGCGCGGATTTTCCTTTTTCGAGCCGCGACTGCAACCCGCCGCGTTCCCGGTATTCCGTCGCCGCGTCGCCGATCGCATCCTGAAGCGATTCGCGCGCGCGATCGCGTTCGTCGAGCGACAAGAGCCCCGTCATCCGCAACGGAATCACGGGCACGAGCGCCATCGAGAGCGCGAGCACGGCGATGATGTGCTTGTGGGTGTGCATGTGGGTTTCTGGTTATTATAGCAAAAAAGACCGTTGAACGACAGACCGACCGAATGCGTTCTCCTTCTGCTCTCCGTCCTCTGCTTCTGTTATACTCGTCGTATGTTCGCCCATCTGAGAGGAACGATCGGCAAGGGCAGCGTGAGCGAAGTGTCGGTCGACGTGGGAGGAGTCGGATACCGGGTCGCGGTGCCGGTCGATACCTGGGACGCCCTCGAGGACGGCGCGGTCGCGACCCTCTGGATTTCGACGTACGTCCGCGAGGACCGTTTCGAGCTCTTCGGATTCTTGGACGCCGGCACGCGGACGCTCTTCGAAGAACTCACGCAGATTTCGGGCATCGGTCCGCGCACGGGCGTCGAGCTCTGCGGCGTGCCGCGCGGATTGCTCATGAAAGCGATTCAGGAGAACGATTACGGCGTACTGACGGCGGTCAAAGGCATCGGGAAGAAAACCGCCGAAAAACTGCTCGTGGAACTCAAGAGCCTCGCCGAGCGGCACCCCATGCTCTTCACCGGCGACCTCCGCGCCATGGGCGCCCGCTACGACCAAGACGCCTTGGCGGCGCTCTCGCAGCTGGGCTACGGACAGTCCGACATCGTCCGCGCGCTCGAGGCGCTCCCCGCCGATCTTCGCACAACCGAAGAACGCGTCACCGCCGCCCTCCGTTCCCTGTAACCGTATGCTGACCCTCGATATCAACGGCAGCCTTGCCAAGCTGATCACGCCGTCGTACGGCATCACCGATCAAGACCTCTTGCAGGTGCGCGGCAGCATGAAGCGTTACATCGAAGAGCTGCACGGCGAGTGCGAGGCCGGCGGACACGCCTGGACGCGGAGCATCTACGACGAGGCGACCGTCCGCGCGGTCCGGGAAATCGCGGACAAAGCGAAGAAGGACGGCGTACAAACGGTTCTCTGGATCGGCATCGGCGGCTCCAGTTTGGGGCCCAAAGTGATTCAAGAAGTCTTCGAATCGCCGAAGACCATCGAGTTCATCGTGCTCGATACGATCGATCCGTCGACGCTGCAACTCATGCTCGACATGCTCGATTGGAAGCACACGATGGTCGTGGTCACGAGCAAATCGGGCGGCACGCTCGAATCGATGAGCGCGTTCTTCCTGTTCTGGGAAAAACTGCAAGCGGTCCTCGGCAAGAAGGCCGCGGAGCGCGTCGTCGGCATCACGGATCCGCAGGTCGGTCCGTTGCGATCGTTCTGTACCGACAACGCCATCGCCACGCTGCCGATCGATCCCGACGTCGGCGGACGCTACTCGATTTTCACGCCCGTCGGACTGTTGCCGCTCGCATTGCTCGACGCCGATCTGGACGCATTCTTGCAGGGCGCAGCCGACATGGAAGCACAGGCGTTCCACACGACGCTCGACGAGAATCCCCCGGCGCTCTTGGCGGCGGTGCAGTACCTGCTCGAGAGCAAGAAAGGCTACGTGATGCGCGTGATCATGCCCTACAGCCAACGCCTCTGTTCGATGGCGCGGTGGAACCAGCAACTGGTGGCCGAGAGCTTGGGCAAGAACGAAGTGCGCAACCCGTTTCCCGTCGCGGCGATCGGCACGCAAGACCAGCACTCCATGCTCCAGCAATGGATGCAGGGGCCGCGCAAGAGTTGGCACCTCTTCATTCACGAGATCGAGAAACCGCGTCTGACGGTGCCGAAGAACGTCGATCCGGCATTCGCGTACGTGGCCGGCAAAAGTTTCGGGCAGATCTTCGACGCATTCTTGGAAGGCACCGCCCGCGGCCTCACCGCCGTCCGCCGTCCGCACGTCACCATCAACCTGACGCGCCTCGACGCCTACCACCTGGGCGCGCTGTTCCAATGCTTCCTCTACGAGGTCGTGTACCTCGGCAAGCTCTACCGCATCGATCCCTACGGGCAGCCCGGAGTCGAGCTCAGTAAGCAGCACGCGAAAGACATCCTGCAGCGCGGCTGACGAAGGACGGAAAATCCTCGCGTTGTTCTTGCGGACAGGAGTACACTCGATCTCGTCATTTCGTTTCCCCGTTTTCCCATGGCACACGACGTCACCGATCAGACCTTCGAAGCCGAAGTCATGCAGAGCCCTGTTCCGGTGCTCGTCGACTTTTGGGCTCCTTGGTGCGGTCCGTGCAAGGCCATGACGCCCATCATGGAGGCGCTGGCAACGAAGAACGGCGAGAAGCTGAAGATCGCGAAGATGAACGTAGACGAGAACCAGGACGTGCCCGGGCGCTACGGCGTCATGAGCATTCCGACCTTCATCATCGTGAAGGGTGGCACCGTCGTCTCGCAGTTCGTCGGCGCGCGCACCGAGCAGGACATGCAGAAGGAGATCGACACGGCCCTCGCCGCATGACCGAGTATCTCTTTCCGATTCTCGGCATCGTCTTCGCCTTCGTGCTCATGAAGTACCGCGAGCGGATCGGCGACACGTTCGGCGATCCCGATTGGATGGGCCCCTTCGGAGGCGTCTACGGCGGCATCGTCATCCTCGCGATCTTCATCATCTTCTGGAGCATCGCGGCGCTCACCGATACGACGCATCTGTTGTTCAGCCCGATCTTATGGCTGTTCCCGACGTTGCGGAGCGGGGCGGAGACGGATGTATTGTATTGATCCTGGTGGAGCATGCCGGATTCGAACCGGCGACCCCCTGCTTGCAAAGCAGGTGCTCTACCAACTGAGCTAATGCCCCAGAGAACGTTGGAGGTGCCGGCGGGAATTGCACCCGCGTATGGGGGTTTTGCAGACCCCTGCCTTACTACTTGGCTACGGCACCGGACGAAAGAACTGCCGCCGCAGGATACCTGGCGAGCGGGATACCGCAAAGAATGCCGCGCTTACTCCTCCGTGCCCGTGTCCTCGTTCGCCGTATCCTCCGTCTCCTGCAGCGTCGCGTTCTCGAGGATGGCGACGATGCGCTGTTCGGCGGAGTCGTCGATCGAGACCGGCGTCGCCGCCGTGAAGGTGTAGCCCGTGCGGCCTTCGGCCAAGCTCAGTTGGTAAAAGCGCGCCACCGGCTGTTCATCGCTCGGTTGCGCCGTGAACACGTGCAAGATGTGGTCTTCGTCGTCGATCGACACCATGCGCTCATCGAGTCGCGCGTAGCCGGGTAAGGTGCTCACCGACGCCACGCCCGCCTCGCTGTAATCCGCCGACGTCACTTCCTGCGCCAATTCCTCGCGCGTAACGACGATCGTCAGATACTGCCCGGCGACCGATTCGTCCGTCTGGAACGCGACCACCGCCTCCTCGGGAACGCCGCGATCGTCGAGGTTCGCACGATCCAACACGTGCCAGCCCTCCGGCAAACACGTACCGATTTCGCCATCCCAGTAGGATTGCGTGCATTCGACGACCGCTCCTCCTCCGCACGCGACCAGCAGGACACCGAGCGATGAAACCAAGAGAGTACGCGTTCGCATGGCCGATATCATACGCACGCACCGGAACATGCAGTCGAAACGACGCTGGACAGCCGACGAAAGAAGTATCTGATATACCCATCGGGAATTGAGGCTGGAAGCCAAAAATGATATACTATTTCGATGCATACACACATGAAACGCCTTATCCGGTTCACGGCGATGATCGGCATCGTCGTCCCCCCCACCGCCCTCGCGGCGATCGCCTTGCAGTTGCCGGCGGACGCGATCGCGGGTCTCGGGTTCGATCTCCTAGCAAGCGGTTTGCGCGGCGGCGAAACGGTGGCGGTGCGGATGGAGACGCCGGATGGCGAGAGCCACGGTTTGCGCGGAACGGCCGACGCGGAGGGAAACGCGAGTTTGACCGTACACGGATCGCTGACGGAACGCGCGGGCCTGTATGCCTTCGATGCGAATGGAGAGCGCACGAATCTGGAAGTCGTGCCCGATGCCGTGGATCCCGTCCTCTCGACGATCGACGTCTGGACGCCCCGCATCGCGGATGACGGCGACGACGCGGCGAGCGTCACCGTGACGCTGCGCGATCAATTCGGCAATCCCCTGCCCGGCCGCATCGCCACGCTCGTGAGCGGTCGCGGCGACGATGACGTCTCGAACGAAACGAGCGAGACCGACGAACATGGCGAACAACACTTCTCGGTACGCAGCTACGAACCGGGAACGATTTCACTCCGCGCGATCGACCTGCTGAGCGGCATGCCGCTCGAGGACTCGGCGACGATCCGCAGCGGCGATGGTCCGGTGGGTGGACATGCGGAAGACGACGAGCCGACGAGCCGCATGAGCAATGGCAACCGTTTCTACTATGCGCAGGTCGCGGGCTTCGACGTGATCGAGGGATTCGAGATCGACGCGCCCTCCGCGTTGCCGCTCGGCGAAGAAGCGTCGAAGATCACGATCCGCGCGGTCGACCGCGACGGCAACATCGTCGAAGACTACGTGGGCACGGTCCTTTTCTCCTCGACGGATCCCGACGCGACGCTGCCGAATTTCGGCAAGTACACGTTCAAAGAGCGTGACCTCGGCAAGAAAGACTTCCCGCTCGTATTGAAATTCAAAGAATCCGGCGAGCAGACGTTCCGCGTGGAAGACCAAAACGATCGCACGATCTTCGGCGATGTCGCGATCGACGTGACGACCGAGGACCGCCCCGCGGGCGGAGCGATTTCCATCGCCTCGCCCAAGGACGGCGACACGGTGAACGGCGCATCGGTCACGGTCACGGGCACGGGCCCCAAGTTCACGAACATCGTCGTGCTCGGCGGCGCCGCGGATATCCCCGGCTCTACCGATGCCGAAGGCAACTTCTCGGTCACGGTGCCGCTGCGCTCCGACCAGCGCGACTACACGTTGCGCGTGCAGGACGAAGACGGGCGGTCCGATTCGGGTCCGGTGCTCGTTCGCCTGGACGCCGACGCTCCGTCGATCGGCACCATCACCTTCACGCCCGAGATCCCCGAAGAGGGCGATAAGGTCCTCGTGGTCGTGAAGAGCGAAGCCGGGCTGCAATCACTCGTCCTCACCATCACGCAGCAACCGACGGGCGCCGTGCAGGAAATCCAGCTCAAGCCGGCCAGCGCGTCGGGCACGTACCAGGCGTTCTTCACCGCGCCGCAACCCGACGACTACCAACCGCGATTGCTCGCGACCGACAAAGCCGGCAACACGGCGGAACTCCGCACGACCCTCACGGTCGGCACGCCGGGACTCCCCGCGGTAGAAGGCATCGTCGCCGAACCGCGCGTGAACGCCGTGAGCGTCAGTTGGGAGGAAGTCGAACTCGCGGAAGGATCGGTGGACGGTTACCGCGTGTACGTGGGTGAAAAGGCGGGCCAATTCGGCTACTCGCTCGACACGGAACAACCCACGGACCGCGCCCTCGTGGCAGGATTGAGTCCGGGCAAGCAGTACTTCTTCGCCGTCACCGCCCTCCAAGGCGATCGCGAAAGCGTCGAACGAAGCAATACCGTCACCGCGACGGTGCTCGGCATGTCCTTGAATATCGCCCCCGAAGACCAGGCCCTGCGTCTGCAATGGAGCGCGTTCGAGAGCGATACTCCCCTGTCGCACTTCCTGCTCGAGTACGGCCTCGACGAAGCGCGCCTGACCGAGCAGCGCATCCTCAACCGCGAGCTTACCGAATTCGCGCTGCGCGATCTGCTGAACGGCATCGAGTACGTCGTACGCCTGACGCCGGTGACCGCGACGGGCAAGAAGATCGCGGATCTCGCGGCGATTGCGCGCGGCACACCGAGCGGCACGGGCTTCCACCCCAGCGCGGGCGATCCCCCCGTATTCGATCCGGAACCGCCGCACATCGCACCCGAAACGCCGACGACCGGCATCCCCGCGATCCTCGGCTGGACCGCGCTCGCGGCAAGCATCGGCGGCGGGTGGTACCACGTGCGCCGCACCGCGGAACGCTCCCGCGCCGCACGGTTCCTGGCCTCGATTCCGTCGGTCCGATGACCAAGGTACACGGCGCTCCCACTACGATGTCGATCGGAGGGGCGACGTTCGATCTGTTCGTGATCGCGGACCACAACGTTATCCATGCGGACGAACGTGCCCGCTCGTTCACGCTCCCTTTGGGGGCGAAGATTCAGGTGCAGGACGTCATCCGCACGTGCGGCGGCGGCGCACACAACACGGCGGTGGGGCTCGCGCGACTCGGGTGCAACGCGTCGTACTGCGGCGTCATCGGCGACGATGCCTGGGGGCAGTCGATCCTCGATAATTGCCGCAACGAGCGCGTCGATACGGCGCACGTGACGGTGGTGGAGAACGAAGCGTCGGATTTCTCGATCATCCTGACCGCCCGCAACGGCGAGCGCGTCATTCTGAAGCACCCCGGCACGAGTAAGCACCTGCATGATGCGACGTTCGCACGCGACGCGGCGGCCGAGGCCGATTGCATCTACCTCAACAGCATCCAGGAGGAATCGTGCCAGATCGAAGACGACGTCATCTGTCTCCTCGCCGAGACGCCCCACAAGCACCTGACGTGGAATCCGGGCGCCTGCCAGATCGAAATGGGCACGAAGCGCGCCAACATTCGGGATCTGTTGCGCCAGACGGATCTCCTGCTCCTCAATAAAGAAGAAGCGCTCGCATTCACGAGGGAACAAGACGTCCTCGCGGCGATGAAGCACCTCCTGGCGGCCGGCGTGCGCAACGCTTGCATCACGGACGGCGCGCAGGGCGTGCTCGCGACCGACGGCGAGAAGGTCTATCACTGCTTGCCCGGCGACCGCACGGTCGTCGACGCGACCGGTGCCGGCGACGCGTTCGGCACGGGCGTCACATGGGCGCTGTTAATCGGTAAAACCTTGCCAACGGCGCTCCGTTCCGGTACCATAAACGCGATGAGCGTCGTCGGTTCGGTCGGTGCGCAACCCGGCCTGCTCGACGCCGCCGCCATGGAGAAGCGCCTTGCCGACGGTGACCTGACGGTCACGGAACGGCGACTCTGATCCACACCAACTCCCCTTCCTCCCGTTCCCATGCCCGACGACGGTCTGCTGCAGATTCAGGAATTGCTCGAGAGCGCCCAAGCGTCGCTTAAGACCGCGTCGTCGATGCTGCGGGAGCTGACCGGCGTCAGCGATCCGCTCAAGGAACGCCTGGTCGTCCGCGCGACGCGGTCGGCATCCACGACACCCGTATCGGGCAAGGTGATCGAGGGCGTGTTCGACGGCCAGAACATGGTGGACGGTTCCGGCCAGAGCTACCCCGTGCCCGCGAACTACGCCAGCAAGAGCAAGCTCGTGGAGGGCGACGGCATGAAACTGACGATCACCGACGAAGGAAAATTCATCTATAAACAAATCGCTCCGATCGACCGCCGCATCGCGAAGGGCGTGCTCATCCAGGAAGACGGCCAGTACAAAGTGCTCGCCGAAGGAAAGTCGTTCCGCGTGCTCTTGGCATCGGTCACGTTCTACCGCGCCGAGGTCGGCGACCAAGTGACGGTCTTGCTGCCGAGCGTCGGTGAAGCGAAGTGGGCCGCGGTCGAAGCCGTGCTCCCCAAGCATCTGGCCGAAGCCGCCGCGCGCGAAGCGATCTCGCAGGGCGCGCTGGAAGAAGATGACGGCGAACTGACCCCGGTCAAGAACGAAGCGGTGTCGGATGAAGACGAAGAAGCGCCGAAGAAAACGCGGAAGAAGAAAGCCTAAGAAGAACAGCTGACGGACGCGGAGCGGAGCTGGTACGCTGTGGGCCCATGGCGCTCCCCCGTTCGCTAACGATCCCCGCGCTGCTCGCGCTGGTCACCGTGGCGATCATCGGCGGTTTCCTCTTGTGGCAGCTCGACAGCACGCGAGCGCTCTTGCAACGCACGGGGAACGACTCGACGGAAACGGGTTCGACCGTCCGTCCGCTCGCGCCCCTTCCCACACCCGTCGCCCACGGCGATCAGGCCCTGGCAGCGCTGCGCCGCGGTGATTTGCTCGCGCTGCGCGGGCAGTGGACCGAGGCCGAACGCGAGTACGAAGCGTCGGTCGAGGCCGGAGGAGGACTCACGGCGCTGCGCAAACTCGCGCAGGCGCAATTGCAGCGGCGCGATATCGACGCCGCGCGCGACACCTTGCGCCGCCTGCGTGCGGCCGGAGCGCGCGACGAAGACTTGGTTCTTCTGGAAAGCATCATTCATCTGCGCTCCGGAACTCTCGAGGACGCGCGCCGACTGCTCGACGGAAGCGGCGACTCGCCGCAGAAGCAGTACGGTCTCGGCCTGCTCGCGATCATCGAAGAACGACACGACGACGCGCGCGCCGCGCTCTCGACCGTGCTGGGCGGATGGGAACCGACCTTACGGGGCTATGCCAAAACGCTCTTGGGAGCGTACGAGGAGTACGATTTGTTCGAGAACAGTCCCGAGACGCACCGCGCCACGCTTTTGGCTCGCGCGTTGGCGGACGTCGGCGAATGCGAACTTGCACTCCCCCTTCTCGCGCGGACGCTCGCGGCGCAAGACGACTACCGCGATGCGTGGATCGTGCAGGGCTTCTGCCAACTGACGACCGAACGCCCCGACGAAGCGAAGCTCTCGTTCGAACGCGCGTACGCCATCGATCCGCAGAAGCCCGAAATCCAGTACTTCCTGGGCCGCACGCTCGCCACGCTCGGCGATCACGCCGGCGCGATCACGTACTTCCAATACGCGCTCCAAAACGGATTCACTCCCGCCGCCGATGCGCGCCGCTTGCTCGCGGCCGAAGCCTTTGCCGTCGGCGACGTGCAGGTGGCGCTCCAGGAACTGGACGTACTGACGCAGGATCCCGCGGCGACCATCGATACGTTCTCCGATTTTGTGACTGCCGCTATAAGTGCGGATAAGGCCGAGGAAGCCTACGCACGCGCGCAAGAGAGCGTCGCCCGATTCCCGGAGGATGCACGTGCTCATGAGCTCCTGGGTTGGGCGGCCGCCGAAACCGACCGCACCGACGAAGCGCGTCTGGAACTCGCCAAAGCGCTCACGTTGGACCCGTCGCTCGCAAGCGCCCGCGATCGTCTCAACTCGCTCTGACCCATGGTGCCCCCTTCCGCCAAGCAACTGTTCATCGGGCTGACGGTCTCGCTGGTCGCCGTCATCGCGATCGGTGCGGCATGGTTCCTGACGATCGAAAAAAATGACAACCTCGCTTCGCGTCTGCCGGCGGACGCCGTGCTTGCCTACGCCGAATTCCCCGCCGAGAGCCTCGGCACCGATCTTACGCCGATCTTCTCGCGGTTCGCTCCCGCTCTTCCCGCCATCCCCGCGATCGATGCGTCCGTCACGGCGGTCGCGGCGGTGCGCACGCACGACGGAATCGAAGGATGGATCACGTACGCACGTTCCGGCGACGGAACGACTCGCATTCGCGCCACGCATCCGGCGCTGGAATCGCTCATGAACGCGTCGGCACCGTCACTCTCCTCCGATCGAACGTTCCACACGCTCCGTCCCGACGACGAGAGAGGTTGGGTCTATCTGGCCTATCCGCGCCTGTCGGCCGGCGGTTCGCCGTTCGCGGCGCTGCTTGCGTTGGACACGCCGATCGTCGTGCGCGATGGAAACGGCCTGACGCTCCGATTACCGCTGCAACCGGCGCCGCGGATCGCGCCATGGCAGCAACGACCGATGGCGTCACTCCAGAACCCCACGCTCGTCGCCCCCCTTCCGTCGTGGCATGCGATGGAACGGCTGGGCACGCTCCTGACGGACGATGCGCGGACGATCGCGGAGACAGTGGCACGCACGTTTGCAGAGGGCATCGCGAACGGACTCAGTTTGCAACACGACATCTCACTCCTGCTCGATGGACCGTCGCTCCTGCAGGTGGCGGACGCGGGGGAAGAACGAGTGTTTTCGCTGGAGGGCGAGGGGCGATCGAGCGGAGACGTCGACCGCGTGCTGCGAACGACGCACCAACGCTTCGCCTCGGCACGCGGAACGGGGAAAGCGCGCACCGTCACGATGGAAGGCTTCGCGCTCGAGACGCTCACGCAGGAACAAGAGAGCGTGACGACGCAGCGCCGGGACGGTGAATGGCTCATCCTCGAAACCCGGATCGGCGCATCGGCTCTGGCCAGTGCCCAAAACGGACGGCGGTTTGTCCTCACGACCGCTCCCGATGCGCTCTTCGCCGCGCAGGACGAAACAGGGTCGCGGACGGGGGGCTTCGCCTGGAGCCCGGAAGCAGCCGCCCGTTTGGAACCGCTCTGGCCGACGCTCCAACCAAGGAACAATGCTCTGGAATGGCGCCTTTCCGACGGGCCGGGGTACGTGGAATGGACTATACAGGCGCGGGAGTTCTGATACGATCCAGGCCCGCTATGTCACTCACCCGCCTCGCCGGCTTCCTCCTCCCCGTTTCCGCGGTCCTCGTGATCGCGTCGATCGTCGCGTTCATCGTGCCGGGCCCCGTCCTCTCGATCGAGTTCACGGGCGGCACGCTCATGGAAGTGGAGGTGGACGCGGCGCAGGAACGACTCGAAACGTCGCTGGCGGAGATCCTTCTCGACGGTCAGCCGCTCGCGGAACCGAGCGTCGTCCGAACCCGCACGGGCACCGGCACGTACTTCGTCCGCACGCAGACCCTCACCCCGGCGCAGCATGAACAGGTGATTGCGGCGATACGGGAGGATCTCGGCGCGGTGCAAGAACTGCAGTACACGACGATCGGCCCGACGGTCGGCAGCAGCCTGAAAGTCCGCGCCATGTGGGCGCTCGTGGCCGCGCTCATCGCGATCGTCCTCTACGTGGCCGCCGCGTTTCGCAAGATTCCGTCCCACCTCTCGCCATGGTCGTTCGGTCTCGCGACGATCGTCGCGCTCGCGCACGACATCACGATCACGCTCGGCATCTTCACGATCCTCAGCCACGTCACGTCGTTCCAAATGGACACGCTGTTCGTCTCCGCCCTCCTCTCGATCATGGGATACTCGGTGTCCGACACGATCGTCATCTTCGACCGCATCCGCGACAACTTGTTCGCCGAAGGCAAGCGCGGCGACTTCGTGAAGATCGCCGAACGGAGCCTACGCCAATCGATCACCCGTACGCTGAACACCGGCCTCGGCGCGCTCATCATGCTCTTCGCCCTCTTCTTCTTCGGGTCCGAATCCATCCGCTGGTTCATCCTGGCGCTCATCGTCGGCACGCTCGTGGGCACCTACTCATCATTCTTCATCGCAACGCCGCTGCTCGCCCTTTGGCGCCAGAAGCGCGGCTAATCGGACATGGCAGACGCGCGTTCCAGCATCGACCGTCAAAAAGGAGGCAAAGCCATCGTCACGGTGACGGTATCGCCGGAGATTGCGCAGGCCGCCGAACGAACCGCGCTTGAACGGCTCGGGTCACGCGTGAACGTGAAAGGCTTTCGCCCCGGCAAGGCGCCGGAGTCGGTCATCCGTGAGAAGATCGATCCGGACGCGCTGTTCGAGGAAACCGTCCGCGTGGCTCTGCGCAGCGAAATGCCACGGATGTTGAAGGATCACGACCTGCGCCCCGTCGTTCCGCCGCGCGTGGAAGCGGTTTCGCGCGAACCGCTGACGCTGCGCGTGACGTTCATCGAGCGCCCGCCCGTCATGGTGAAGCACGCGGAGAAGCTCGCGCCCGCCAAAGAACCCCTGACGGTGGATCCGAAAGATATCGATCGCGTCGTGCAATCGGCCGTGGCCGAGCACCGCACGTTCGCATCGGTCGATCGTCCGGCGCAGAAGGGCGACCGCGTCATCGCACGGTTCTCGGCGGTCGACAAGGACGGCAACGACATCCCGGGACTCCACGCGGAATCCGAGCGCATCGTCCTCGGCGAGAGCCGGCTCCTGCCGGGGTTCGAAGACGCGCTCGAAGGCGTGAGCGCCGGACAGGAGAAAACATTTACGCTGACGCTGCCCGACAAATTCCCGGCGGAGCAGCTGCGCAACGCCCCGGCGATATTCACGGTTCACGTGCAGAGCGTGGAATCGGTGACGACGCCGGCGTTCGACGATGCCTTCGCCAAAGAGAAGCTCCGGCAACCGTCGGCGCAAGCATTCCGCGACATGGTGGAGCGGTCGATCGGCGAGCAGGAAGAGCAATTCCGCCGCATGAGCCGCGAGCGAAAACTGCTCGACGCGATCCGCGAGCACACGCAGGCGGATCTGGCCGACGAGCTCATCGATCAGGAATTGCAACAGCTTGTGGAAGAGTGGGCGCAGCGCCTGGAGCAACAGGGCAAGAGCGTCGAGGACGCGTTGAAAGCACAGGGTAAGACGGCCAAACAAGTGGAAGAAGAACTGCGTGCGGAAGCGCGCAACCGCTGGTTGCTCCGCCTCGGCATCGCGCAGCTCATCGAGGAAAAAAAACTGGAACTGACGCCCGAGGAAGACGCGCAGGCCATCGAGGCATTCCTCGACAACCTGCGCGACGACGATCGCAGCGAAGCCGAGGAACGGATCCGCGCGAAGGATGCGCTCTACGACGAAGTGCGCTGGCGCGCGCTCGTCGACAAACTCATCGCGGCGCTCCTCGCCTGACGATCGGTGCGGCAGCCGACCACAGCGCGTGGATCCGGCGCTCCGGGTTCACGGCTTTGAGCATGTTGCAATTCTTGCGATGGATACGAACGTCGCCGCTGCGTCCGACGACGCCCATGAGGGGGTCGCCGGGTTCGGGCTTGCAACATTTGGCGAGCTTCGTCGGCATCGGGATACTCCCTTCGACGCGCGCCGTCGGCGCAACATGCACGATCGCCGACGGGGCCTTCGCGGGTTTCACCGGCTCCCGTTGCGCTTCCGCATGCTCCGCCCCCATGGAGAGGTAGCGCTTCAGGCGATTGCGCGCCGCCGCGGTCTTGAGCAAATTGATCCATCGGGGCGACGGCTTCGGGTCCTTGTACCGCACGATCTCGACGATGTCGCCGTTCTCAAGCACGTGATCGAGCGGAACGATCGCGCCGTTCACCTTCGCCGCCTTGAAGCTGAGACCGACCGCCGTATGCACCTGGAACGCGAAGTCGAGCGGGGTCGCGCCCTCGGGCAATTCGACGACGTCGCCGTGCGGCGTGAGCACGAACATGTGATCGGCCATCGTTCCGAACGCGCGCTCCACGAGCAGGCAGCTGCGCTCGCCGTGCGACCCCGCTTCTTTGTAACTCCAGTGCGCCGCGACGCCGATGTGCGCCTCGCGGTGCATGGCGCGCGTGCGGATCTGTACCTCCGCCATGATGCCCTGGGGCATGTGCGGCAGACCGAGGAGCGTGGTGTGGAGACTCTGATATCCGTTGGGCTTGGGGAACGCGATGTAGTCTTTGAAACGATTCTGCACGGGATACGCGAGCCGATGGAGGAACCCCAGCACCTGGTAACACGCAGCCTCGTCCTCCACGACGACGCGCAGCGCGAAAAGATCCGGGATTTCGGCGATGTGATTCACGGTCTTGCGGCGCATTTTTACGAAAATGCTGTAGGGATGCTTCTCGCGCCCTTCGACCACGGCGTTGACGCCCTGCTCGAGGAGCGCCTGCCGCACGGCGATGCCCGTTCGCTCCAAAAACTCCCCGTGCTGGTCGCGAAGCGCTTGCACTTGTTCGGTGACCCGCTCGTGATCGACCGGGTACAACACCGGAAACGCCGCATCCTCGAACGCGTGTTTCAGCGAATACATACCCAGACGCGCGGCGGCCGGCGCGTAGAGTTGCAACGCGTCGCCGCAGATGCGGCGCGACTCTTCCGCCGGGAGACGCCGCAATCCTCTCATGGTCAGCATTTGATGGCAAAAAATGAGCAGGAACACGCGCACATCGTTGCTCACGCGGAAGAAGTTGAGACGCAATCGTTCCACCGACACGCGGCGGTTGTGCGTCGTCAGGTGCTGAAGCACGTGCATCTCTCCCACCATCGAACGCACGCGCGCGCCGTACCGGCGTTCGATGTCTTCAAAACTCCACATATGGAGTTCCGGCACGTGATGCAGCAAACACACCGTCACCGCATCGGTATCGGGTTGGAACGGGAGCAACTCTTCGAAGAGATCCAAACAATGGTCCAGGAGCGGCACGCCGGACCAATGCCGCCGCGCATCGTAGACCGCCTCGACGTCGCGATACGCGCGCTCCAACGCCTCACGATCCACCGACGCATCGAGTGAGCCTAAAAGCTCCTCCCATCGTTGTTTGACGGCAGAGGTCGTCGTCACCATTGGTCCTGCATCGTAGCACAAAACGCTCTTCAACACGGCCAATGAAACATTCTCTTGACTCTTTCGTGCGACCTGATAAAGTGCAGGCTCGACCGAAGACCGAGGGCATTAGGACGCAGTCCGAAGGTAAGCCCCTCCGAGGCACACAGCATCGCTCATCCGGCTCCGGCTTGGTGATTCGTGCCGTTTGCCTCGCTGGTCTCCCGGTCGGGAACCAGCGATTTTTTTGTACTCCCAACTTCCCATGGCCGTCACCAAAGATCAGAAAGTGCAGATCCTCAAGGAATTGAAGGAGAAAATGCAGCAGTCGAAGTCGATTCTCTTCGCCCATTACATCGGTATGACCGTCGCCGACGTCAGCGAGCTGCGCGGCAACCTCAAGAAGGGCAACGCCGAGATGAAAGTGGCGAAGAAGAACCTCATGCGCATCGCCGCCAAGGAATCGAACTTGCCGGAACCCCCCGAGGATCTTCTCGACGGTCCCGTCGCATGCATCTTCAGCTTCGAAGATCCCCTCTCGGGCGGCCAGATCGCCTTCAAGTTCGCCAAGACCCACAAACAAGTCGAGCTCATCGGCGGCATTTGGGAAGGCAAGTTGATCTCGAAAGACGAAGCGATCGCCATCGCCCAGATCCCGGGCCGCGAAGCACTGCTCGGCATGTTCATGGCGATGTGCCAAGGTCCGCTGTCATCCTTCGCGCGCGGCCTCAAGGAGTTGGCGCAACAGAAGCAGAAAGGAGAAGCAGAAGCGGCAAAGCCTGTGGCAACCGAAACGCCCGCCGCCGTAGAGCCGGCACCCACCCCCGCCCCCGACGCTCCCGCCGCAGCCGAAACGGCCATGGCTGAAGCACCTTCGGCGGAGACCCCTCAAGCGTAATACTTTTTATCTTTCCTCTTTCCCCAGTTTTGTATGGCTGATGCTCCTACCCTTTCCGCCGGCGAGAAGGCGGTGATCGACGCCTTGGAGAAGCTCAACGTCATCGAGCTCAACAACGTCGTGAAGTACATGGAAACGGTCTACGGTATCTCCGCAGCCCCGGTCGCCATGGCGGGCGGCGGTGGAGGCGGCGGTGGTGGTGGTGAATCCGCCGAAAAGTCGACGTTCGGCGTCGAGCTCACGGAAGCCGGCGGCCAGAAGATCGCCGTCATCAAGGTCGTGAAGGAAATCACGGGCCTCGGTCTCGCCGAAGCGAAGGCGCTCGTCGACGGCGCTCCGAAGGTCATCAAGGAGAACGTCGCCAAGGCCGACGCCGACGAGATGAAGAAGAAGCTCGAGGAAGCCGGCGCGAAGGTCACGCTCAAGTAAGCGATTCCGAGAACCAAACGGAAAGGCCCCTTGCGGGCCTTTTTCGTTGCCGATGGAGAGACGGCACGTCGTCCCGCTTTTCGCTCAACGGGAAAATGCACTCACACGCCACGACGCCGGCGACCGGCGCCCCGGCCGAGAGCATCCCGCGGGAAGAGTTCGTGGAGGCGCTGGATGGTCGCTGATCGGCGTTTCTCGCGAAAAATCCGGAAGAAATTGACAATTCGTTTCAACGCGGGCATACTTGCCACAGCAAACGTCCAGTCCTGTCTGATCGGTCATACGAAACGAAAGGAATGGAGACGATGCGTCTTACTTCCTTTTTTTCTTCTCAGCTTTATGGCTGATCAACAGAT
>CAZXKA010000004.1:0-96840 GCA_964641555.1 uncultured Candidatus Peribacteria bacterium | reverse complement strand
TCATCGGCGGCCTCGTGGGCAGCATCGCGTTCGCCATCATCATTCCGATCTACTCGATTGTCGGAAACGTCGGAGGGGCGTGACGTACGTTTTCTATTTTCGCTTTGCTCATGTGCGGAAAACGTTACGATGGGCCCATGCGTCGTTACGGTTTCGCACTTCTGGAAGTCGTCCTGGTCGTCGGTCTCGTCGGCGCCATCGCCGGCGTCGGGATTCCGCTCTATCGGGACTACCAAATCCGCAACGACCTCAACCTCGCCACCGAGCAGGTGACGCAGGGCCTCGCCCGAGCGCGGCTGTTGTCGCAATCCGCGCAGAACGACGACGCGTGGGGGTTCTACGCGCCGGCGGGCGTGCTCTACAAAGGCGATTCGTACGCCACGCGCGATCCGGCATTCGACGAAACGTACCCGATGCCGTCGACGATCGCGATCGAAGGATTGTTCGAAGTGAATTACCAAAAGATCGCCGGGCTGCCGAGCGAGACGGGGCAGATCACGCTGACGACGATCAACGACGAGACCCGCAACGTTCTCATCGAAGTGAAGACCGAGAGCATCGCCGTCGTGACGGCCGATCACTTCACGATTTGCCACAATCCGGGATCGGGCAACCCGCAGACGCTCCACATTCCCGATAACGCGTGGCCCGCGCACGAGGCGCACGGCGACGAGTTCGGCACGTGCGCCTCCGCCAGCTCCGCGGCAGCGTCCAGCGTCGCATCGTCCGCGGCGTCGTCCGTTGTGAGCAGCGCGGCAGCGTCGAGCGTGTCGTCCAGCGGTGCCGCGAGCAGCGAAACGCAGCCCGCCTCCTGCCCCGATCGCGTATCGATCGCCGCCGACGGCACGATCAATATTCTCGGATCCCTCAGCATCACCTTCACGTCGTACGGCGCGCAGTTCGGCTACGGCAACGGCGGCCCCGTCGTTCCGGTGTACGTCGCGTATCGCAAAAAGAACAGCGGCAGCTGGTCGAACCTCTTCGGCGGCGATTCGATCAACGGCACGGGCGGCGACATTCAAACCGTCACGGGGTTCTCGACATCGAATAATCAAAACAAGTTGTTCGTTCGGTTCCGCGCGTACCATCATCAGAGCGGCTGGCTGACCTACGAGAACTACGCGTACAGCAACGACGTTCCGTCGGTGCTCATGTTGCGCGACGGTGACACGCCGCCCACGATTCCCGCCGGTAACGGACAACAGACGATCTCGCAGCTTCTCCAACCGCTCGTCGGCGTGGACGGCAAGATCGACATCGGGCAGTTCGACGTCGTGCTCATCGCCGACTTCAACCGTGAAAGTTGCAACAACTGCTCGAACTACTACTGCAGCAACTGCACCGGCGTCGACTACCAAGACGGCGTCGTCCACGTACGGTTCAACACGCCGGCGTGTTGAGGTGCGCTGTGGCGAGTCGCCCTCCCCTGCTACCATTGCCTACCGTGAAGCGACCCGCTTCCGGATCGGCTAGGCCGGGGTTCCTCCTCGTCGAGGCACTCGTGGGTATCGTGATTTTCGGCGTGTTCGTCGGCGCGGTGGGCACGGCCCTGTTGTACGGGCAGGAGAGCACGGTCATCGCGGGCGATCGTATCCGCGCTACGTCGATCACGCTGCGCGCGGTGGAAGCCGTGCGATCGATTCGCGACGGGTCGTATGCATCGCTCGTACCCGGCACGTACGGGATCACCGTAGGCAGCGACGGAAAATGGGCGTTCGCCGGCACGCCGCAAACCGTCACTGGCAGCTACGTGACGACCGTCACGCTCACGGCGAGCGGATCCGACTGGACGCGCATGTCGGCGCGGACGGTGTGGAAGCACGGCATCGCGCGGTCGGGCGCGGTGCTCATTGCGGCGGACCTGACGAACTGGCGCGCAACCACGACGCGCGGCGACTGGCGCACCCCGACCGTCGACGGAACGTATGCGCCGGGCGGAAACGTGCTCTTTACGCGCGGCGTCATCAAGCGGTCCACGCTCTACGTTGCCGCCGGCAACACCACCGGTCTCTACGTCTTAGACATCGCGAATCCCGCATCGCCCGCGCGTCTCGTCTCCGGTTTCTCGATCGGTTCCGCCGCATACGACGTCGCCGTTCGCGGCAATCGTCTCTACGTCGCGACGGCCGATGCGAACGCCGAGCTGAAAGTGTACGACATCTCCTCGCCGTCCGCCGTGACGGCCGTGACGACGGTGAACGTGCAGGGTTCGGGTCGCGCGCGCAGCCTCGCGATTACCGATCGCGTATTGCTCGTCGGCACCACGCAGAGCGGCGTCGGAGGCGAGAATGAACTCTATGCGTACGATATCAGTGGCACGGGTGCGTTGACCTTGATCGACAGCGAAGACGACGCGGGCGACGTGTTGGCGATCGCGACGAGCGGCACCGGCGTCTACGCCGCATCGACGCAAGATAGCTTCGAGCTGCGCGCATTTCGCATCTACGAATCGGGTGCGCTTGCGCTGGCATCGGTACCCGGGTACAACCTGGGCGATCGCACGCTCGATGCGCAGTCGATCGCGCTCGTGGGAACCTCCGCGATTCTCGGAACCTTGAAAGGATCGATTCAGGAGATGGTCCTGTTCAGCGTCCGCCCCAAGGTGCCGGCGGTCTCGTCGCCGGGGCCGTGGTATCACGAAGGCAGCGGCAGCGTCGTCGGCGCCGCGATGGATCCGTCGCGCTGCGTCGGGTTCCTGAGCGCCGACAGCGGCCGCAAGGCGTTGCAGGTGGTGCACGTGCGCGACACGTCGACGCTTACGGAATTGGCGACGTACAACTCGTCGTCCGGCAAAGGCCGCGGCGTCCTCTACGATCCGGTGCGCGACCGCGTGATTTTGCTCACCGAACAAGCGGTGATCATTTTTAGACCCGCGGCTTCCACTGGTTCCTGCCCATGAACGCTCTTCGCTCGCGCCCCGGCTACGCGTTCCTGGTGACGGTGCTCGTCATCGGCGTCATGGCGACCGCTACCGCGACGTCGCTCATGCTCCTCGGGTGGGCCGCGGAACAAAACGGTCTGCTCGTGTCGCAGTCCGCTCAGGCCGAAGCGAACGCGCGCGGTTGCATCGAGCGCACGTTGCGCACGTTGCGCGCCGAACCGTCGTACGCCGGCGGCGAAACGCTCTCGACGGAACGGGGCACGTGCGTCATTCATCCCGTGGTCGGAGACGGCACGAATGATCGGCGTATCTGCGTGGAAGGGGCATACGGCAAGAGCACGCGCCGATTCCAAATGGTCGTGTCGGAACTCTTTCCGACCGTGAAGACGTCGTCCTTCAGCGAAGTCGTTGCCTTCACCCAATGCCCGTGACGATCTCCCACCCACACGACCGGCCAAGAGACCAAGAGACCAAGAGACCAGATCTGGTCTCTGGAATCTGGTCTCTTCGTCCCGGCACCACGCTCATCGAACTGCTCATCTTCCTCGCGATCATGGGGATCGTGATGGCCGTCGCCGTGCCCATGCTCTTCATGGCATCGGAAAATCGATTGCTTCAGCAGACGATGTCGCTCGTCGAGCAGAACGGAACGCAGGTCATTCAGAACATCGGTCTCAAGATTCGGAATGCCGAAACGATTCTCAGCCCCGCGCCGGGACAAACGGGAAACGTCCTCGTGTTGCAGACGGGATCGGGATCGACGAACCCGACGATCGTCGCGCTGCAGAGCGGCAGCGTCGTCATCATTCAACGCTCTACCCTGGAGGAAATCAGCAATGAGCAAGTGGCGATCGAAGAGTTGCGGATCCGGAATACGTCGACGTCGTCCGTCAGTCAGAGCATCGCCGTATCGTTCCTCGTGACGCGCACGGTGCGTCTGCAAATGCCGCGCGTCTACACGCAGCGGTTCGACGCGGCGTTCGGCTTGCTGCCCGACGGCGAGCCTGCCGGCGCGTGTAATTGCCCCGCTGCAGCGTGCGTGAACGGCAATACGTTCGAGTGGTATCTGTGCGATACCGGCGTCTGTCAGTACGCGTCGACGGCGCTCGAATGCTCCTGAAGCGGGCGGCCAGCCATGTACGAGGGCATCAAGTTCCGCTCCACCGTCAAGCCGAAACGCCGGAGTGCCAAGCGGAATTGGTATACTGCCGTACTGTTAGGAGCGCGTTCGCGTTCCGTTTCTACCTCCCTCCTCTCTCACCGTATGCGCAAGCTACAGCTCCGCCAGGGGTTCACCCTCATCGAACTCCTCCTGGTCATCGGTATCATCGCCATCTTGGCGTCCATCGTGATCGTCGCCATCAACCCGACGAAGCAGTTGGGTGACGCGCGCAACGCACAGCGCAAGTCCGACGTGAACACGATCCTCAACGCCGTGTACCAGTACTCGATCGATAATGACGGCACGCTGCCGAGCTCGATCACGACGACTTCGCGTGAGATCTGCGCCACGGGCGCCACGTGCGGCGGTACGGTCGCCGACCTCGACGTGCTCACGGGTTCCTACCTCGTTCGTATCCCCCGCGATCCGCAAGTCGCGAACTCGACGGGTACGAACTACTTCATCGTCAGCACCGCCAACGGCCGCATCACGGTCACGGCGCCGGGCGCCGAGCAGGGCGAGACGATCAGCGTCACGCGCTGATTCGTTCCTTCATCGGAAACCCAAGCACCCCCGCACCCCGGGGGTGCTTTTATGACGCGCGGGTGTTTGGTACGATGATCGCCATGCTGCGTACGCGCCGTGGATTCACCCTGATAGAACTGATGCTCGTCATCGGCATCATCGCGGTGTTGTCGGGCATGACGATCGCCGCGCTCAGCCCGACGAAGCAACTGGGATCGTCTCGCGATGCCAAGAGGCAGTCCGACGTGAACACGATCCTCAACGCCGTGTATCAGTACGTCGTGGACGAGCATCGATTGCCGCCCGGAATCCCGACGGGTACCGCGCGCGAAATTTGCCGGACGAATGCGGTCACCTGCGCGGGCGTCGATTTGGACATCCTGACGGGCGCGTACCTCGTGAGCGTCCCGTTCGATCCGCGGGCGCCCGATGCGGGCACGGGGACGAACTACTTCATTGTGCAGGATCAGAACGGCCGGATTACCGTCTCGGCGCCCGGCGCGGAAGAGGCGGAATCCATCAGTATTACGCGCTGAAACGCCCCTCCACGGAAGCGGCGTTTTCTGCTATAATACAAGGAATACCCACACAAACCGACCATTCTCGGCCTGCCCGCGTCGTGCGGCCCATCCTCGACCGACTCGTCCTTCAGGCATGCCTGCTGACGACGTTCGTCATTCTGGTGCTCGGCACGGTGGCGTATACCTTGTCGAAGGTCGCGCTGCGGGACGTCGTGCGCATGACGGGCATTTCCGTCGCGGACGGCGAGCGGGCGTTGGCACCCGGCCTCTTGATGCTCGCGAACTCCATCACGATCGTCGGCGTGTTGCTCATTGCATTCGCCGCGGCAACCGCGTTCCTGCTTGCGCGCCAGGTCACGACGCCGCTGCGTATGCTGACCGATAAAGTCGCGGCGTTGCGTCCGGGCAAATGGCAGGCGACGCGGACCGTGCATACGGGTGACGAAGTGGAAGTCGTGGATGCCGCGTTCGTCGACATGGCGGAACGCTTGTCGGTGGTGTACGCCCATCAGGAAGAGGAAATCTCCAAGCGGACGGCCGACTTGCGGCACCAGTACAAACTCGACCGTGCGATCCTCGAAAGCATCGGCTACGGCGTTGTTGCCGTGGACGAGCGCGGCGTCGTGACGCAGAGCAATCCGGCATCGACGCGACTGTTGGGCACGGCCGTGGATGGGAAGAACATCGCCGACGCTCTCGCGTTGCGCGCACACCACGGATTGCCGCTGGAGGGAGAGCACCCCGTGCTTCAGTGTTTGCGGACCGGCACGCTCTTCCATGCGACGCCGTCCCTCCGCCTGTCGATCGAGCGTCCCGACAAAAAGATCCTCCCCATCGCCCTGTCGGTGGCTCCGCTCTCCGACGGCGAACGCGTGTTCGGCGCGTTGGTCGTCTTCCAAGACGTTACCGAGGAGCGGCACCTCGATTATCTGAAATCCGAATTCATCACGCTTGCCAGTCACCAGCTGCGCACGCCGCTCTCCGCCATCCGCTGGTACGCCGAGTTGCTTGCGGAATCGAAAGAAGGATTCTCCGAAGAACAGGCGTCGTACGTGACGGAAATCGACCACTCCGTGCGTCGCATGACGGCGCTGCTCGGATCGCTGCTCCATGCCGCGCGTATGGAAGACGAGCGTCTGCACCCGGAACTGCATGCGATCAATCTCGTGTCTCTCGTGACGGATACCGTACGCGATACGCAGGAGGTTTTCGAAGGTTCGTCCATCCGGTACCGTCTCGATCTTCCGAAAGAACAGGTGCAGGTGCTCACGGACCCCGTGCTCTTGCGCGTCGTCATGCAGAACTTGCTCGGCAACGCGCTGAAGTATTCACCGAAGGGATCCGAAGTGGCGATTTCGGTGCAGCGTGACGGCGATCATGCGACGCTGTCCGTCACGGATGCGGGCCTCGGCATTCCCGTAGCGGAACAAGATCGCATCTTCGAGAAATTCTTCCGCGCCCAGAACGTCCGCAAGGTGGATACGGACGGCAACGGTCTCGGACTGTATATCAGCAAATCGATCGTCGATCGCCTGGGCGGAACGATCAGCTTCACGAGCGAGGAAAACAAAGGCACGACGTTCACGGTGTCGCTGCCGGTGACGCAGGGATCGTAAAAAACGAGAGGCGACGCGCGCCTCTCGGGTCGGAGGAATAACATTTATGATTTCTTGTGGGCTAGAAATTCCGCACCATGACCGAATCGCGTGTCGATTGGCACGTTTGTGGCACAGAGTGGGCATTCTTTTGCATCCCACATGTCAAGGTTCATGTCGATGAGCGAGAAGAAGGTTCCAGCGTCTTCGATATTCAGATCCTTCTTCGTCACGCCGCCGCGGTTGCAGACTGCTGCGACGCCGACGATGGCGCCGCCGGCTGATCGAACGGCATCGATTATGCCTCGTGCAGTGCCGCCCGTTGTCAGAACGTCTTCGACGACGAGAACCGTTTTTTCATGCACAAGTTCCTTATAGCCACGCTTGAGCATCATCTTTCCTGTCGGTGCATCTTTCTCTGCGTACCCGAAGCGTACTTCGTGTGACCGCAAAAAACTCATGTGTCGAGCGACCTCGAACGCAAAAATGGTACCGGCGACCGCTGGTCCGATGACGACGTCCGCCGGCTGACGACATTCCATCGCCATGACTTCGCAGAGAAAAGAAGCCTTCTCCGGCCATGATAGGAGCGCGTCCTTATTGAAGTACGTTGAGGCATGCCCGCCTAATGTGTACACAAAGTGACCGTTTTCGATGAGCACGCCAATTTGGCTCAGAATTCCCTTCACTCTCCACGCACTCATATATCGTTCGTTCATTGTCATTCCTCCTATGGTGGAAAAGACCACCGTCTCTCCTATCCGACGTGGACGGGAGTGGAGGAGTGTAGCAAGTATGGAGCCGCTGGCCAGAATCGAACTGGCGACAACCTCATTACAAGTGAGGTGCTCTACCGACTGAGCTACAGCGGCAACGTCTCTAGTATACAAAAAAATGGGAATTTATTGAAGTAAAAGCCATTTCGTGGGATAATGAGGGTCCTGCTCTTTGGATGACCGCTCCGGCTTCGTCGGCTTTGGCCGACTACGCCGAGAGAGGAACGTCCGGGCTTCAATGGAACGCCATGCGGCTAACGGCCGTCCACGTAACGCATATCCGGTAAGGTTGCGTGAGGACCAGTGCCACAGAGACGAACCCCGCTATCTCTCCCCCGGAGAGTCCAATGGGGGTGAAACGCCTCGGGAACCGAGGATCCGGCTTCGTTCGAAAGGACTTCGCCGCGATTGGCAAACTCATGGTGAAGCAAGGAGGAATTGGGTCCGCGGACCAAGCGATGGTTCCGTCGCTCCGCGTACCCCTCCGCATGTTCCTTTTGGGACTCAGGCTTGCGAGCAATCGCGGCCGCAGAGAGATGGTCATCTCGGGACGGTTTCCGTCCTAGACAGAACCCGGCGTACAGAAGAGCAGGGACTAAAAAACGCGCACTGCGCGTTTTTTAGCAGAAGCAGAAGGAGAATGGAGAAGCAGAAGATCCTGGTACAGTGGAGGCATGTTCGCACATTGCTTTCTGCTTCTGCTTTCTGCTCTCTCCTTCTCCGCCCATGCGCAGTCGAGCGGCGACGTGCTTCCCGCGGCTGCGACGGGTGCCATACAACTCATCGATGGCGGCGGATCCGGTGTCGTGGTGGAGCAGTCGGGATCCGACGATGCCGGCTTCCTTCCGTCGGAGGAGCGACGAACGTGGGTCGACGTGGGTCGCGTGATCGATGCCTTCCGGATTCCCGAAAAACTTGCGGATCTTCGCGGCGTGACGGTCGACGCGAGCGGGGCGAACTACGGATTCTACTTTGCGTCGGCCAGCAAGCGCACGTTCGCCGTATACCGCAACGGTCGCATCATGGCGCGCGGCGACACGGAAAACACTCACGATCTTCAGGTACCCGTCGTGTTCCGCATGACCGGCAGCGGCGATTTGCTCTATGCTCTCCACGGCACGGATTTGTACGTGAATGCCGCGCCCGTCTCGCTCGATGCGTTCTCCTTTTCGGCTAGCGTCGACAGCGTCCACGACGAAGGAGGGATTCTCACCTTTCCCGAAGGCGGCGACATCGTGCGATACGACGTGAAGGCGCACGAACGGTCGGTGCTGTACAGCCACGAAGGATCCGTCGAATTCCTTCGTCGATCGGGCGATACGATCGCCTATACTGTCCGTCACCGCGGCATCGTTCGCATGGTTCGCAACGGCCGGCGCGTGAGTGCGCGGGCGGTCGATAATCCCCGCAACTTCGCCGTCGATGGGAGTGGGAACGTTTACTACTTCACGAAGTCGGCGCGCGGGTACTCCTTGTATCGCAACGGACGCGCCTACGCCACGGGCAAAGGCGCCGGTGCGTACGTAGCCGTCGATCCCCACGGTGTCGTCTGGCATCTGTCCTATATTCGAGGACGGAATGACACGACCGTTGTGGGGCTTCGCAAGGGGCGTTCACCCGCGAATCTCCTCCCCGAGCGAACGGATAACGCGGAATTGTTTTTGCATTTCCAAGCGCGGGGAGAGTTCGCCATGCGTGCATCGTTCGCCGGATCGTCGGATTTTTACCTGGTCGAGGGAGACGGGCCCCACGGAAAACCGTTCCGTTTCGACTATCCGCATAACGATATGGGCGGGTTCGTCGAATGGGGCGGATGGATCGTCATGCGTGCGCACGATGGTGCGGTATGGCGTGCGTATGCCCATGGCGAACCGCTATCCCATGCGTCCTTTCGCAACGTCTGGGCCGTTCGATCCGACGGCGAAGAGTTGACGATCTACGCGACCCGCTAAGGCGTATACTATGGCTCGTCTATGAAACGTTCCGAGATCGTCTTCGGCGTCGCGCGCGTTCCGTTGGATGCCGCGTGCGCCGCGCTGGCGTTCCTCCTGGCGTATCAATTGCGTTTGAACAGCGTAAATTTGTTGCCGTGGATCGACGTGCCGGCCGCCGCCGATACGCTTCCCTCCGCCGGCGACTATCTGGCCGGATTCGTGTTCCCCGGCATCATTTTCTTCGTGGCTGTCGCGATGGTGCTCGGGCTCTACGCCCTCCAAATGACGCGCAGCGCCTGGATCGAAATGGGCAAGCTGCTTCTGGCCGCGCTCGTGTGGCTTGTGGGCGTCATGGCGTGGTACTTCCTGGTCCGCAAAGAGCTGTTTTATTCCCGCCTTCTTCTGATTTACGCAACCGTGTTCCTGGCGCTCCTCACGTGCGTCGCACGCGCCCTCCTTACGCTCCTTCAGCGCGAACTCCTGCAACTGGGGATCGGCGTGCGCAGCGTCGTGACGTATGGCAAACATCCTCCGTCCGAACCCGCCACGTCGACGCTGCAGTCCGATATCCGCTACCGCTATTTGGGCCACGTACCCGATCTTCCTGCCTTGCGCAGCGCGCACCCGAACCGCATCGATCTCGTGCTGCAGACGGATCCGGATCCCGACAGCGACGCCACGCTGACGCTTATCGAGTACTGTCGCAGCCGGCACGTGGGGTACGGATTCTTCCCTCCCGTGTTCGCCGACGTGCCGCACTTGCTCGTGATCGAGCGCATGGGATTACTCCCCACGCTGCAGTTCCGTCCGACGCCGCTCGACGGGTGGGGGCGGGTCTTCAAGCGATTGTTCGATCTTTTCTTCAGTGTCTTCTTCATCGTGCTCCTCTCCCCATTCTTGCTCGCCGTCGCCATCGTCATCGTGCTCGACAGCGGCTTTCCCGTGTTCTATGTCAGCCGACGCGTTGGCGAGATGGGCGAAAAACCGGTGCCGGTGCTGAAGTTCCGTTCGATGGTGCAAGACGCCGACAAACGCAAAGCCGAGCTTGCCGCGCTCAATCACCGCACGGACGGTCCGCTCTTCAAAGCGAAACACGATCCGCGCGTCACCCGTGTCGGCGCCTTCATCCGCATGTGGTCGATCGACGAACTGCCGCAACTCTTCAACGTGCTTCTAGGTCACATGTCGCTCGTGGGACCGCGCCCGCACTTGCCCGAGGAAGTCGAGCGCTACACGAGCTACCAGCGGCGCGTGTTCGCCGTCCGACCGGGTGCGACGGGTTTGGCGCAGGTGTCGGGACGGTCGGATCTGACGTTCGATCAGGAAGTGGCGCTCGATCTGCAGTACATCGAGGAATGGTCGCTTACGATGGATCTGTGGATCCTCTGGCGGACGCTCGTGGTTGTCGCGAGCGGCAAAGGTGCCGATTGACCCTCCGTCTGCTATAACTATCGCGTATGGAACTGACCACCCCCCGTCTCGTCGGCGCCGTCTGCGCACTGATGTTCGTCGTGGTGGCGGTTCAGGCCGCGTTCCCGGCGGGCGTGCCCGTTCCTCCTCCGCCGGGCGAGCCAGAGGTGGAGTGCGTCGGAGAGTCGATTCCCGTCGACTACACGTTTGCTGGCTGGAACGAGCCGCATGCGTGCGCCGTGCAGTGCGAGGATGATGAGCCGCGCTACATCCTATACAGCGACGGTCAAGCCACGCAGTGCGAACCGCCTCCTGGATGTAACGATCTCGGAGAAGATAAGGGGATTTTGTGTCGACCTCCGCTCACATCACCTGCGGAGTGATCAGAGTGGCAGCGCCTGTTGTGGTCCCTCGTCTTTTTTCTTCTTCTCTTTTTGCACGGCTTGTTTGGCTCCCACGGGCTTCGTCGTGAATGCCGGAGTCGCTTCCGTCGAGAATGCGCCCAGGTACGCCCGCACGCGCTCGCCGTACGATTTTTCCTTCATGCGCTGGTCGAGAATGCGGACGTCCGACCCCACGTCGGCATGGCGCGCGAACGCCCGGAGCAATCGGAAGAGCCGGTGCAGGAGTCGCACGAGCGCGTACTGCTCAAAGCCGTTGGGGAACGTGTCCTTGCGGCGGCTGAAGACCGGTTGGCCCGGATGGTCGAACGGCACGCTGTCGATCACCAAGTGGTGCGCCGTCTTCTCGGGCAGATCGATGCCCTCGTACATCCACGGCGTGAGCAGCCAGACGGTCGTCCCCTCCGCCGCCAAAAAATCGCTCTCCATGCGCCCCTGCCCGCCCGAGAGGCCTTGGCAAATGAGCGTGACGTTCTGGGTTTCCAGCCGCTCCGTATGGTTGATGAAGGCCAGCTCGATGAGGCGTTTACTCCCGACCAGCGCGATCGTTTTTCCCGCCGGCGGATCCTGCAGGAACTGTTCGAGCGTTTGGTCAGGGAACGAGACGGGGAACGTCTTCAGCGAACGGTCGGCCTCATGCAGCGTCGTCGCGTAGCCGCTCGGAATCACGGCCGGTAGATTGCCTTTCAATGCCGGCGGCACCAATAGGATCGTCGCGTAGGGCTCGAAGAGAATTTTTTTCAGCAGTAGATCGATGCGCTCCGGCGCGGCGTGGAGCGACACGCTGCCGCTCTGCGCGCGCGTTTCGATCCACGAGAGCATGGGGATATCCGCGGACGGGTGGAGAAACGTTTGCAGTTCGGAGAGGAGATACCGCACGCGCGACGGTGCGTCGTCGTCCTGGAGCACGTCATCGAGCAGCGCGGCGAGCCCCTGCGTCTCGCGACGCGAGAAGTCCGCCGGCGTCAGCATCCGTTGATCCATGCCCGCCTTCACGGTTTCCGCCCACAGCGCCGCGCGGTCCGCGAGTTGCGTGAGGAGCGCGTGCCCCTGCGCCGCGGCGCGCAGATCGTCGAGCGCGAGCGTCGCCCCGAACGCCTTCGTTGCGGTATCCTCGAGCATCGACGCGTCATCGACGATCACCCGCGCCCCGAGCGGCATCATGCGGTCTTCGGTTTCGGGTTGGCGCAGGAACGTGAGGAGTTGCCGGTGGTCGAGCAGGCGGACGCACGATTCGGTCGAGCACTGGAGGACGTAGGCAGGATGTTCGGCGGTGGCGGCCAGCTTGCCGTTCCACGTTTCCCGCTCCCCCGCGTGCAGCACCAGCTCCGCGCGAATGCGGGGTTGGAACCACGAGAGCTTCAGTGCGAGCGTTGCTTCTTCCGGCGTGAACGACGCTTGTTCCCGGAGTCTCGCCGCCGCGTCGGGGTCCAGGAGTTGCGACGGCGGATGGAGGACCGAAACGCCCGCGGGGAGTTCATGGCGCTTGAGAGCCGAGTCCAAATTCTTCACGGCGATCCAGGTGGGCGCGTTGTCCCGCGCCGCTCCCGCGATGAGTGATGGAACGAACGCAGGATCCGGCGGTTCTTCGAGCAGTACGACGCTCCCCGGTGCGGACGGCGGCAACGCGGCCGGTGCGGCACTCGTCGTAATCGATTTCTGCCGGGCGTTCTCCAGCCAGGCGCCATCGCCTCCCTTCTCCGGCAATGCGTCGAACAGCAGTCGATACCCTTCGCTCGAACGGCTCATCACCTCTTTCGCTTCGGCAATCTTCTCGGGTGACAGATCGCACAGTCGTTCCCAAATGGCACCGAGGAGCGCGGTGGTCGCGTGCACGTCGCCGAGCGCGCGGTGCTGGGGCTCGTGCGGCAGATCGAGCGCGTTGCTCAGGTACTGCAGCGAGTAGCTTTTCAGTTCCGGGAACGTGAGTGCCGCGAGGAGCGACGTATCGATCCACGGTCGGTCCGCCAGATCGATGCCCTCGCCTTTGAGCATTCCCACGTCGTATCCCAAATTTTGGCCGACGAGGAGCGTGTCGGCGCCGAGCGTATCGAGGAACGGCTTGGCCGCCTCGAGGATCTTCGGTTTTCCCTGGAGCATGTCGGGCTTGATGCGCGTGAGCACCTGCACGTGTTCCGGCAGCGTATCGGGAATGGCGATGAGGTTTTCGTACGTCGCGGCGAGTTCGCCGTTCTCATACCGCACGCACGCCAATTCGGCCACGTGATGCACGCGCGGCACGAAGCCCGTCGTTTCGGTGTCCAGCACCGCGAAGGGCAAGGTCGGGAAGCGGGTCATGGAACGCAGGATAGCGTAGTCGTTACGCCGCCGTCGCGCCTTCTCCGGCCAACGGCTGTCCCCCGTCGGGCGTCAGCGAACCATCGCCCTGCTCGGAAGTCGGCGCCGGCGACGTTTCCAACACCTTCGTCTGTTCCTCGTGCTCAGTGCCGCCCGCATCGGCCGTCTCGACCGCCGCGTCTCCTACCATCGCGACCGGCACATCCTCACCGCGGAGTTCCGCGAGCTTGGCCTGGAAGGCCGGGAGTTCTTCGTAGTTGTACATGTCGAGCTCGTAGCCCGTCAGGTCCGTCGCGAGGCGGATGTTCTGGCCCTTCTTGCCGATGGCCATCGGGCGCTGCGCTTCCTCCACAAACACCGCGGCGCGCTTCTTGATCTTGCGGCCGTCGGCGTCGATGCCTTCCTGGTCGTTCACGATGATGACGGCCGAAATCGCGGCCGGCTGGAGCGCGGTGCTGATGAGCTTGATCGGATCGTCACTCCACTCGAGCATGTCGACGCGCTCGCCGTTGATCTCTTCCATCACGGCCTGGATGCGCACGCCTTTCTGGCCGACGCACGCGCCGATCGGGTCGATGCGCGGGTCCTTGCTCGCCACCGCCACCTTGCTGCGGAAGCCGGCGTCGCGCGCGATGCCGCGAACCAACACGTCGCCGTTGCGGACCTCGGGGATTTCGAGCTCCAGGAGCTTCTTCACCAGGTGCGGATGCGTGCGCGAGATGCGCAGCTGCGGGCCTTTGCCCGTCATCTCGACGCGCTCCAGGTACACGCGGATGCGCTTGCCGGTGTAGTAGTGCTCGCCGGGGATCTGCTCGCGCCACGGGAGCGACACGGCCATGCCTTCGATCTCGAGCGTGACCCAGTTCGGATCCGTCTTCGTGACGGTCGCCGTGAGGAGCTCGTCCTCGCGGTCCTTGAACTTCACGTACAAGCTCATGCGTTCCGCCTCCTGCAGCTTCTGCAAGATCACCTGCTTGGCCGCCTGCGCCGCGATGCGGCCGTACTCCGCGGGCGTCACGTCGATCTCGATTTCGTCGCCCACATCGGCGTCGCGCTTGATGCGCTTGGCGGCGTCGAGGCCGATCTCGAAGTTCTCGTTCTCGACCGTCTCCACGACTTCCTTCACGACCAAAATCTGCGGGCTGTCCGTCCCTTCCGGCAGGTTCACGCGGATCTCCTGTTCCTTGTTGCCGTAGTCCTTGCGGTACGCCGTGGCGATCGCCTGTTTCACGGCTTCGATCACCTGGTCCGGCGAGACGTTCTTCTCGGAACAGATTTGATTAATGGCGGCGATGAAGGAGGCTTTCATGGGAGTAGGAGAAACAAGGAGTCCGGTGAAGCCACCGTTCCGACGCTATCGGAACAGTGCATGAACGGAACGAACCCAGTGTACATCCGTCATGGCAAAAATCAAGCGAATCCTGTTTTCTAACGGAAATCCAGGATCAGATCGGCCTGTACGACTTTTTCGTCGGTTGCTTCTTCGCACGCAATTCCGCGGCGGGCGGCAACACGGTGACCGCGGGGCCGGTGCGCTTGGGGAACGCGAGGACGACCGCCGTCATCCAACCGAAGAAGAGGAGCCACGCGATCCAGTGGAGATTCACGCCGACCATCGTGAGCGCGTAGTCTAAGAGGAGCGAGTTCGTGAGGCCGAAGAGACTCAGCTTGTAGAGCGCACCGTAGGAGAGTCCCCTGCCGGCGATCGCGGACACGAGCAACACGACGAGCGTCGCCCACAGCAGGAAGAGTTGTTGGACGAGCCACATCGCGCCGCCGATGACGAACGGTGCGAGCAGGAGAAGCGCGAGGACGACCACGAACGCGATCATCGGGAGCATCGGCGTGATTTGCTTCGCGAGCGCGATGTTCTCCGCGACGAACGCTTCCGACACGACGACGTTTTCCTCCGCCGAATATGCGAAGACCCGGAGACTGCCGTTGTCGTCGCGCACGACGGCCGACCGCTGCGTGAGCAGAATCGCGGTTTCGTATGCCGCGAAGTCGTCGATCGAGGCGTTGGTGTCGATCACGACGGCATGAATAAAACCGTCTTCATCCAGCTCTCCCCATTCCGGCGGCAGGTCGAGGATCACGGGTTCATCGGCGTTCGTGCTCAGGACGCCGCCCGTAAGCGTCACGACCAGGTCATCCGGATACCAGCGCTGGACGACGTCCAGTTGCTCGTTCGCGAATTCATCCGCGCGCGGCGCGATGAACGCGAGGCCGATCGCGAAGGGCAGCAGCGTGAAGAACGCGAGCGTCGTCGTGAGGGCGAACAGGTAGCCGAGCCCGCTCCCCGTCGTGCGGTGCGCGAAGTCGGAGGCGTACGCGCGCACGTCGGTTGATGTGCGCCAGATGGTGAGAGCGAAACGGGTCAGCATGCGTCGATTCTACACGAAAAAAATCGCGGAGCTGGCTGGGCCGTCTCCGCGAAGTGATCCTTTGGTCGGCATGTCGATTAGGCGATGTTTTTTTGCTCCTTGACTGTTTCCAGGAGCGAGGCCGCGAGCAGTTTGGGGTCGAACGGTTTCTTGTAGATCTCAATACCCGTCGTCGCTTGCGGCTGCGTGGGTCGGGATTTCTTCGGCACGAGCGCGATGACGATCGTCCGATCGAAGTCGGGATACTTTCGCAGAAGCTCGGTGAGCGCACACGCTTCGTTCACGCTGTTGAGGCAGTCGACAATCAGTGCGTCCGGTGTCGAATCGACTGCGCGCAAGCCTGCATCGAACGGATTGTCGACGATCACGACGTCGAAGCGTTCTTTTTTCGGCATAGCGTCGCGCAGCTTTTCCGCAAGGACGTTGTCCGATGTGAGAATGAGCACCCGAACGTCATTTTCTCCTTCGAGGTCGTCCGTCGGTATGCCGTTTTCTCGCATGAATTTATAGAGCTGGTCACGCGGAATTCGGCGGAATCGGCTGCCCGGCACGCGGAAGCCTTTCAGCTGTCCGCTGTCGAAGCAGCGAATGATGGTTTGCTGGGAAACCTTGCAAATTTTCGCCACATCTCCCGTTGTGAAGACGGTTTTCATGATGCACCTTGTGTGTAAAACCGCTCGATCGTTCCCCGGCATGACATGCCGACAGAAATAAGGAACTGCGAATACGATAAACCGGATCTTATACTAGTCAACTCCCATTTCTCAGCTCATTCTCGCCAATTTCCGCTGATGTCGGCCCAGCATCTGGATCGATGCTTCCAGATCTTCCTGCATGGAATCCTGGCGCTGTCGCACATCCTCGAATCCCTGTCGCACTTCGATTTTTAATAGTCGTAGATCTTCTGTGGCACCCGTTAATTTTTTATCCAAACCCGAAATCTGCGTCTGCAGATCGCTTTTCATGCTCTGCATGTGCTGCAGGAGCACGGCGTTGGTGATCGCGTCCTCGGCCATGCATTGAGCGTAGATTGCGCATGCTCGGGTCGCAATCGAATGGCATTGCTTTGTGTCGGTTGCTGGAGATTTTTGTCTGCATGAAGCGCTTTTTGGGCGTTCTGTTGCTTCGCAGAACGCGCGCATCATCGCATTCCCCTTATTCCCTCCAGCAACGCCTTCGCGTGCTTGCCGCGCAGCGTGGGGAGAAGCGAGAGCATCCGGTAGGCGTGCAATTTCCATCCGCGCGGCAGGCGGTCGAACGCCGGGTCGCGCGCGGCCATCACCGTCATCGTCCGTCCGATGGCGCGCATGCGGCGGAGCGAATCCGGGAGATCGATCCGGTGGCGATGTAATCCCAGCGCGGACGGTTCGTACACGAGTCCGACGTTCTTCTTGCGCAGGTCCATACCGAAGACGACGTCTTCCCAGCCGTATTCGGTGAGGCCTTCGGGAAACGGCGTCGCCCGCGCTATCTCGAGCGGCAAACTGAGATTGCTCGCGTAGGTGAAGCGGTGCTGCACGTCTTCCGGCACGCGTTGGCCTTTGTAATCGGCGAGCATGTCGAACCCGAACTGCCATCCCGTTTCCTCCAGCCAGCGCATGACGGGCGTGATCCCGACGGCGGGGTCCCACTCGATGTGCCCGAGCACCGCGATGGGATGATGGCCCGCGTGGGCAGTGAGGTGCGCTTCGCACGCGCCGGGCACGAGAAAGATGTCGTCGTTGATGAAGAGGACGACGGGGGCGGTCGCTTCCCGAACGCCGACATTGCGCGCCGTGCCTTGCTGGCTCTTCGCGATTTCCTGGAATGTCACCGGGATCTTCCATGTTCGCCCCGTCACGACTTCGACCGTCGCCGGATCGTGCCCGTCGCTCACGACGATGACTTCGATCCGATCGGCGATCGATTGCCGCTCCAAGTGTTCGAGACACGCCGCGAGGATGGCGGGTCTTCTATGGGTAGGAATAACGACGGAAAGTTGAGGTGAAGCCACGGCCGAAGTATACGCTCAGTGTACGAGCCCGTGCGGTATGGATATTCGTGCAAAATCATATGACCGTATATGAGTTTTTTTTACTCGTATACTCGTACACTTTCCTACTCGTATACTCGCTTCATGCGTACGTTCTCCATCGACATCGCCTCTCATGACGGACACCTCGCGTGCGTCGAGGGCGCCGACGTGCGATCAATCAGAAATGTCGGCAGAGTGACCGATACGGAACTGATTCCGCTGACGGAAACAGTGCTGCAAGAGGCGGGATGGACGACGAGCGATATCGAACGCATCGCGTGCAACGTTGGGCCGGGCGGATTCACGAGCGTGCGTCTCGGCGTCACGTTCGCGAACGCGATGGCGGATCGGTTGGATGTTCCGGTCGCCGGGTTCCATGGGAGCGAACTCGCGCGCGCTCGAATCGATGGGGATGTGCTATGGGTGCACTCCACGAAAGCGAACGCGTTGTTCGTGCGCGGCGGACAGTGGAACGTACCAACGTTGGTGACGGTGGATGAGCTGCTGGCAGTACAGCCGACGACGGTGACGGGCGATCTCCTGGATGCCCACCGCGAGGCGCTTGCGTCGCGCGGATGGTCGATCAGCGAAAAACTGTCTCTTTCGGAGGTGCTGGGCCGATTGTTGTCGGCATTGGACTATGGCCGAACACCGCTCCTTCCCTGGTACGGACGCGGAATCTAAGCTACAATCGTACGTCAATCCGTGGCGATCATCGATTCCCTCAATCGGCTGCTGGGAGACCCCAACGAGAAAGAGCTGAAAAAGCTCTGGCCGATCGTGCGTGCCGTTCGGGAAAAGGAGAAGGAGCCGGCGATTCGCGCCCTGACGCGCGAGACGCTCCCGGCGAAGACGGAGGAGTTGAAAGCGCGTGTGGCGGCGGGCGCATCACTCGACGATCTGTTGCCCGAGGCGTTCGCGATCGTCCTGCGTGCGTGCGAGCTTTTGCAGGGCACGACGCTCGAGGTGGGCAAACAGACCTTCACGTGGAACATGATCCCGTTCGACGTGCAGTTGCTGGGCGGCGCGGTGCTCCACCGCGGCGGTATCGCGGAGATGAAGACCGGCGAAGGCAAGACGCTCGTCTGCACGATTCCCGTATATCTGAATGCGTTGGCGGGCAAGGGCGTGCACGTCGTGACGGTGAACGATTACCTGGCGAAGCGCGACAGCTCGTGGATGGGCGTCCTTTACACGGCGCTCGGACTCACGGTCGGGTGCGTCGTGCACGGGCTCTCCACCGAGGAGCGGCGCAACGCGTACGCGGCGGACATCACGTACGGCACCAACAACGAATTCGGCTTCGACTACCTGCGCGACAACATGGCGTCGTCGCTCCGGAGCATGGTGCAGCGTCCGCTCCATTATGCGATCGTCGACGAAGTCGATTCGATCCTCATCGATGAGGCGCGCACGCCGCTCATCATCAGTCAGCCCGCCGGGGAATCGACGACGAAGTACGTGCAGTACGCGTCTTTGGTCCGTCAATTGCAGCCGGGGACGCACTTCACGAAGGACGAAAAACAGCGCGCGGCCGTCCTCACCGACGAAGGCATTAAAACCATGGAGAAACTGCTGGGCATTGAGAACATCTATACCGAGAAGGGCTTCGAGGAAGTGCACCACATCGAGCAAGCGCTCCGCGCGCACGCCATTTACCAGCGCGACGTCGACTACGTCGTCAAAGATGGCGAGGTTGTTATTGTCGACGAATTCACGGGTCGTCTGATGCCGGGCCGCCGCTACAGCCACGGCCTGCACCAGGCGATCGAAGCGAAGGAAGGCGTGGACGTGCAGCGTGAAAGCAAAACGCTCGCCACGATCACGTTCCAGAACTACTTCCGCTTGTATTCAAAGCTCGCCGGCATGACGGGAACGGCGAAGACGGAAGAAGAGGAATTCGAATCGATCTACAAACTGCGGACGATCGTCGTCCCCACGCATCGTCCGATGGTCCGCGTAGACAATCCCGACGCCATCTATCGCACGGTGAAGGCGAAGTTCATCGCGGCGGCGAAGCTGGCGAACGAAAAACACGCGAAAGGCCAGCCGCTGCTCATCGGCACGACGTCGATCGAGAAGTCCGAGGCGATGAGCGCGCTCTTGCAAGAACAGGGCATCCCGCACAACGTGTTGAATGCCAAACAGCACGAAAAAGAAGCCGAGATCGTCGCGCTTGCGGGCCAGAAAGGCGCCGTGACGATCGCGACGAACATGGCCGGCCGCGGCACCGACATCAAGCTGGGCGACGGCGTCACGGATCTCGGGGGGCTTTGCATCATCGGCACCGAACGCCACGAATCCCGCCGCATCGATAACCAGCTGCGCGGTCGCAGCGGTCGCCAAGGCGATCCCGGCGAGAGCCACTTCTTCGTCTCGATGGAGGATGACCTCATGCGCCTCTTCGGCGGCGATCGCTTGAAGACGATGATGGAACGGTTGCAAGTTCCCGACGACCAGCCGCTGCAGAACGCGATCGTCTCGCGGTCGATTCAGAGCGCGCAAAAGCGCGTGGAGGGCCATCACTTCGACGTCCGCAAACACGTTCTCCAGTACGACGACGTGATGAACCGGCACCGCGACATCATCTATCGCCGACGCCGTGCATTGCTCGAGAAGCTCGCCGTGCAAACGGGAAACGTGGGCGATGTCGGAGGGTTGCGCGAGGACATCGTGAAAGCGATGCGCACGGAAGCCGAAGCCATCGTCCGTTTGCACGCCCCGACGATCGACGTCGACGTCTGGGAGATCGAGCAGATGAGCGATGCGTTCGGCGCATTGAATGTCGAACTGAAGAAGCGCCTCTCCCCGGAAGCCATCCGCGACGCCCGCGATCCCGATACGCTGCGTGACCTTGCGGCGGACTCGATCGTGAGCGTCTACGAAGCGAAGTGCGCCGAACACTCGGCCGACGTCGTCGCCCGCGCCGAGCGTGTGGTGGTCCTACGGTCGATCGACACGCACTGGATGGACCATATCGACGCGATGGCGCATCTGCGCGAGCAGGTGGCGTTCGCGGGCTACGCGCAGCGCGATCCCCTGATCGAGTACCAGGACCGCGCGTTCCGCATGTTCCAGGAACTTCTGCAGACGATCGACACGACGATCGTGCGCACGCTGCTCGGCATCGACTTCGCGCAGTTCGCGCCGCAGCGCATCCTCCAGCAGGCGGAGCAGGAGCTCTCGGGACTCCGGACGAACGAAGACCAGATCGAGAGCGAGCTGACCGAAACGGGCGTCGGAACATCATCCGTTGCTTCCAGTCCGGTTCTCGCCGGTGCGCAGAAGCGCCATGCCCCGACGCAAAAACCGATCGATGCGCAGAAAGTCGGCCGCAATGATCCGTGCCCCTGCGGAAGCGGGAAGAAGTACAAAAAATGCCATGGAATCAATTCCTAGAGCCCGCAAACTCCTCACGCTCGTGATGGTCCACGAGCCGCCGCGCGTGCTGCTGGGCATGAAGAAGACGGGCTTCGGCGCGGGGTGGTGGAACGGCTTCGGCGGCAAGGTGCAGCCGGGTGAATCGATCGAAGAGGCGGCGCATCGCGAGCTGCGCGAGGAAGCCGGCATCGGCGTGATGATGCTCGAGCGCGTCGGTCTGCTCTTCTTCGAATTCACGAACGATCCCGTGCTGCACGAGTGTCACGTGTTCCGCGGTTCGAACGTCATCGGCGAACCCGTGGAGACCGACGAGATGCGGCCGGAGTGGTTCCAAGACGACGCGATCCCCTACGAGAAGATGTGGAAAGGTGACGACCGATGGGTGCCGTTATTCCTGCAGGGGAAACGATTCGAAGGCACGCTGCGCTTCGATGCGGACAACAATTTCTTGGGAGACGACGTGCGGATTGCGTAAGAAGAGGTGTTACGAATCCGTCCGAACGGCGTAGAATGAAGCGTATGTTCAAGCCTTTCCACCTCGCCGGCGTGCTCTTCGTCGGCATTCTCGTTCCGTCGATCCTCATGATCGCGACGGAGCCCGTGCCCGCCGATGCGCAGGTCGCCTGCACCGCGGACGCCAAGCTCTGTCCCGACGGGTCGTACGTCGGCCGAGACCCGAGCAACAATTGCGCGTGGTATCGGTGCCCTGCGAGCACGGCGAAGTTGTGCAAGCCGTACCAATGCGGCGATGGAACGCAGATGCCGCGCTGCACGGAAGATGGCCAGGTTATTAGCTATTTTGCAGATCCGTGTTTTGGGCACGGTGGAACGCGGGATGCGTTTGAGCAGGTACGAATCTGTACGGACGAGGAGGTGTTGCAGAATGCCACGAACTGTGCTCCGCCGTATGTGCTCCAACAGGAACATGACGGCGGTTCAACAGCGTTCGCGGATGTCACGTCCGATCATCCGAACGCCGATGCGATCTTCTATGTGAAAAGCGAAGGAATCGTGGAGGGGTACTCGGATGGAACGTACAAGCCGGATGCGACGATCAACCGCGCGGAGTTCGTGAAAATTTTGATGGAGACGTTCGAGGACGACGGCCGGACGTGCAAGATCGCGCCGTTTTCGGACGTCGACCAGTCCGCGTGGTACGCGACGTTCGCCCACGAAGCGCGTTGCCATGGCATCGTCGAAGGTTACTCTGACGGTACGTTCAAACCGGCGAATGGCATCAACTTCGTCGAGGCCGCGAAGATTCTTGCGAAGACATTCGGTCTCGAAGCCTCGACGACGATTCCCGCGTGCGACGGCGACTGCCCGTGGTACCGGCCGTACGTCCTCATGCTCGAGATGCGCGGAGCGATTCCCACCTCCGTCACGCGCTTCGATCAGAACATCACGCGCGGCGAGATGGCGGAGATGATCTATCGCTTGAAAACCGGCAATAACGATAGAGAGTCGCGCACGCACGCGGAACTGCAGGCGCAGGCCGATTGCGATGCGCGCGTGGCGGCCGGCCATCCGTGCGAGTGAGTTGGTGTAGAATAACCGTCCATGGAGAAGAGTTCCATCATCGGCCACACTCGGCAATTGGCGGAGCTGGAGACCGATCGGCAATCGGGCAACGTGTCGCATGCGTACTTGTTCGCAGGGCCGTCGCACGTCGGCAAAACGACCGTGGCTCGGTGGTTCGCGACGGAGTTGCTCGCTGAGCATTTGGACGAAGAAGAGCGCGCGCGGGCCGAGTCACAGATCGATCGTTTGCTGCATCCGGATTTTTTGTCGCTCGATCAATTGTGGATCGAAGACCTGTGCGAAGATCTCGATCTCATCGCCGAGTCTTCCAATCTTCCGCAGGCGCACCGCCGCAAGGCGCCGGTCATGCGCAGTGACATCATTTCGATCGACGACGTGCGCATCATTCAAGAGAAACTGCACGAAACGGGCAGCGGAACGCGGCGCGTGTGCTTTATCCGCGGCATCGACCGCCTGCAGGACGCCGCCGCGAACGCGTTTTTGAAAATTCTCGAGGAACCGCCGGAGGGCCGCGTGTTCCTCCTGACGACCGACACCGAAACGTCGCTCCTTCCGACGATCGTCTCCCGCACGCGCGTCATGAAGTTCGATCGGGTGCCCGATGCGAAGCTGGCGCCGATCGTTGCACCCTTGCCTGAGGAAGACCGCGCGTTCGTGTTGCACGTGGCGCAGGGCGCGCCGGGGAAGGCGAAGCAACTCGTGACCGACACGGATCTCCTGCGCGAGGAGCGTCTCATGCACGGCCAGGCCGTTTCATTCTGGGGGCCGATGTCGCTCAGCGAGCGCCTGCGGCTGCTCGCACCGCTCGAAAAGAAGGGGGGCGATGCCGAACGGTTCCTCCTCCACTTGGCGTTGGCCCTGCGCAAGGCGCCGACGATGTCCGTTCCCCGCGCCCAGGCATTGCGCCGTTTGACGGCTCGGCTGCAGACGAACGCCTACAAACCGCTGATTATGCAGGAATTTGCATTGGGAATTGCTTAAAGAACCCCTGTTTCCCACGGAGGTCTCCGCTACAATTCCTCTCCCATGGATATCCGGTACCAGATCACGGGTGGGCATCCCCTTCAAGGGGAGGTCACGGTGAGCGGGTCCAAGAATGCGGCGCTGCCGATGATCGCCGGCGCGCTCATTGCCGACGGCGTCACGACGCTCACGAACGTCCCTCGCCTGCGCGATACGGAACTCATGCTCCAAATTCTGGAATTTTTGGGATGCGCGACGTCGTTCATCGACGGTACGGTGACGATCGATACCGCGAACATCCAGAGCAAGCCCATCCCCGCCGAGTACGTCTCGAAACTGCGCGGATCCATCGTGCTGCTCGGTCCGCTCCTCGTGCGCTTCGGCGTCGTCGAGATGAGCTACCCCGGCGGCTGCGTGCTCGGCAAGCGCCCGGTCGAGGCGCACGTCCTGGCGTTGGAGCAGATGGGTGCGAACAACATGAGCACGCCGGAGGTGCTGCATTTGCAAGGCCAACTGCAGCCGTCGCACGTGATTCTTCCGGAATTCTCGGTGACCGCGACGGAGAACGCGCTGTGGGCCGCGGCGATGCTTGAGGGTGAAACGCGCATCGACATCGCGGCGGGTGAACCGCACGTGCAGGAATGCGCCCGTATGGCGGCGGCGATGGGTGCCGAGGTCGAAGGCATCGGCACGCACACGCTCGTCATTCGCGGCACGAAGACGCCGAAACCCGTCACGCACCGCGTGCCGTTCGACTACCTCGAAGCCGGGTGCCTCGTGATCGCCGGTCTCGTGACGCGCGGCAAGGTCCGTATCCGCGATTTCGACATCGACCACCTGCGCATCTTCGTCGACGTCATCCGCCGCATGGGCGGCATCCTCAAATACACGTCCGAGGACAAGACGATGTTCGTCGACGGCGAATTGTCGTTCCTGAATGCCTGCAAGGTCCAAACGATGATCTTCCCCGGATTCCCGACCGACCTCCAGGCGCCGATGGGCGTGGCGATGACGCAGGCCAAGGGCGTATCGCGCATTTTCGAAACGCTCTTCGAAGGCCGTCTCGCCTATCTCTACGAGTTGGAGAAAATGGGCGCGCACATCGAAATTCTCAATTCGCACCAGGCGCTCATCATCGGTCCGACGCCGCTCAAAGGCCGCATCGTCGCTTCAAACGACATCCGGGCGGGCGCCGCGATGGTGCTTGCGGGTTTGTGTGCCGAAGGTCAGACGACGATTACCGACGTGCGCTACATCGAGCGCGGGTACGATAAGCTCGACGAGAAGCTGCGGTCGCTCGGGGCGAAGATCGAACGCACGGTCGTCGATCCCTCTCCCGCATCCTGACGATCCGAAAGGCTGGTCGCGTTTCACCGCTTCCGTTACACTCTCCGCGCATGCTGACCATCACATCCCTCGGCGGTTCCAGTGTCTCGCTGACGGACGGCACGATCACGATCGTCGCGTTCCCCAAGAAGCCTGTGAACGACGCCATTAGTCTTCTTGCAACTCCCGAAGAAAATCCCAAAGCCTCCGTGCTCTCCTGGCCCGGCGAGTACGATGTGTCAGGTGTGGCGATCCGCGGCATCGGTCAAAAAGAAGGGCAACAAGTATCGTATTTGTTGCAGATCGAGGATCTCCGCGTGGCCGTGGTTTCGAGTCCGGTCGAAGAGTGGTCCCAGGAAGACATCGAGCGTCTGGGCGACGTCCACGTGTTGGTGTTGCCGGCAGATGACGCCAAACACTGCCAGACATTGCTCGAGGAGATCGACCCGCGCCTGCTGGTGCTGACGCCCGCGGCCGACGGAAAACTCAGCGCGGACGTGCTGAAAGTCACGGGTGCGGCGGGCAAGGAAACGGTTTCCGAATACAAGCTGAAGGGCGCGCTGCCGCAGGAAGGCCGCGAAGTGGTGGTGCTCCAAGACTGATATATTTTCTCCCGTTCGTATGATGCGCCTATCCGCCGTTTCCGTTCTCGTCGTGTGTGCCACTGCGTTCGTCGCGTGTACTCCTTCCGAGGAAGTCGCCATCGCGACGTACTTCGAAGAGGCGCAAGCGATCGCCGAACGGTTGGTGGAAGCCGGCGCGAAGTTCGAAACGCTCATGAACGTGCAGGACGATCCGCTGCAGTGGTCCGACGCGGCGAAGCAGGAACTCGCGACGATCGCGGAATCCCTCACGCACCTGCGCGACGAAGCGCGGGAGATGTCGGTGCCGCCCGCGCTGGCCGACGTCCACCCGCTCTTGGTACAGTCGATGGGCGAAATGATCGCCGCCGTGGAAATCATCCGCGGCATCGCTGAGGACCCGTCGACCGCGACCGAGGCGAAGGCGAACGAGATGACGGCGAAGGCGGAAGAGGGCGAGCGTTTGGCGAATGAGTACGTCGCGCGGTTGGAGCAAGTGCTCACCGAGCGGTATCCGCAGTTGATGGAGGAATAAGGACGGCGTGGTAGCATGATTGCATGATCGATATCCGTCGTTCGTTCGTTCGCAACGGATTCGTCTGGGGATTGATCGCGGCGTTGCTCGCGGTGCATGCCGTGATCCTGCATGTGATGGGTCGTATTCCGGCGTGCGTGTGCGGCATCGGTCTCTGGACGCCGAACACATGGGCCAACGACACGTCGCAGCACTTTGCCGATCCGTATTCCCTCTCGCACGTTCTGCACGGGATCATTTTCTTCGCGGTGCTCACGCTCATCGCCCGGCGGTCGTCGATCCGCGCGCGGCTGGTCGTGTCGGTCCTCATCGAAATCGCGTGGGAAATCCTCGAAAATTCCCCGATCATTATCAGCCGCTACCGCGAAGCGACGGCATCGCAGGACTACCAAGGCGACAGCATTCTCAATTCGCTCGGCGACATCGGGTTCGTGCTCCTGGGATTCTGGATCGCGTACCGCTTGCGCTGGCAGTGGACGCTGCTCGTCGTCGTCGCGATCGAATTGGCCATGCTCGCGCTCTACCGCGATAACCTGACGCTCAACGTGATCATGCTGGCGTACCCGATCGAGGCGATTCGGGAGTGGCAAGTGCCATGAGTCGCCCTCCGTCCGTTTCGTTGATTTCGCGCTCCCCAAGTGCCATGATGGCTCGCGATGTTCCGAGCAAGGAAAGCCGCATCGGCATCCCCGCGAGCCGATCAGGGATCGGCGGGCGATTTCGCCTATGTGGAGGCGGATTCCTGTTACCTCGATTCCGCGTGCCAGACCCTGCGGCCGGAGTCCGTGATCGACGCGGAGATCGAGTACTACCGCCGCTACAACGCCTGCGGCGGCCGCGTGAAGTACGCATGGGGAACGATGGTCGATGCGAAGGTGCAGGATGCGCGGAAGCTCCTGCTGCGGATGTCCGGCAAAAGCGAGAAGGATTACTGCGTCGCCTTCACTCTCAATACCACCTACGGAATCAACCTGATCCTGCATCAGCTCCGATCCGAGGATTACGCAAGAATCGTCACGTCGGATATCGAGCATAATTCGGTGCATCTGCCGTCGATGACGTGGGCAAAGCGGCGGAACACGGAGCGTCTGGTGCTGCGACGTTCCGAAGACGGAAGCGTGCACTGCAAACCCGCGGAGCTGGAGCGGAGCGTCGTTCTCCTCAATTCGATGTCGAATATCGACGGTCGCGCGGCGCAGAACCTGCGGCAGCTGGCGGAAGAGACGCATGAGAACGGAGGCATTCTCCTCGTGGATGCGGCGCAGGGTTTCGCCCATGATGCGGAGCGGTTGCGCGATACGGATTTCGATGCTGCATTCGGATCGGGGCACAAAATGTACGGTCCTTCCCTCGGATTCATCATCATCAAGCGCACGCTCCTCGATCGGCTCGATCCGTTTTTTCTCGGCGGCGGGACGGTGACGGACGTCGATGGCGAACGCTATTCGCTGTTGCGCGAGGGGGCGGAGGCGCACGCGGTGCTGGAGGCGGGACTCCAGAACTGGGGCGGCATTCTGGGGCTCGGAGAAGCCGTACGGTGGCTTGAGACGCAGCAGGCGAGCAAGGATCGAGAAAAGACGCTTGCAGAAGCGCTTTTTCAAGGGTTGCAGCGCCACTCCCGCGTGCGGTTGTTCAATCGCGCGCCTAGCCCGATCGTGAGTTTTCACGTCGATGGGATCGATGCCCATCGGCTCGCGCTGTACCTCTCCGAACGAAACGTCATGTGCCGCAGTGGCTACTTCTGTTGCCATAGCTATCTGCAGCATCAACTCAACCTTCCGCCGCTCCTCCGCGTCTCGCTGGGTCTGTACAATACGCCGGCACACGTCGATGCGTTCCTCGACGCTCTTCGGAAAATTCTTACCGCTCTCTGATGTTTTGCATCGCCGCCTTCATCGTCTTCGCCGTCCTTGCCGTGTTCTCGGCGAGCTTCCGGCCGCTCGCGGCCAAGGCGTGGTATTGCGTGCTGCGACGCGTGACCTTCCGGCCGTGCGATATCAGCTTCTCCGAGGAAATGAAGGGCAAGCTCCTGGGAAAACTCATCTTCACGCATCCGCGGTTCGCGCGGTTTCTCAATCGGTGGATCGACTGGCTCTCCTTTGCGTTTGTCGTCGCGAGCATATGGAGTCTTGCGTACGTGGCGAATGCCGGGCTCAACCTGTGGGTGTATGACACGTGCGATCCTCGGAGCGCGGAATCCTGCTCGCTGTCGGGAGAAGCCTGCGGCATCGATCGGGCATCCCTCGGCCTGTTCCAAGCGGTCGAAGAACGCCGCATCGGGGAATGGGTGTCGGGGCCCTTCCTCCGCTTTGCGGAGACGGTCTCGCGCATTCCCGACCGGCTCAAGGCGTGGGATGCGAAGGAGTATTTGGGTCCGAGCGCCACGTATTATCGTCCGTTCGAAGCATCCAAACCCTACGCGTTGGAGGTGATCGATCCGGGCTGCACGTTTTGCAAGAAGCTTACCCGAAACATGAAGGAGGCGGGGGCGATGGATGCGGTGAATGTCTCGTATCTCCTCTATCCGATCAAAAAAAGCGGAACAGGAGGATACAAGTTCCCGCATTCCTTCCTCATGGCTTCGTATATCGAAGCGGTCAAGAGGGTGCCGCTGACCGATGGCGATGCGTCCGTGGCTCCCGATTGGCAACTCCTTGGGAAAGTGTTCGCGGAGCCCGAAGGGAACGACGTGGATCTCCAGACGAAATTCAATATCGGCATGACGAAGGCGGATGCCGAGCGAACTCTCGCGCGGCTCCTTGGCGAAATCGGATACGATGCGGCGGAGATCGAGCGCATCGAGGCGCTTGTCGTTTCGGAAGAAGTGACGACGAGCCTGAATGCGCAGCGAGCGATCGTGGAAGAGCGGATTCGAACGATCAAAATTCCGACACTCCTCTTCGGAGGACGGCGCTTCGATCGGGTCATCGATACGATGAAGATTCGCAGCTTACTCGAATGAGCGCGACGACTGCGGCAACGGCGATGCGCGATAAAACGATCGTTCTGACGGGCGGGAGCAGCGGCATCGGCTTGGCGCTTGCGGAGCGGTTCGCTGCGAGTGGGAATACGGTGTACTCCTTCGACCGGGCGCCGTTTCCCGTGCGGGTGAGCGGCGTGCACGGTATCGTGGCCGATATCACGAACGAGGAGGACGTGCGAAAGGGTATGGAAGGAATACCCGGACCGGTGCACGTTCTCATCAACAACGCGGGTGTGATGCGGAGGGGCACGATCTTCGATGCGTCCGAGGAAGATTTCGATGCCTTGTTCGGTGTTCATGTCAAAGGGTCGTGGCTCATGCTTCGCGGGGCGCATGCCAAGCTGGCACGCGACGCGATGATCGTGCAAATGTCCTCCGTGCATGCACTGCGCCGATCGTCGGATCCGGGACTGTACGCCCTTGCCAAGCAAGCGGCTGCGGAACTGGCGAGAAACATCGCGCAACAAGAGCCCCGGTACGTCGTGAAAATTCTCTTCCCGGGGCCGGTCGATACGCCGCTCGCGCGTTTCGGCGTGCATGGCAAGGCACTGGAGGAGAAGGAACGGCGCATGGAAACGACGGAGAGATTGGCAGCGAGGATTCTCGAGTTTCTTGAAGGGAAAGGCGGAGAATTGCGCTATGACGCGCGGACGCAGAAATACGTCGTTCGATAGGCGCGGTACGCGGGATTTACCGTGCGGGAACGTCCAGAACCTTCGCGTGATGGCGTGTCGCGCGGAGGAACGCGTCGAGGCCGGCATGGGAGAGGACGACCGTTGCGGTGTTGACGAGCGGGTGGCATTGAATGCGTTCCGCGTTCCATACGGTTGCATCGATGACGACCTCGACCGTGCACGACGTATCGGCCAGAAGCCCCAACACCGTGACGGACCCGGGTTCGACCCCCAAATGTCGCTTCAGCGTTTCCGGCGATGCGAAGTGCAGGTCTTTCGCATGGAGCTCCTTGCCCAACGCTTTCAGGTCCACGCGCTTCCCATGCCCGACCACGACGAGTATCAACCTGCCGCTTTTCTCCTGAAGAAACAGGTTCTTGGTTCGTTCTCCGGGCAGCGGCGGCACCAGCATGTCCGCTTCTTCACAGGTGAACACGGCAGGATGTTCGCACGTTTCGTACGCAATGCCCTGCCTCTGCAAAAATTCGTAGATGTCCGCCAATGATGATGATGATTGTAGAGCGTGGTAGCCCCGGCTGGAATCGCACCAGCATTTGCCCCTTAGGAGAGGGCCGTTCTATCTGTTGAACTACGGGGCCGACATCTCTCTCACCGTCCTACCTGCACGTTCACCCCTCCGTCATTTTGCGGAGCGATCTGCGCCAGGTTCAAGCCGAACGTGACGGCGACGAGGAACGCGATCGAGAATGCGATGGCGGCGATGATCAGGTTCGCCACGAAGTAATGCCCCCAGATCGCGAACGCGCGCTTCAGGAACGAATCCGAATAGAGCCAGGAGTGCTGATTCATCGTGGAGCGGGAAAGAAGCATGGATATTCTACGTCTTTTTTGCGATGCGGCCAACGAGCGGTGTCCGTTGAGTGGTATACTGTGGCCCTATGAAGCGCACCACCCTCGCCGCATCCTTGGTTCTCCTCCCCGCCCTCGCGTTCGCCCTCGACTTCGAGGACGGCGCCAAGCGGTACGACGATTACTCCGAGCTCTCGGTCTCCGAGCGCGCGGCGATCAGCGTCCTCACGGACATCGGCGCGGTGGCGGGCAACCCCGACGGCACGTTCGCCGCGGATCGTACGTTGAACCGCGCGGAGTTCGTCAAGATCGCTCTGTTGAGCAAAGGGAATTCGGAACTGGATATCGGCGATTCCGACAATTGCTTTCCAGACGTACCGTCGGACGTATGGTTCAGTCCGTTCATCTGCTTCGCCAAGAGCAACGGCATCGTCGAGGGCAATCCCGACGGACTCTTCCATCCCGAACGGTCGGTGAACTACGCGGAAGCCGTGAAGATTCTCGTTGAGCTCTTCGACTATGACCTGCCCGAACCGCCTGAGAACGAACGCTGGGCGTGGTATCGCGCGTACATTCTCGCCGCGGAAGAACGTGGCGTGTCCTTGCCGGTAAGCACGGATCCCGCGCATGAGCTGACGCGCGGCCAGATGGCGCGCCTCGCGGCGGCCTTCGTCGCGGAAGAGAACGGCGAACTGGAAGCGTACCGCCGCGCGGAACGCGGCCAATTCGGTGAGGAGTCCTCGTCGTCTTCCTCTTCGGTTTCATCGGAATCCTCGTCCTCCTCGGTCTCGTCTTCGTCATCCTCGTCTTCCTCATCCTCCGTCTCCTCCGCTTCCCTCTTCCCCGCCAAAAACAGCTTCCTCGTCGCGGGCAAGCGTACGCCGCTCATACTCGGCGGCACCGTCACCAGCAGCGACGAAGCCTCCGTCCTGCGCATCGCGCGTCTCGTGTTGCGCCGCGAAATCACATCGATCAGCAAGGTGTACCTCGTGGAAGAAGACGGTGACGTGATTACGGAACTCCTCCCCGCGACGAGCGATAACGCCGATGAACGGAAGTGGGAAGCGATCACGCCCGAGAGCACGTTCGCGTTCCCGGCCAATACGCCGGTGAGGGTCGGCGTCCGGTTCGATCTCTTCCCCAAAGACGGCGGGGGCTCCTCGAACCAGCTCGTGGAAATCGAGAGCTTCACGATCCAATCCGAAGGATCGACCTCGGGCAACACGAAGTTCCTCCTGCTCGATAACCAGGTGTATCCCGTGCATCAAACGGCCTTCGGGCGCATCACGCAGGCGAAAAGCGTCTTGCAGGCCTCCGGCACGCTCCAGGCCGGGGCACAGCGACAGATCGCCTCCATCTTGTTCGACGCTGAAACGGCGACAGGCGGCGCGATGTTCGTGCGCGGCATGGAATTCCTGCTCACGACGACGAACGTGACCGTCTCGAACATACGCGCGGGTGACGCGACCTCCGGCGAACTGGTGGACTGCGGCATCGAGAAGCTCGGCGTCTCGCGCGTCGTCTGCGCGTCGATGCACGAAGGCCACTCGTGGATTCCGGGCGACGGTTTGCTCGTGTCGGTGTATGCCGATGTCGCGCTCGCGGGTTCGGGGAACGGTCAGATGACGGTGGCGGTCGAGGATCGCGGCAGGATCGGCGATGCTGGTTCCTTCGTTTGGGGCGATGATTCGGGGCAGTTCAACTGGTTAGAAGAAGGAATCCCGTTTGGTGGAGATGTCACGTGGGCCGTTACTCCCTAAAGAAGCAGAAAGGAGAAGCAGAAGCAGATTTCTACTCTCCACGCTCTCGTGTTTTTGAAAGCAATCCAAATGTGATACGGCTAACTTCTTCTGCACACGTCGAAATGTCACGATACGTTTGTTCATTGATGTAACCGACGTCTTTTGCGATCAGTACTTGATTCTGTATTTCCGTAATCGATCCTAAGCTTGTGCTGAAGAATTGCGCTTTTTCTTTCCATGATTGGCGTCGATATCCTTCTGCAAGGTTAGACGTGACAGACACTGCTGCTCTGCGTAATTGCGATGACAGTCCAAATGTTTCGGTGGAAGGAAATGCTTTCGTAACAGCGTAGATTTTTAAAACTAACATGTGTCCTTTTTGCCATGCAATCAGGTCCATGAACGTTCGAATCGATGATGTTGTGGATTGGCTCATGATAGTCCTATAAAGAATAAAAAATTCTGCTTCTACATTCTGCTTCTGCTTCTTATTCCAGCCCGATCGGCTGCCGATACTGCAACGCTTCCGCCACATGAGCGGGGGTGATCGCGTCGCTGCCGGCGAGATCCGCCACGGTACGCGCAACCTTGATGGTGCGGTGGTAGCTGCGTGCCGAGAGGTTGAGACGACCGGCGGCTTGGCGGAGGAGCGTTTCCGAGGCGTCGTCGAGCGGGCAGAACCGCTGCAAGTCGCGGATGCCCATTTCTTTGTTCGTACTGATCGACATTCCCGCGAACCGGCGTCGCTGGCGCTCCCGAGCCGCGACGACGCGGGCGAGAATGGTCGCGGTGGAATCGCCGCCGTTCGTACGTTTTTGCGATAAGTCCTCCAATGGAACGGGTCGGACATCGATTGTGAGGTCGATGCGATCCAAGAACGGCGCGCTGATGCGACGTTTCATGGCCGCGGGCGTCGACGTCGTATGCGCCGGTGGGTTCATCGCTGCTACCAAGAGGACGTCGGCGGGATACGTCGCGCTTCCCTGGATGCGGTTGATCGTCACGCGGCGGTCTTCCAATGGCTGTCGCAACACCTCGAGAACGTTTGGTGGAAACTCCGCTACTTCATCCAAAAACAGGACGCCTCGGTGTGCCAAGCTGATTTCGCCGGGGCCCGGCAGCTGGCCGCCGCCGACGAGCGAGACGCCGCTGGCCGTGTGATGCACCGAGCGAAAGGGCCGCTCGCGGACGAGGGGCGTGCCCGCCGAGAGGAGGTTGGCGACAGAATACACCTGCGTCACCTCGAGCGATTCCTCGGTGGAGAGCGGCGGAAGGATGCCGCGCAGCGCCTGCGCGAGGAGCGTTTTGCCGGAGCCCGGCGCGCCGCTGAGCAGCACGTTATGGCCTCCCGCCGCGGCGATTTCGAGTGCACGTTTGGCCTGTTCTTGGCCGCGGATATCGCCGAAATCGATCGCATCCTCGCGGGCAATGCTCGCCGCGGGAGGGTCGAAGGTCGGTGGGTTTTTCTCGTCGCGGAGGATCGCGAGTAAGTCGTTCAGGTGCTCGGCCGCGATGATTCGCACGCCCGGTACGAGCGATGCCTCGGCGCCGTTCACCGCGGGGACGATGAGCGTGCTGATGCCGTGCTCGCGGCAGGCGATCGCCGCGGGGAGGACGCCCGTGATGTGGCGCAGGCTGCCGTCGAGCGAGAGCTCCCCCATCACCGCCGCGTTCTTCAGTGCATCATCGGGCAGTTCGATCGCTTCGTGCGCGAGCAGGAGGCCGAGCGCGATCGGCAAATCGTACCGCGGGCCCACCTTCTTGAGATCGGCGGGTGCCAGATTGATCGTGACGTTGCGGCCGGTCGGCAATTTGTAGCCGCTGGAGCGCACGGCCATCCGCACGCGCTGACGGCTCTCTTGGACGGCGGTATCGCCGAGGCCGACGATCGTGATGCCGCTTTCGCCGGGGGTGGAACCGATTTCAACCGTGATGCGTTCTGGTTGCAGGCCGATCGTGGCGAAGGATGTGAGTTGCGTGAGCATGGAAGAAAGGAATCGGGTGTACTTTCATACACCTTCTGCCGCTTGTCGAGGAGAAATGGTGGACAATCGTACACCTTTCATGCACAATAGGCCCATGCACTATCAATCAGGCCATATTACGCAGGTCCGAGGTTCGAACGGCGAGTCGCTCGCGGTGCGGCATATACTCCGGCAAGGCATGAACATCCTCGGACGCAACGTCCGTTTAGGGAGAGATGAAATCGACGTCGTCGCGTTCGATCCGTTCGATAAATGCATCGCGTTCGTGGAGGTGAAGATGCGAACGAACGGCGCGGAGTATCACCCCTCGCTCAACATGACCTGGCGGAAGCGCCGCCACATGGTGCGCGCCGCGCGGCGGTGGGTGCACCAAAACGGCTACGACGGCGGTTACCGCCTGGACGCGGCGTACGTCTCGGGAAATCGGGTGGAGTATGTGATGGACCTGGAGATGATGGGGAAATGGTGAGTGTCATGGTTCGACGGGCTCACCATGACACGACGATGTACGCTCAGATGATGCTCGTCGTGTCACCCTGAGCTCGTCGAAGGGTGACGAGGAATTACCATCGTGTGACCGCGATCGCATGATGCAGCAGCACGCTCCCCGGCCACTGGAGCGGACTCGCGCCGTCCTCCGTCGTGGCTTCCCACGGCGTGCGTTTTCCTTCGCCGTGCAACAAGAACACTTTCGTATCGGCCGTGCGCAGGAGCCGCAGCGTCGTGCTGATGCGGTCTTTCACGGGAAACCGTGGCTCGCCGTCATCCTTCACCGGCACGTGCGTGTGTATCGCGTAGTCGGTCGTCGAGAGATCGGTGGGCGTCAGCGGCGGGAAGAGCGATGCCACGTGCCCGTCGTCCCCCATGCCGAGCACGACGACATCGGGGCCGTCATCGGGCAGGAGTGCGCGCAGCGCAAAATCGTACGCATCGGCGCCGTCCGCCGGAGGGAGCGCGGTGTCAGGGAAATGGCGCTGCAGATCCGGGATGGCCGCGTGTTTCAACAGCGTTTGCCCGACGAGCAGCGCGTTGCTGCGGTCATCGGTGATCGGCACGCAACGCTCATCGACCAAAAACAGATGCACGCGTTCCCAATCGATCGACGTCTTCCGTCCGAGCCGTTCGTACACGGGTCCCGGCGTCGATCCGCCTGAAAGCCCCAAGACGCAGCGACCGAGTCGATGGATCGCTCCGGCGATCGCCTTCTCGAGCACGGTGACGGAAGCTGTCACGAACTCATCATGGGTCGTCGTTGGTATGTGGGCGGCTTGCATGTTGAAAGGCTATCGGAAGAAGCAGAAGCAGAAAACAGAAGCAGTGGCGGATTTTTTCTGCTTCTCCTTCTGCTCTCTGCTTCTCGCTACGGATACCACTGCACTCCGTCCTTCGCAATCCACTCCACCGCTTCGTGCGGTAATTCCGCGCCGGCGGGATAGATTGCCAGCGGCGTGTTGGGCTTGTCGAGGTGGGCCTGCAGCGGGTCGATGAGCGTCCAGGCCGTGTGTACTTCGTCGAAGCTGAGAAACCACTGCTGCTTGCCGCGCATGGCTTCGAGCAGCAAGAGTCCGTGCTCCGACAGCACGTCGCCCGTCACGGTGAGCGGATCCTCGATGAGCAGGGGGCGGAAGCGAGGTTCGGTGCCGCCGACTTTCGTCTGCAGGTGAAACTTCATGCCGGCTTCGCCCTGCAGGATGATATCGAGACGGTTGGGGCTGCTGCCCGGGCCCACGCGATAGAGCTCTTGGTACTGGATCGTAATGCGCGTCTCGCGGCGCTTGAGGCGCTTGCCGGTGCGCACGTACAGCGGCACGCCGTCGAACTGCGGGCTGCGGGTGCGCAGCTTCAACGCGATGAACGTGTTGGTCCGTGAATCCTTTGCCACGCCCTCCTCCGCCGCGTATCCCGGCACGGGCTCGCCGTTCACGATGCCGGCACCGTACTGCCCGGCGAGCACGATATCCCCCATCGACGCCGCGGGCGGCAAATAGAACTGGCCGAGTGCGTCGGCGCGGCTTTCACGGAAACCGTCGTTACTCTCGCGCAGGCGCATCGTGAGGAGCGACGCCATAAGCAGAATGTGATTCTGGACGAAGTCGCGCAGCGTGCCCGCCGCCTCGAAGTATCCGGCGCGGCCTTCAATGCCGAGCGTTTCGGACGCCGTGATCTCGACGTGGTGAATGAGCGAATTCTCGAAGAGCCGCTCGAGCACCGGGTTCGCGAAGCGCAGGTAGTAGATGTTGCGAACGGCTTCTTTGCCCAGGTAGTGATCGAGCAGGTAGATCTCGTTTTCCTGAAAACACGAAATGAGCGATTTCCGGATTTCTTCGAAACTCTTTAGGTCGTGTCCTACGGGCTTCTCGACGATGCAGCGGAACGCGCCCTGGTGAATGCCCGCATCGCAGAGGTTATGCAGCACGTCGACGAATGCGGTCGGCGGAATCGAGAGATACGCGAGGCGCACCGTCGCTCCTCCCCATCCTTTCTCGATGTCCTGCAGCCGCTTGTACAACGCGTCGAACGATATTTTGTCGTCGTAGCCGCCGCGCTGGTAGAAGCAGCGGGCGAGGAACGCTTCCAACGTGTCGTCATCGATGTCGAATCCGGACATGCGGACGGATTCCCGCACGAGCGCGCGGAACGAGTCGTTGTCCATCTCGGTGCGCGCGAAGCCGATGACGGCGTAGTTCGAGGGCAGGCGGCCGTGCGCCGCGAGCATCGCGATCGCGGGGTACAGCTTCAGCTTCGCCAGATTGCCCGACGCGCCGAACAGGATGAGACTGAACGGATTCGTGGCCGCGAGGGGCAGTGCATCCATACCTGAGCGTGCAGTATAGACCCTGCCGGATGCTCTTGAATATCCCTTGGTTGAGAGCGTAGCGTGGGTCCATATGCACACACTCAACGCCGGTTTGACCGAGGTGCCTCCTGTCCCCCTTAGGACTATGACACCTGAGCAGAGACGGTCTTTTTTTCTCGCCTCACAACCGCATCGCTTGAATGAAAGCGACCAAGATCTTGCTCGTGTGGAGCATGAATGTCGGATGATCAATAAAGCTGAAACGGCCTGTGCGCGCCTGAAGAACGGCTATCATGGAGCATGCGAGCAGTGTTTGCTGCGCGTAGGTCGTACGGCTTGACGGGAAATCATAAAGATTTTTTGTAACGATTTGGCTGGTTGTTCGTATATACGGGTGTACGCCGCTTCCATGGCACGCGACACCCTCCAGCTCTTCGCCGGCCTGCTCCTCTCGGTCGCCATCGTGGCGGGAGTGAGCGTGACCGCGCGCATGTTCAAAGGTGCCGCGGTCGAAGCCGCGCCGTCGCCCTTGGTGGTGGCCTGTAGCGATTGAAATAACCCCGGCTCCGCCGGGGTAGGATGCGTCCTTCCGTGATGGATGGTTACGGAAGCATGTTGTGCTTCCGCATGTCTTCTTCCGTGCGACTTCCTCGTCCGCCACCCACGATGCATACGAGAGCGGCGAGGAGAGCGAGGATGATGACGCCAATGGCGCCAGCGAGCAGGAACGGCGACATGATGTGCACTCCAAGGTGAAGGACCTGCAGCGCATGACCGTCATGCGACTGCGTGTATTATGGAATGTTTCTAACTAATTGTCCAAAACCGATGAAAGGGCTTGCAGCTGGGTTCCCGGATAGTAGTACTCTAAAATCTTCTCGCCCGTTTTCCCCTCGTTCGCCTGGCCTTCGGCTCCGCATCCGCTCATGCCCACGCCGTGGCCGCGGTTCTCCATCCCCTCGCACCACGGGTCATCTTTCGCCGTGAAGATTTCCGCGAAGGGAAAACTTCCCCATCCGATTTCCGCGGGCGATTTCGTGCGACCGTCGTCGCTGCTGAAGTACGGCGGGCGAATGATGCGATCATCTTTCGTGAGCACGAGATGCGCCGTGTCTGCGACGGCGTCGAGCCAGCGGGGGTTCTTCTTCTCAAACGCTTTGCCGGTGTACTTTTGGAAAATCGCCGGACTGTCGGAGCCGTCGTACGGTTTGTCTGGGAATTTGCGGTACGTATCGCCCATGTAGTGCGCCGCGTAGGTGCGGGCCGCGATCGCGAACGCGCGCTGTTTCTCGTACGGCTCGGTGTCGGGCTCTTCGCTGAGCCCCATCAGATAGTCTTCCATCGCCACCGTATTGATGATGGCGGGCTTCCCGTCGACCGTCGTGCACCGCAGCGTGCCGCGGTAGAGAGGCTTCAGCGCGTCCAGATCGGCAGCATCGCAGGAGGAGAGACCGGCGTCACGCGATTCCAAGCGGATACGAATCGTCGGACCACGCGACGAAACTAGAGAGCGCACTGAAGAGACCGGAGACCGGAGACCAGAAGATACGGATCGCTTCGATGAAGAACTCCGGTCTCTGGTCTCTGGTCTCACGGACGCACGGGAAGTCGTGCGGGTCGGAGGCGTTGTTACGCGGCCGGACGTTTGGACGGTGTAGCGCGCACCGCCGATGTCGAGCGTCCACGTACCCCGCTCGCGGGGGAGCGTCACCTTCAACTGGATCGCCGCCGTGGAGTTCCGAGGGACCGACGCGTCGGCCACGATGTGCCCCCGCACCGGTTCATAGACGCCGTCCCGCAGCTGCCACACGCCGAGTGATGGATCCGAGCGCTCCACTTCGGCGATGCGCGTGCCGGCGGTCACGCCGTTCGACCCTGCGCTGTAGCGGACCGAGAACGGCACTTCGCCGCCCGGCCTCCCGGCGAGCGTGCTATCACCCAGCACGGAGACGCCTTCTTTGAACGTCGCGCGTGACGAGGACGAGCGCGACCGCGGCGACGAAGCGCCGCGGCTGGATCGAGAACGCGAGGACGACGATTTCGACGACGGTTTCTTGGGGAACTTGATGCTCGCATCCAGATCGCCGTCTTCCACGTGCTCGCGCACCTGCGCCAGCGTCTTGTCCACGTAGTAGCCGGGGCATCCGGTCGAGAGCAGATCGCCGTGGTCGAGGATCGGCGACGAGTACGTCTCACCGTGGTAGGTCGCGTTCGCGTCGAGATCGATGTCGTATTCGTCCGCCAGTTCGGCGATCAGCCACTGCAGCGCTTTCATCTGGTCCTGCGTCGGCTTTTCGACGTCGAAGTTGCCGAGGAGCGCGATGCCCAGCGTGTTCACGTTGTGGCAGTACGCGTGCCCGCCGACGACGTACTTCCCGCCCGCCTTTCCTTCGTAGATCTGGCCGTCTTCGTCGATGAGGTAGTGGTAGCCGACGTCGCCCCAGCCGCGGTTGCGGGCGTGGTACTCGTAAATCGCGCGGACCCGCTCGGCTCCGCTGCGCTGGTCGCCGCTGACCGTGATGGCCGTGTGATGCACGACGATCAGATCGATGTCTTTGCTGTACGTCCACGGCCAGACGAGCGTGGCGCCGTCCACGGACGTCGTGCGCTTCGTCGTCTTGAAGTCGTTCGGGAACTTCCGCTGCGCCTCCAGGCAGTCTTGCTCGCGCTGGGATGTTCCGTTCGTTGCTGTCGTGTCGCCGTTGTCGCCCGCGTTCGCCATTTCTCCGTTCGTCGGTTCGCTCTCCGTGAAGAGCAGAGCGTCGTTCGCGCCCCATTCGGCGCGCGTGATGATCCGCGTGTCGTCCGCGGCGGACACGACGAGCGGGAGGAGCGCGATGGCGAAGAGCGATGCGATCATGATCACTGGGTCTTCCCAGTGAACAGATGTTCGTACCGATCGACCATGGTCAAAACCGTGAAATGTTGTTTCGCCGCTCTCCGGCCGTTCTCCGCGAGCAAGTCGCGCTTTTCGGCTTCGTGCAGCTCTTGGATGCCCCTTGTCATCGCCCGGACGTTGTCTCGTTGTACCACCAGGACATCCCTCGCCGCTTCGAGGCAAGACGCAATCCCGCAGGCGTCGGTGACGAGGCACGGCACACCCATCGCCATCGCCTCCGCCACGACCATGCCGAATGGGTCGATCGAGCGTGATGGCAAGACGAGCGCGTCGATCACGCGGTACACGTGCGCCATGTCGTCCGTCCGCCCGAGGAACCGCACGCGGTGGTCGAGCCCCAACTGCCGCACCTGCCGTTCGAGCGCGGAACGTTCCGGTCCGTCCCCGATAAGATCGAGTGTCGTATGGGGCACGTCGGCGATCGCGCGTATTAAGACATCGACGCCTTTCTCTTCGGCGAGACGTGCGACGCATCCGAGATGCAGCGAACGGGTAGCGGGTAGAGGGTAGCGGGTAGTTTTTGTGTTTTGTGTAAACCATGCGTCAGCAATGCCATTGGGAATCGCGACGGTCTTCTTGGGATTCCAATCCATCTCCAAATACTGGATACGGCTGAGCGGCGAAACGGTGACGGTCGTCGCGAGTTCACTCTGCTTTTTCAGCAGTTTCAGCCACGGATTCTTCGTGAGCCAGCGGCCGACGGGATCGTGCTCGATCCAGATCACACGAATGCCGCGCTTCGCAGCAATGTCGGTCAGCAGCAATTTCTCGCTGAGACTGAGCATGACGATGACGTCGAGCTTCTTGAAGCCGGCGAGCATTGCTTCCAACGCTTTGCGCATGGCGGCTTTGCGGACGGCGAACCGCGCGATGGCGGCTTTCGACACCGGCGGCGGGCCGATGTCCAGATCGACGACCGGAAGATGCGCCTCTTTCCATGCCGGTCCCAGGGTGGTGCAACTGCCCGCGAACGCTACCGCGTGGCCGCGTTCCGCCAACCCCGTCGCCAGGCTGATCACCTGCCGTTCCGCGCCCCCGTTGAGGATCGATTCGAGCGGAAAACGGGTGAAGAGGATGTTCATGACACGGGCAGTGTACAATGAGCCCTTTTCCCATGCCGCATTCATCCGCAGATTTCCGGCGTTTCTCCGCGCGGCACGGCGTTCATGCCGGCGTCGCGCTCGGCCTCGTGATCGTATCGTGCGTCGCGGGAGTATTGCAGAACGTCCTCGCGGATCTGCCGGAGTTGGATCCGGCGATGTTGCGCTACCGCCAGAGCGTGGAAATCCAAGATCGAACCGGCGAGTCGTTGTACCGAATGTACGGCGATGAAGATCGCATCATGCTCGATACGTCGGCAATCTCGCCGTACCTGCGATCGGCGATCGTCGCGATCGAGGACGAACGGTTCTTCGAGCGCCGGCTCTGCGTCGATCTTGTCGGCATCGCGCGGGCGTTCGGCGAGAACATGCGGACGGGGCAGCAGGTGCAGGGCGGATCCACGATCACGCAGCAGCTCGTGCGGGCGGTGTACCTGTCGCCCGAAAAAACGATCCGCCGCAAAATCCGCGAAGCGGCCCTTGCGTGCCGCATGGAGCGGATGTACACGAAAGACGAAATACTGACCTTGTACATCAATCGCGTACCCTTCGGCGGGACGCTCTACGGAGCCGAACGCGCAGCGCAGGCGTACTTCGGCGTTTCGGCCGCGGAGCTCACGCTCGCGCAATCGGCCGCGTTGGCGGCGATCCCCCAACGGCCGAGCGTCTACACGGATCCCGTCCGCATGCGCACCGTGATCGATCACGACTTGATGAACGCCCTCAGGCAGGGAACCGCCGAAGCCGCGTCCATCGAAGACGGCGATATTCGCGGCAGCTTGCTGGGGCGCTCGGTGTCGACACCGGATGGGCCGCGATGGGTCGGTGGGCGCGCGGAGACCGTTCTTGCTGCGATGCACGACCAAGGAATGATTTCAAAAGAACAGATGGCGCTCGCAACGCTCTCGATCCGTCGCATGACGCTCGAAAAAACCGTGCAGCCCCGCGCGGCGCCGCACTTCGTGGAAGCGATTCGCCAAGACGTGGAAGGGTTGCTGACGGAGTTGGGCGACGGCGACGCGTGGGTGCGATCGGGCATGCGCGTGCGGACGACGCTCGATCCCGAGCTGCAGCGCGTGGCGGAGCAAACGGTGCTGGACGCGCGCGAGCTGCTCTGGAAATCCGGAGCGCGGCACGCGGCCCTCGTCGCGATCGACCGCGACACGCGCGAGGTCTTGGCGTACGTCGGCAACGTCGATTACGACGATCCCGATGCCGGCGCGGTCGACATGGCGTCGTCCCCGAGGCAGACCGGTTCCGCGATCAAGCCCGTCGTGTATGCGGCCGATCTGAACGCGAACGGGACGAATTCCGGCACGTTCATCCTCGACGGTCCCCTGCCGCAGATCGGCAATCCCAAGAACTACGACGGCGGGTTCCGCGGCTGGATGCGCGTCAAGAACGCACTTGGGCAATCGCGGAACCTCCCCGCGATCCGGTCGTTTTTCCGCGCGGGCGGCGAAGAATCCGTCCTGCAGGTCGCGGCCGCGATGGGCGTGTCGACGCCGCTGCGTGTCGCGAAACGCGAACGGGAAATCGATCCGTGGTTTTCGTTCGGGTGGCCGATGGCGATCGGCTCGGCGGAAGTTCCCTTGCTTGAATTGGTGCAGGCCTACGCGACGATCGCCGAGGGCGGAGTCTATCGGCCGCTCCGGACGGTCGATCGGATCGATGACCGCGCAGGCGACGTGCTGTTGCAGATCCCCGAAGAGCCGGGGTTCCGGGCGATCGATCCGTACGCCGCCGGAGAGATCGACGAGATTCTCCACGATCCGCTGACGCGCCCCAAAGGATTCTGGCGGAACATGCTCACGATCCCCGGCATCGCGACGGGCGCGAAGACCGGCACGAGCAACGTGTGCCTGCGCCGTAGCGCGATGGGGCGGTGCCTCAAGTACGGCGTGAACAACGTCTGGACCGTCGGGTACGACGACCGGATGGTGGTGGGCGTGTGGGTGGGGAACGCCGACAACGCGCCCCTGGAACCGACGGCGGACGGCCTCACCGTCGCCGCGCCGATCTGGCGGGCGTTCCTGGAACAGGCGCACGGCCGGGCGGTGGCAACCCTTTAACGCTACGTGCGCTACAGCGCGCCCACGAATGGGCACGCTGGGCGTTCTAATCATTGTCTTTCCATTGTTGTAATAATGTCGATAGCTGCGTCGTCACGACGTGCGCCGGATCGCTGACGCAGATGCATGTTTCCGCTCCCGCCGCCGTCGCTTGTGCGAAATTCTCCAGGCGTTTGCTACTGCTGACCAACGCTACCCGTGCGTTCGGATTCCGATCTTTCAGCCGCGCGATGATCCACGGTCCGTTGCGGTTCGGGATGTAGTAATCGACGAACGCGAAATCGACCCGGCGGCGCTTCATGATCTCGTGCGCTTCTTCGCTCGTCGCCGCCGTCGCGACTTCGATGTCCCATTCCTCGGCGTGGATCGTCTTCAGTAGGAAATCGATCTTCTGCGGGCTGTCGTCGGCGATGAGGAAGAGGGGGTCGGTCATCGCGCAACGATTGATTTTTGCCCTCCCATGTACTTCTGCAACGCCTTCGGGATCGTCACGCTGCCGTCTTTCTGCTGGTGGTTCTCGAGGATCGCGATGAGCATGCGGCCGATGGCAAAGGCCGTGGCGTCGTTCATGTGCACCAATTTCTTGCCGCCTGCGCCTTTGTAGAACGTGCCGAGGCGGCGCGCTTGGTAGTCGGTCATGTAGTCGCTGGTGTGCGTCTCGCGGTAGGTGTTCTGCGACGGTATCCAGCAGTCGATGTCGAGGCCATTGGCGTTCGGCTTGCCGATGTCGTAGGTGCACTTCTGCAGCACGCGGTACGGGACCTCGAGTTGCTGCACTAGATATTCCTGGATCGCGACGATAAAGCGCTGCTCGTCGGCGCCGGTCTCGACCGTCGCGAACGATTCCATTTCCAACTTATCGAACTGGTGGACGCGCAGGATGCCGCCCATGTCTTTGCCGTAGGTCCCCGCTTCGCGGCGGAACGCCGACGAATAGCCGACGTAGCGGATCGGAAGACTCTCCTCCGGAATCGTTTCTTCCATGTAATACGGTCCCATCGTGTGCTCCGCGGAGCCCACGAGCACGAGGCCGTCTTCGGGCAACAGGTAGCGCTGGTCTTCGGGCTGCAGGCGGTCCATCCGGTCCATGACGTCGCGGCGCATCATCACCGGCGGGAGCATGGGGACGAACGGCTTCGTCGGGACGTCGAGGCCCGCGTCCTTCGCGATCGTCTTCAGGATCTTCTCGTCGCCGAGCGTGTCGAACGTCAGCTGGATGAGCGCCATTTGTAATCGCACGGCGTCGCCCTTCAGGTACGCGAACCGGCTGCCGCTGACGACCGACGCCTTCTCGACGTCGATGATGCCGAGCGCGGTACCGAGCGCCATGTGGTCTTTCACGGGAAAGTCGAACGACGGCTTCGTCCCCACTTCGCGAATGACGACGTTCTCTTCCTCGCTGTGACCGACGGGCACATGGGGCAGTGGCAGGTTCGGGATCAGGAGCAACGTCTTCGACCACTCCTCTTCCGTCGTTTTCAGCTTCTCCTCCTGCGCCTTCAGCTTTTCGCCGAGCGCCTTCATGTCCGCGATCGCCTTCTCTTTTTCCGGTCCCTGCATCGTCGGCACCGCTTTGCTCACGCCGTTCTTCTCGTTGCGCATCGCCTCCACGTGCTGAATCAGCTCGCGGCGCTCTTCGTCGAGTTTCAGGAATGCGAGCACATCCACGTTGACGTGCTTGTTCTCTGCGGCCGCAACGTAGGCGTCGGGCCGGGCGCGGAGATCGTGGAGGTCGATCATACGTCTCGTAGTGTACCCTCTATTATTTGGGCGTGCAGATCATCGAAGAGTGCCATCATCGGCACCACTTCGTCGAATCGTCCTTCGCTCTCCAGTTCAAATTCCGTCTTCGATCGAAAATACGGCACGACGCAATCTGCAATCGAATCACGCTCGCCGTCGGTCAACGCAGCAAATACTTGTTGCACGACCATCGGCGCCATTTCCACGACGTCGTTTTCAGTATGGAAATGTTTTAGGTCGGGAAATTCTTTGGAGAGGACGCGCGATCGTACGAGGATGCTGATGCTGAGCTGGAGTGTATTTTGTAGCCTTGTGATCGAGATGGAGACGTTGTCCGCCAGTTCACTCAAATCACGCAGGCTTCCCGCATCTTGCTTGCGCGTGAGCGATTGGAGTGTCGTGCTGAAATCTCGACAATGCTGGTAGATGCGCACGCACGCGGTTTCGAACATCCGAGACGCCTCCGATTCGTCTTCGTGTCGCTGCGGATTGTCGGGCGTGTAGGGCATGGATCATTGTTGGGAAATTCTTTGCGAATCGTCCGGATGAACGCGCCGTTCGACGATCGCGCGGTAGATCGACTCGAGATTCTGAACGGAATTGATGACGAGTTGCAGAAGGTGCGGATCGAATTCCAATCCGCGATCCTCGTCGTCTTCTTGCGAAGGATGCTCGTCGTCTCTCCACGATTCATCGTCGAATCCCATGCCGTCTTCCCACGGAAAGTCGTTGGAATTTTCCCACGAGTCTTCTTCGTCTTCCTCCTCTACGCCGTCGTCCGTTTGCGCCTCATCGTCCGGATAGTGTTTTTTATACTCTTCGCGCAGGAATCCCCACACCAGGAATCGCGCGATCGCTTCTCGCGCTTCGTCCTGCAACGCGTTCAGCGCGGCGGCCAACTCTTCGGATCCGATAGCTACTTCGAGTTCCAGGGCATCGTTGACTTCACGCGTGCAGAGCCTGCGATCAAGCTCCACTGTCTCATCCAGATCGTTCTTCGTGAACGCGAGAAATAGTTCGCCGGCGGTGGATCGACGAATGGCTTCGCGCCGTCGGGCGTGTTCTTCGTGCGCGACCAATTGCTCCACGACTGCCGCATGCAGCCGCTCCCATGCCTCGCCGACGTCGCTGGCCATCGCTTCTTCCGGAGGAAAGCCGTTAGAGGATCCGTTCCAGTTCATGGGGTTCCCCATTGGAGCATAGGCGCGCGTGCGCTACAATACCGAGTCTTCCCATGAAACAGCTTCCGTTCAAGCTCCAATCGCAGTTCGAACCGACCGGGGATCAACCCAAGGCCATCGAACAGTTGGTGAAAGGCGTGCAGAGTGGCCAAAAGCATCAAACGCTCCTGGGTGCCACGGGTACGGGCAAGACGTTCACGATGGCGAACATCATTCAGCGCGTGCAGCGGCCGACGCTCGTGCTCGCGCACAACAAGACGCTCGCGGCGCAGCTGTGCTCCGAGTTCCAGATGTTCTTCCCCGAGAACGCGGTGTCGTACTTCGTCTCCTACTACGACTACTACCAACCGGAGGCGTACGTGCCGCACACCGATACGTACATCGAGAAAGACGCGTCGATCAACGAGGAGATCGAGAAGTACCGCCACGCCGCGACGTTCAACCTGCTCACGCGCCGCGACGTGCTCATCGTCGCGTCCGTCAGCTGCATCTACGGTCTCGGCAACGTGCAGGACTACGAGGCGCTGGCCATCAAGGTGACCCGCGGCGAGGCCGTGCAGCGCGACAAATTTTTGCGGCGCCTCACCGACATCCAGTACAAGCGGTCGAACATGGAATTCAAGCAGGGCATGGTCCACGTGCTCGGCGACACGGTCGAAGTGTTCCCGCCCAACGGCGATACCGTTATCCGCATCGAGATGCCATTCGAGGAGGTCGACACCATTCAAGAGGTCGACGCCTTCACGGGCGAGATTATCCATGAACTGCAGGAGGTGATGATCTTCCCCGCCAGTCACAACGTGACCACGAAAGAAAAAGTCGATCGCGCGGTGGAGGGTATTTTGGCCGAGCTGAAGATTCGCGAAGACGAATTGCTCAAGGCGGGCGAACTGGCGAAGGCCGAGCGCATCCGCATGCGGACGGAGTACGACGTCGAGATGCTCAAGGAGACCGGTTACTGCACGGGCATCGAGAACTACGTGCGCTACCTCGAAGGAACGCCGCCCGATTCGCCCCCGAGCACGCTGCTCGATTACTTCCCCAAGGATTTCCTCATTCTCATCGACGAATCGCACATTTCGATTCCGCAAGTCGGCGGCATGAGCGAGGGGAACAAGAGCCGCAAGCAGACGCTCATCGATTACGGCTTCCGGTTGCCGAGCAGCCATGACAACCGGCCGCTGCGCTTCGGCGAATTCGAAGAGCGCTGTCCCCAGCGCGTCTATGTATCCGCGACGCCCGGCAAGTACGAGTACGAACACACGCCCAAGGAATTCTTCGCCGAGCAGATCATCCGCCCGACGGGCCTGCTCGATCCGCCGGTGACGGTGAAGCCGACGAAGGGGCAGATCCAGGACATCCAGCTGGAGATCGACCAAACGGTGAAACGCGGCGAGCGCGTGCTCCTCACGACGCTCACGAAGCGCATGGCCGAAGACCTCACGAAGTTCTTCGACGACAAAGGCTACAAGGTGCAGTATCTCCACAGCGACGTCGAGACGCTCGATCGCATCGAGATCCTCCGCAAACTGCGCACCGGCGAAATCGACATCCTCGTGGGCATCAACCTCCTCCGCGAAGGCTTGGACCTGCCGGAAGTGAGCTTCATCGCCATCCTCGACGCCGACAAACAGGGCTTCCTCCGCTCGCGCGACGCCCTCATCCAGACGATCGGCCGCGCGGCCCGCAACGTGAACGGCCACGTGACGCTGTACGCCGATAAAATGACCGACGCGATGCGCGGGGCGATCGACGAGACGAACCGCCGCCGCACGATCCAAGAGGCCTACAACAAAGAGCACGGCATCACGCCGCAATCGATCAAGAAGGCCGTGCACGACATCGCCGAGGAATCGCGGAAGCTGGAACTGCGCCGCCCCAAGCGCGACCATACGAAGATCCCGCGCGACGAGAAGCAGAAGCTCATCAAGGAACTCAACGCCCAGATGGAAATCGCGGCGGAGAATTTAGAATTCGAGAAAGCTGCTGATTTAAGAGACGAGATTGAATTGTTGGAACGAGAGCTCCGAGCTGGAAAATAATTCCTTCTGTCATCCCGAGCGAGCGCAGCGAGTCGAGGGGTTGAAAAAGCGGCTGATTTGCGGGATGAAATCGAGTTGCTAGAGCGCGAACTTCGGGCAGGAAAGTGATTATCCCAACATCTCCACCGCCTCCTTGTATCCTTCCGGCCGGCCGGTATCGAGGCGCTTGCCGTCGAATTCCCATCCATAGATCGCGATTTGGTCCTTCTGGGCGATCAGCGCGTCGATGAGACGGATCTCGCCGCCGTGACCGCTGGTGACCGAGGGGAGGACATCGAACGTCGATTTCGGGACGATGTATTTGCCGACGATGCCGAGCGTGGAGGGCGCGTCTTCGGGCTTCGGTTTTTCGACCAAGCCTTTCACCCGCACCAATCGCCCGTCGCGGTTTGCAGGATCCACGATGCCGTACTGCGAGGTCATTGCACGCGGAACGTTCTCGAGCGCAAGCACCGCGGCGGTCGAACGTTCACTCTCGGGAACGGTGTTCATCGCGGTCGTCAGCTGCTGCAAGCCCGTATCGCCGCCGACGATCAAGTCGTCGCCGAAAAGGATCGCGACGTGATCGTTTCGGATCCAATCCGCCGCCTGCATGATGGCGTGGCCGTCGCCCAGTTGTTCGTGTTGGTAGACCGTGTGGAAGTGCACTTCGTCGTACTGCTTCAGGCGATCGAGCAGGTGCAGCTTCTTCTTTTTTTCCAAGACTGCGTTCAAGCCCTCGTCATTCTCGAAGAATTTCGGGATCGTTTCCTTTCCCGTGCTGATGACAAAGCAAATTTCTTTGATGCCCACGCTCAAGCACTCGTCGACGAGGAGTGCGATGATCGGCATGGTGCCGATCGGGAGCAATTCCTTGGGGACGATCTTCGTCCACGGGAGGAATCGGGTGCCGAGACCGGCGACCGGAAGAACGGCTTGGGTGAGCTGCATTCGCCTATTGTACCGATCGCCCGTTTTGACACAAGAAACGAAAACGACTATAATGGCCGGAAACCTTTCATACACACTTCCTCACTCCCCATGTCCCGCTCGCTTACGCAAGAGATCGAATTCGTTGCCGGAGCGCTCACGCATGCGCACGCCCTCCAAAACTTGCTCGACATTCCGCGATGGACGGCCACGGTCCGTCGCGATGCGCACAATCTCCTCTCTGCGTTGACGGGCTATATCCTCGTCGCCGATTTTGCACTCACGGGCGATGACGCGGTGCGGGACACGATAGAACAGACGCGGGACGAGGCGTTGTATCGATTGGCGGCGTGATGAGGAGATAGCTTCGTTAGGCAGTAGCTTCATTAGAAATTCCTAACGAAGCTAACCAAGCTATTTCCTATTATCCTTCGTTAATCCTTACGATCTTCACACGCTCCTCTTTCGGAATCAGGATTTTTAAGATGCACTCGCGGTTGAACGTGGCGCGGATTTTTTTGGGATCGATGACGAACGGCAGCGTGACCGTGCGCGAGAAGGGTCCCCAGAAACACTCCTGGATGTAGAACTGGTCGCTCGGAATCTGTTCCCCCTGTTGGCGGTTGCCGCGGATCGTGAGTTGGTTGTCCGCGATCTCGATGTCGAGATCCGACAGTTTCACGCCCGCGATCGGCGCGCGGATGATGTAGTAATTGTCGAGCTCATAGATATCGACCGCCACTTGCCCCGTGCCGCTCTGGGGAAGGTCGCTCTTCCGCGCGGTCGCCTGGCTCGGCTCGGGGTCGTCTTGCCCGAGACCCGAGAAGATGCCGTGGAAGGGGAACTGTGAAGACATTTTCTGTTCAACTGTACATCCGATGGCTTTCCCGCGGCAAAAATGAGGGGTGGCAAGTATTCCACACTTGTGAGATGGTACGGCACGTTCCTTTTGACGATTTGTCACAGTAGACTGCGATTTCATGGACGTGTTGCAGGCCGTCATCCTCGGCGTCGTACAGGGTATCACGGAGTTTTTGCCGATTTCGAGCGACGGGCATTTGGTGATCGCCGACCATTTTTTGCCGGGAGGACTCGAAGGGCGCGACGCGTTGGGATTCGACATTCTGCTGCACTGCGGCAGTCTGCTCGCGATTCTCATCGGCTTCCGCGACGTGTGGATTCAACTTCTGCGCGGACTCATTGCACGTGATGCCGCCGCATGGAAGAGCGCTTTGTTCATCGTCATCGCGACGATTCCCGGCGTCATCGCGGGATTGTTTCTTCAAGATCTCGTGGCGGGAGAACTGCGCACGTTGTCGGCGGCGGCGGTCGGATTTCTCGTGACCGCCGGATGTCTCCTCATGGGTGAATACGTCGGGAGGTGGCGACGGAATCGAACGGCCGATATCGGCATATTCGACGCGTTGCTCATCGGCATCGCGCAAGCCGCAGCGGTATTGCCGGGTGTCTCGCGATCGGGGCTGACGGTCGCGACGGGGCGTGCGCTCGGGATCAACCGCACGTCCGCGCTCGATTTCTCGTTTCTCATGGCGGTGCCCATCCTCGCCGGCGCCGTCGCGAAGACCGGTCTCGACGTGCGAACGGGAGACGTCGTCTTCCCGTCGCTGACCGTGTCCGTCGCGGGGTTCGTGACGTCGTTGTGCGTCAGCGTCGCGGCGGTCGCCTTCCTGCGTCGGTTCGTCCGTCGCAACAGCTTCGCGTGGTTCGCGTGGTACCTCGTGCCGCTTGCGTTGATTCTCATCGGCGAAGACATGGGCCTGCGCACGCATCTGGATTCCGAGCATGCGCAAGAACTCGTGCGCAACGTCGGATCGGTCGCAGTGTTCGCGTTTGCGATCATCGAGACGGTCCCGCCCTTCAGTTTCGTGTCGCCCGGGGTTACGGCGCTCGTGATCGCGGGGTCCATCGCGCCCGATCCCCCCTCTCTGCTCATCTTCGTGCTTGCCGCGGTTGCCGGTTCGATCATCGGCAACGTCACGCTGTACTGCATCGGGCAGTTCGCCGGGCCATCCCTGGTGCGTGCGTTGCGCTTGCCGGACGATGCGCAGAGGAAAGCCGAAGCATTCGTGCGCCGTGCGGGGAGCTGGGCCGTCATCGGCGGGCAATTCGTGGGAGCCCTTCGGCCTACGGTCGCGTTCGCGGCGGGGATGCTCCGCATGCCGCTGCCGAAGTTCCTTGCCTCCGCGTTGACCGGGGCGGCGCTCTGGGGCGGATCCGCGGTCGGCATCGGGTACCTGCTCCGCGGGGATATCGCGATCGTTGCGTCGGCGGTCGCGGTCATCGGCGTGCTGTCTCTGGTGGGGGTCGCGGGTGCCGCCGCGGTCGGTTGGCGAACGGAAAAAAAGAAACACGACGCTTTTTAACGCGCGCGTCCACTCTTACCCGCTTCATCGGGAAAATACGCTTGCATGGGAAGGGCCCCTCCGTAAGATGTGGGCCCTCTATGTCCGTCACTCTGAAGAATCACATCCGCCGATTGCGGTTTGAACATGGCATGACGCAGGAAGAGTTGGCGCTGCGCACCGGCGTCTCGCGCCAAACGATCATGTCGATCGAGCGCGGTCAATCGAACCCGTCGATTCTCCTCGCTTACAAGATCGCCTCTGCTCTCAACGTGCCGGTGATGGCGGTGTTCGAGATGGAAGGAAAGCTCGCTCCCGTTTGAACGGCTTGGCGGAGGTCGACCAGCGAGAGCTGGGGGCGGCGCGTACTGTTCCATTCGTTCGCCGTGATCCGGCAGGCGAGATCCACCGTGCCCGCAAGCGATTCCGAGAGGTGCCCGAGCCCGAAACCGATGGCGCCGATGGCGCCGACGCGCGCTTGCAGATGACGTTGATCGCTCCCCACGCGGCGTATTCCGGAGAGCGTGACGGACGGCAGCAGGAAGACGGGTTCGGGGTTTGCGCTGCCGAACGGTTCGAGCGCCGCGAGTCCGTCGGTGAACGCGAGAGAAGCGTGTATCTGCGAGATGTGCGCGTCGATGTGCAAGACGGGATGGAGCGTCGTCACGTCGACCGTTCGCGTCACGTCCCGTGCCAGTGCGTCCATGACGGCGGGGAGACGCGCGAGCGTGAAGGTGCAGCCTCCTGCCTGCGCATGACCGCCGAACGTCGTGAAGAGATCCGCGTGCGCGCGCAGCCCCGCGGCGATGTCGTAACCGGGGATCCCCCGCAGCGACGCCGTGCACATGCCGTTTTCGATGGCGATCGCGGCGGCGGGGCGTCCGTACGTTTCGGCGAGTTTCCCGGCCACGAGTCCTACGATGCCTTTGGGGAAGTTCTCCGATGCGACGCAGATGCACGCGGGGAGGGTCGATGGATTGACGGATGTCAGCGCCTCGTCCATGCAGGATCGCGTGAGCGCTTGCCGTCGGGCGTTGAGCTCTTCCAATTGATCCACGCATGCAAGATCACCGAGGAGCGCGCGGAGAGCGATATCGGCTTCGCCCAGTCTCCCGGCGGCGTTCAGTCGCGGCGCGATGCGGAAGGCGATGTCCGTGCTGGTGGGCATGCCTTTGATGCCGCTGCGGTCGCGCAGATACCCGAGCGGGGTATCGGGTCCCATCGCAGTGAACGCGCGGAGCCCTTCGCGGACGATCGTCCGGTTATCGCCCGTGAGCGGCACGACGTCGGCGACGGTGCCGATGGCCGCGAGCGCCACGTCCGTGCCGCGGTCCTGCCAGTCGTCGCCGTGCAACGCGTGCGCGAAGGCGATGGCGATGCCCGCCGCGGCGGGCGCCGAGGAGAGCGTCGTGAGAGCCGGGTGCAGAATGGCGAATGCCGGCGGTACATCGACGAACGCGTGGTGATCGAGGATGATCGCGTCCATGCCGAGGTCGCGCGCGTGCGCAAACTGATCGACCGCCACGATGCCCGTGTCGGTCGTGAGGAGCAGCGTGACGCCGCGCGCGTGCAGATCGTCGATGTGCGTCATCTGCACGCCGTAGCCTTCGTTCAACCGATGCGGAATCCGGACGATCGGATCGATCCCCAATCGTCGCAACGATCGGACGAGCATCGCGGACGACGTGAGTCCGTCGCAGTCGTAGTCGCCGATGAGTCCGACCGTCTCCCCTTTCGTCGCCGCGCGTCGCACACGCTCCACCGCGACGTTCGCCATCGGATACGTCGTCGGATCCCGCCATGCCCAGACGTCCTCACCGATCGCGCGACGGCTCCGTAAACGTGCAATGAGCGCCGATGCATCGCCCGCATCGGCGATCGCGGGCTCACTCCATCGTTTGCCGGTGAACGAGAACGGCGTCACGAACGCACGCTAGCAGGGCGGCACTCGGCCGACGATCTTTTTTCTCACAGACGAATGGCCGCTTTCAGCGCCAAGCGCAGCGTGAAGCCGATCGCGAGCGTTCCGGCGATCAGCAGAACGACCGCCCCCGGACCCGTCGGGGCCAGCGGCGCTCCGCCGTGCAGAGGTTCATCGGACGCGGATCCGTGCAAGATCACGGTGTCTCGCCCCTGTTGCTCCAAACGCGTGCGTTCGATGCGATCGAGGATGCGTTCATCGCGGCGTTCCTCGGCGGTCGCGCCGGCATCGTTTTGTTCCCAGTCGATCACTTCTTCCTCTTCCGCGGATCCGTGCAGATCGTCGAGCGTGCCGGACGTCGGCTCATCGTCTTCGTCCGTTGTTTCTGTTTCCGCTTCTCTTTCTGCTTCTTCCCGTGCGTCGTACTCCGCTTCCTGCGCCGCCCGTGCGGCCGCGGCGCCGCGAGCGTTCGGCGGAGGCGCCACGTAGTCGTTTTCGCCGAGCACTTCCTCGGGCGTCAGGTACGCCTCCGCCGGCAGAGGGAGGAAAAGCGTGAGGGCCAGGAACGAGAAGAGAATGCGCATAGCGTGTGGAGGAATCATTTGCAGGCGCGTTTGCCCTGCGTGAGACAGACGAGGTATTCCTGCAGGTCGAAGACGCCGTCGCCGTCGGTATCGTCGTTGCGCGGGTCGGTTTCGCCTTCGTCCACTTCGCCGTTCAGGTTGCGGTCTTCGCCGACGTACAGGATCTGTCCGTTCGCGAGGCGCTTGCGGCACTGACCGTCGCACAGGTCGTCACGGTCGAAGTCCTTGCTGCGGGGGTCCGTTTCACCCGCGTCGATCAGGCCGTTCCAGTTCGCGTCTTCGATGCCGTCGATCAGGCCGTCGACGTCGGTATCGCGTTCCAGCGGATCCGTATCGAAGCGCACTTCGACGCCGTCCAGGATGCCGTCGGCATCGGTATCTTCCAACAGCTCGTCGGTGCCCAGATCCTTCTCCAGCTTCGCGTTCAGACGGTCGCCGTCGTCATCCACGCCGATCGGCAGCGGATCTTCGCTCATGATGTAGCAAAGCTGCCCGCCCTTGAACGTATCGATCTGATGGCGAATAACCGTCTGCGGACGCTCGGATGCCCGGATGAGATCATCCTTCGTCGGCAAATTGCTCAGGCTGAACTTCGGCGCCGCGTTGCGTGCGTTCTGTGCGCGGATCGCGCGTTCTTTCTCGGAGAGGAACAGCAACCCCTTGAGACCCGTGCGCCGCTCGACGATCGCGGGATCCTGGTTTTCGGGATAGCAGTATCCCCAGTATCGCACGTCGTCGCCGCGCTGACCCAAGAGGATTTCGCGACTGATCTTCCCGACCGACAGTGGCACGTGGAACACGACGTTCACGTCCTGCGGCACGGTCGCGCCGCTCATCAATTGTTCTTCCTCCAGAAGGATCCACGTGTCGTGCGATTTTTGCCGCGCGATGAGCGCCTGGGTCGGGGCGTTCGACGGGACGAAGCTCGGCACGAGCACCGCCACCGTCGCGATCCCCAGCGTCGCCGTCAGGGCTTTCAAGCCGTTTCGGATGCGGTGGAGGGCGCTCGAAGCCATCTCATGAGTATACCATACATCGCCTTTCGTTGCCAGAGACCGGTTTGTTGTACACTGCGCCGTATCGCGAAGGATGTGTACGCCGTTCTCGGCATCGATCGCAATGCGTCCCAAGACGACATCAAGAAGGCGTACCGAAAAATGAGCAAGGAATGGCACCCGGATAAGCATAAGGGTGATAAAGCCGCGGAATCGAAGTTCAAGGAAATCAACGAAGCGTACGAGACGTTGAGCGATCCGGAAAAAAAACGCATGTACGATCAATTCGGGCGGACGAGCGGACAATCGGGTCCCGGTGGAGCCGGATTCGACTTCTCGGGATTCCAAGGATTCCAGGGGAACATGGGCGATATGGGAGACATCGGCGATTTGTTCGAGAACTTCTTCGGCGGCGGGCGCGGGGGCGGGCGGCGCAGGACGCAGGGGCAGGATCGCAGCGTCGCCGTCGAGATCGAACTGCGTGATGTATTGGAAAAGAAGACCGTGCAACTGCGCCTCACGCGCATTCGTTCATGCGCGACGTGCGACGGTTCCGGAGCGGCGAAGGGCGCGAAGACGGTGACGTGCACGATCTGCGGCGGCACGGGGCAAACGACGCGCGTGACGCAGTCGATTTTCGGGCAGATCCAGCAACGCGGCGTATGTCCCACGTGTCACGGCAGCGGGACCGTGCCCGAAACGCCGTGCGGGACGTGCAAAGGCGAAGGGCGCACCCAGCAAACGGATACCGTGTCGGTCGATATTCCCGCCGGCATCGACGACGGACAGCAGTTGCGGTTACAGGGCCACGGTGACGCGGGGCTGCGCGGGCAACCGGCCGGCGATCTGTACGTCACCGTGCGCGTGCGGCCCGATCCCCGCTTCGAACGCGAGGGTGCGGATACGAAATCGACCATGGCGGTCTCCGTCGTCGATGCCATTCTCGGCGCGCAGATCGAGGTCGAAACGCTCCATGGCGTTTCCACTGTCACGCTCCCGGCCGGCACACAGCCGGGGCAAGTCTTGCGTCTCAAGGGCAAAGGCTTGCCGGAACTCGGCCGCAGCCGCCACGGCGATCACTACGCCGACATCCGCGTCGAGATTCCGACGAAACTCAGCAAACAGGAGCGGAAGATTTTGGAGGAGTGGAGGGAGGCGCGGGGCTGATATACCTCTCCCCCGGCCCCTCTCCCACCTACCCATTCTCCCGGCCGGGAGAGGGGAGATTCCACGCAGAACAAGATCCGGTTCCCCTCTCCTGGTAGGCGTGCGGGCGAGTAGGAGAGGGGTTAGGGGAGAGGTATTCGACGATCAGATATCCAAATTCTCCAACCCATCATCCGCTGCAATGACCGGAGTGAGCTCCTCGCCGCTTGCGGTCGCATCTTTCTTCTCGTTCTTCAGCCGCAGCACGATCTGGCGGTAGTCGCCTTCGCCGATCGATTCGGTCGTGAGGTCGGCCATCGCGGGGGATTCGGCCACGTGCGTGTGGACGATGCGGCGGAAGTACGCGGACATCGGCGAGAGCGCGATGCGGTTGCCCGTGCGGCGCACGAGGTCAGCCTTCGCCTCGGCGATGCGGCGCACTTTGTCTTCCTGCTCGCTGCGATAGTGGTCGACGTCGAGGACGATCAAGGGCGACGTCACGAGCTTTTCCTTCGTGCGGACGATCGACTTCGCCAGGTGCTGGATGCTGTTCAAGGTCTCGCCATGCCAGCCGATGATGCGGCTCGCTTCGGACGAATCGATGTCGACGCGGACGGTGTTGCCGTCTTGGCGCGCGACGACGTTGCCGTGCTGCAGACCTACATGGTCGAGCAGCTCAATGACGGTCTGTTGGACGAACGCAGTATCCATAGCGAATCGGAAAGCGGAGGCACTGTACCAGAATGTAGAAGGAGAATGTAGAAGCAGATTCTGCTCTCTGCTTTCTCCTTTCTGCTTCTTTCAAACAAAAAGAAAGACCTCGTTTTTACGGAGGCCTTTCTTTCAACAAATATCGTCGTTGAATATTACCGTACCGCGTCCTTGAGCGTCTTGCCGGCCTTGAAGGACGGAACCTTCATCGCGGGGATCGAGATCTTCTGGCTCGGGTTGCGCGGGTTCACACCCATGCGGGCGGCGCGCTTGCTGACGCGGAACGTACCGAAGCCCGTGACCGTCACCGAGTTACCCTTCTTCAGTTCCTTCGTGATCATGCTCGTGAGCGCCTCGAGCGACATGGCGGCCGCGCGCTTCGTGATGCCGGCGGCGTTGGCGATATGGGAGATCAAATCCTGCTTGGACATAGGAGGAGGGGGAGGAGGTAAGGAAGACTTGCCATTCAGTCTACGGCCGGCGTTGGCTACCGCAAGCCAAATCGTGCTCTCGAATGGCTTGCGCAAGCCAAAAAAATAGTTACTTGGCTTCAATAAGCCAAAAAGTCTGATCACAAAGAATGCACAAGAAGCGGGAATTTTGTGCGTAAATGGATGGTTTGCTTTGGAATTCTGTGTTTAAGTACTCAAGTCGGATGGTACTTGACTAAATATTATAAATAGTATACTTTAATAAAGTCAGAATTTCGTATTCTGACAAGATCCTTGGCACCAGCGGAGTGCAACAAGTGAGGAGCAGTTTCCGCCCTGCGGATATTCGTCTTCAGAGTGGAAACTGTTTTTCTTCACTTTTTTCCCCGAAAGGGGCGGCTTCTGGTGAGCCGAAACCTACAAAGGAGAATCACCATGCGTCTCGAACTCACCGCCATCGTCCCCAGCGCCATCGTCGAAACCCTCCGTGCTTCTTGGAATCAAGAGCATGAAGAATTCTACGAGGCGCACCCTGCGGGGACGTCTTTCGGCCGCTACGCCGGCATCGTGCCGGTGCTGCTGGAAGACCCCGGCTTCGCCGGGTATCGCGAAATCAAGGCTGGATTTCGCTGGTCGTCCAGCGGTGGCGGCGACGGCGTCCATAAGGTGGTCCAAAAAAAAACCCCCAACACCCCCATCTATACGGCGGAAGGTGAAGTGGGTGTGGGGGTGATCAAATTACACGCCGACGGGCGACGGACGATGATCCAGCCCCGCCTCCAGGGCCTCGGGGAATATCTCCTCGAGTGCTCCTGGGTGGAGCCTCACTTGAAAAAACAGGGCGCGCGCGGCCGCAACAATCCAGTCATCGGGCACGTAACGCATTACGTTACGGAGCGCCCCGACGCGCACCCTCTCGCGGCCCATCTGGGCGAAGAGGAAGCGTACGCCGAGCCGGAGGTGGAAGCCTCCGGCGAGCGCTTCAAGCGCTAATGCACTCCGCCGCCAAAGACCAAGAACCCAGCGCATGATGCGTTGGGTTCTTTCGGTATGTCCGAGCGATTTTTCGGTATTCCGGCACGGACGCGTTTGACGAACGTGCTCTTCCCTCCGTAGTCTCCCCCGCACGGCTCCTTCCTTATTACGCCCATGCCGCACCTCGTCGTCGTCGAATCACCGGCCAAAGCGAAGACCATCAAGCGCTTCCTGGGGAAGGACTTCGTCGTGGAAGCGAGCATGGGCCACATCCGCGATCTGCCGGAAAGCGGACTCGGGGTCGACACGGCGGGCGATTTCGAACCGACGTACGAAGTGACGAAAGAGAAAGAATCGGTGGTGAAGAAACTGAAAGCCGAACTGAAAAAATGCGAGGACTTATGGATCGCGACGGACGAAGATCGCGAAGGGGAAGCCATCGGTTGGCACCTGACGCAGGCGTTGAAGATCAAGGACTACAAGCACGTGAAGCGCATCGTGTTCCACGAAATCACCGAGACCGCGATCAAGCACGCCGTGGAGAACGCGCGCACGCTCGATATGGATCTGGTCGACGCGCAGCAGGCGCGCCGCATCCTCGATCGCCTCGTCGGCTACACGCTGTCGCCGTTCTTGTGGAAGAAGGTGTACTCCGGTCTCTCCGCCGGGCGCGTGCAGTCGGTGGCGGTGCGGATCATCGTCGATCGCGAGCGCGAGATCCGCGCGTTCGTGCCGGTCGAGTACTGGTCGCTCGAAGCCGAGCTGCAGACGGAGAAGAAAGAAACGTTCAAAGCGGCACTGTCACAAAGGAAAGGTGAGAAGTTCGTGCCGTCCTCCCAGGAAGAAATGGATGCGGTGCTGAAGGGTTTGGAAGGAGCGAGTTACAGCGTTGCGAAGACGGAAGAGAAAGACGTGACGCGCAATCCGACCGCGCCGTTCACGACATCGACGCTGCAGCAGGAGGCCGCGCGCAAGCTGGGATTCTCGGTGAAGCAGACGATGGTCGTGGCGCAGCAGCTGTACGAAGGCATCTCCCTCGGCAAAGGCGAAGGGCCGGTGGGTCTCATCACCTACATGCGTACCGACTCCGTGAACCTGAGCAAGAAGGCGCTCGACGACGCGAAGGAAACGATCGAAAAGAAATTCGGCCGCGAGTACGTGCTCGCCGAGCCGCGCGCGTTCAAAAATAAATCGAAGGGCGCGCAGGAAGCGCACGAAGCGATCCGCCCGACCGAAATTTCGCGCACGCCCGAGAGTCTTGCGGACGTGCTCGATCATCAACAGCTGAAGCTCTACACGCTCATTTGGAACCGCACCATGGCCACGCAGATGCCTCAGGCGGAGTTCAAACGCGTCGCGGCCGACATCACCGCAAGCGACTACACCTTCCGCGCCACGGGGCAGACGATTACGTTCGATGGCTTCCTCCGCGTGTACCGCGAGGACCGCGATGAAGGCGATGAGCATCCGGAAGGCGACGATAGTGAAGCGATTCTCCCTCCCCTCTCCGAAGGGCAATCGCTCGCGCTCGACGAACTCACGCCCGAGCAGCACTTTACGAAACCGCCGCCGCGCTACACCGAAGCGAGCTTGGTGAAAATGCTTGAGGAACAAGGCATCGGCCGACCGTCGACGTATGCCCCGACGATCAGCGTCGTCCAGCAGCGCGGCTACATCCGCAAGGACGGCAAGCAGCTGATCCCCGAGGAGATCGCGTTCACGGTGACGGACCTGCTCAAGGAGCACTTTCCGCAGATCGTTGATCTGGCGTTCACCGCCACGATGGAGCAATCGCTCGACGACATCGCCGAGGGGAAGATCAAGACGCCCGCGTTCCTCCACGGATTCTTCGATCCGTTCAAGGAACACGTCGACGCGAAGACGAAGGAGATCAAGAAATCGGACGTCTTGAAGGAACGCGTGCTCGGCACGGATCCCGCGACGAAGCTCGAGGTGATCGTCCGCACGGGGCGTTTCGGGCCGTACGTGCAGCTGGGGCGGCTCGATCCGAATGAGCCGAAACCGAAGAAAGGTGAAAAGAAAAAGAAGAAAGACAAGAAAGATTCGCTGAAAACGGCGTCGCTGCCAAAGCACATCCTCATCGACGACGTGACGATGGAGCAGGCGATGTCCTTGCTCGCGTTCCCGCGCAAACTCGGCGTGCATGATGGCGGCGAGGTGACGGTGTTCCTGGGGCGTTTCGGTCCGTACGTGAAGTGGGGCGAAAAGACCGCCAGCCTCGGCGAGATCGATCCGGGCACGATCACCCTTGAAGAAGCGGTGCGTCACGTAGCGGACAGCGCGGCGCGCAAAGCGAAGGCGGCGGAACCGCTGCGCACGCTGGGCAAGAGCCCGTCGGGCAACGACGTGCACGTGAAGACCGGCCGCTATGGCCCCTACGTGACGGACGGCGAGACCAACTGCTCGGTCCCCAAGCGCTTTACGCCCGAGGCGATCACGCTCGAGGAAGCGGTCGAGCTCCTTGAGAAAAAGAAGACGAGCCCGAAACGGGCGTGGCGCGGAAAGAAGAAATGATTCTTACTGCCCTTGGCTCGCTTGCAGCGCGCGCGCTTCGTCGGCGAGGCCCTTGGCGATGCCTTGCATCTGCGTGGCGACCTGCGTCAGGCCGGGGCTGAATTCCATCGCCTTCGCGGCGCTGTTCCAGGCGGCCCCCGCCAGCGTGATCGTGCCGTTCAAGTCGCCGCCGAGGCCCGCTTTGTACGCGCCGACGAGCGACTGGAACCCTTCCGAAATTTTCACGGCGCCCTTCACGATCGCTTCGTCCGGGGCGCTGATGAGCGCGCCGCGCGCGGCGACCGTCGAGCGCGTGGCGGCGTACTCGGCGTTCACGATGTCTTTGTTCTCGAAGAGCGCGAGGACGTTCAGGATTTCGGTCTCGGCCTCGGTGAGGAGCGCCTGCGTGCGGCGGCCCTGCTTGAACATTTCGAGGCGGTACAAGAGGAGCGCCACTTGGCCGCGCGTGAGTTCCTGGGCCGGGTTCAGCGTGCCATCTTCCGCGACCATCGTCATCGACGACGCGATCGCGAAGCGCATGTGCGGGTAGAACCACTCATCGGGATTCACGACGTCCGTCGCGAGGCCCGTGCGGATTTCGCCAAGCACCGTCGATGAATCGACCTTGTTGGCACCGAGGAGCATCTTGATGAACTCCGCCTTGTTCACGTTGCGCGTGGGGGCGAACGCGGTCGCTTTCGGCGGACCGTCGACGATCTGCAGGATTTGCCGAGCGGCCTCGACGTACGGGAGGAACCACGCGCCTTGCGGCACGTCGGTGTAGACCGATGACGTCGCGGTTGCGAGCACGTCCGCGCCCACGGAGGGGGCCACGATGATCTTCGTCGCTTCCGCACGGTTCACCTTCGCGTCGGGTTTGAACGTTCCGTCCGCGTAGCCCTGCAACACGCCTTGCGTCTTCAAGTACTCGACCGCCGCGAACGCGGGGTGCGACGGAGGTACGTCTTTGAACGATGCCGTCTGGGCCGCGGCCGACAGGGGCAGGAGCGCGAGCGTGGCGGCAACGGGGAGGAGACGAAGGGAGAACGTCATGGGGTTGCGGAGAAACGGTCGGGCGCATCGTAGCATCCGAATGCCGAGCGTCACGAATGAACGCCGTTGTTCGGGCATCGTTTTACCCCTCTTGCAAGCCAAAGACGGTACTAGACACTTAATGAATATTAATGTATAATATATACAAAGTTAAAAATAACATTACAAAACAAAATGAATATTCAGTCACGCATCACCTCGCTTCTCTTCCTTGCAGCCGCGTGCTTCGCGGCCGTATTGGTGATCCCGGGAGCGGCGAGCGCCGCCGATTCGGCATCCTACTCGATGCAACAGATCGGGCCGATGCACGCCGCGGGCACGATGGCGGAATCGACGGGCTATCGCCTGACGGGTGATCTCTCGTGGCGCCAGGAAGCGCCGCTGACGGGTCAAACGTTCACGATCGTCACGGGCGCAACCTCAAGCGAAGCATCCTCTTCCGCTGCGTCGTCCGTGGCCAGCGACGATTCGGACGACGGCGATGACGTTCCGCCGATCCGCTCTTCGTCTCGTTCGAGCGTTTCGACGCAACCCTCGTCGAGCGCGTCGTCGACATCGTCCGTTCGCAGCCGTATTCCGCGGTCGTCCGCATCGTCTCTGTTTTCTGCTTCTGTTTCTTCTTTCTCGCTTCGTCCCGCCGCGCCGGACGAAGAAACGCCCGGCGAGGAACCGAATCAATGTCTCACGATTCTCTGCATCGGTCCGTTCGGCAAGCCGGTCGATCTCACGCCAAGCGGCTCCGGCACGGTGATCGTTTCAACCGAGACGGGTGCGTTCATCGAAATGCTCGGTGCGTGCACGCAATCGCCGATCGGCATCCTGCTCCTGATTCTCGCCTTCGTTCTCGGTGCTCTTGCGGCAACCCTGTTCTTCCTGTCGCGCCTGGGACGGCTTTCGAACCAGCGCCGACGCGGGCTGCGCACGGCGCTGCTGATCGCTCTCATCGTCGCGGCCACGCTCCTCGTGCTCCAGACGGCCTCTGCCGCCGTTTCCTCGCCGCAGAAGCACGTCTACAACGGCCGCTTGCTCGGCAGCGACGGCGCGCCGATTACGACGGAGGTCAGCATTCGCTTCAGCGAGTGGTATAGCCGCGACGCGGTGAGCGGCGACGTGACCGGCACGGGCGCGATCAACGCGGGCGCCGCGACCTACGCCGGTTGGACCGAGACGCACGCGGTGACGCCCGACAGCCAGGGGTACTTTTCGGTCGTGCTCGGCGAGAGCGCCGCATTGCCGGATCTCTCCGCCGTGAGCGCGGCGGATCTCGACAATCTGTTTTTGCAGGTCGAGGTGAAAGCCGCTGCGGCCGCCGACACGAGTTACGAACTGCTCGATGTGAACCCGTCCGATGCGGCGATCGACCGCTCCCCCATCCTGTCGCTGCCCTTCGCACAGAACGCCGACTTACTCGATCAGCGTGAAATCGGCACGGGCAGCGGCGCGATTCCGCTCCTGGGTAGCGGCGGGCGCCTTGCGGTGGCGACGATTCCGGGCGGTACGAACGTCCAAACCTTCGTGATCGACGCAGCGAACCTCGCCACGACCGAGATCACGCTCCAGTTCGGCACGGCGCTCGCGAAAACCTTGAAGTACGACATCGCGAATTCGCGCTTCGTCTTCAACGACGACCTGCGGATCGAAGGAGACCTCACCGTCACGGGACTCATCAACGGAATCGACATTTCGAATCTCTCCGGCGGAGGCGACAGCCAACTGCAGGTGAGCAGCGGCGCGGGGCTGAACATCAACGTCGCGGGCGGCAGTTACCGCTTGAACGGCGACGTCACGGATTACACGGGCGATTCAAACGTGGCTGTGGCGGCGAACGCGACGAGCTACGTGTTCATCGGCTCCGGCGGTCTCACCGTGCGTCTCATGCCGTTCCCGACCGACGAAGCGATCATCCGCCTCGCCGAAGTCGTGACGGGCGCGGCGGGCATCACGCAGGTCCGCGACCGACGCATCGTTCAGTCGGATGATCGCGAGCAAACGACCGAAGTCGTGTACAACGCCGAGTATCCCCATGCGGGTTATCAAGCCGACGGCGCCGACAACGTGGGTCAGCTCTCGATCCAAAACGACGCGTCGACGCTCCGCAACCACTACCGCTGGACGAGCACGCGCTCGACGTTGCAGGACTACGACGTGCTCGTGCGCATCGCGCTGCCCTCCGATTTCGTTCGCTGGAGTGCGACCCCGCTCTCGCTTGCGTACAAGACGACCACCGCGCTCTCGGCCGACAATCAAATCGATATCGCCGTTACGGATACCGCGGGGAACGCCGTTACGCTCAGCGGGTCCGCGACGGATCTCGCATCGACGACGTGGGCCACGACGAACCTGGCGTACGCGGGTGCCCCGACCTGGACCGCCGGGCAGGAGTTCCTCGTGCGTATCAAGGTCTCCGCCAAGAGCGACAACGCGGCCGATATCGCCGCTCTCAAGCTCACCTATGTGCGCCTAACGCCTCCTTAATCCCTCTTTTTCATAGGCATTGCCCCTTGCGGTTTTCCGTGGTTTTTGATACAATGATCCGAAACCCACACAAACCGCTATGCATCTTCCGCAGATTTCGGCTCACTCCTGGCGACGCGCCTCCGCGCGCATCGCCGCGATCGCGGTGGCGGCGAGCATGGCCTTTCCGCAAGTCGCGCTCTCGGCCTCCAGCTGGGCGCCGACGCTCCTGGTGAACACGGAATCGTTTCAAACGATCGACGAAGGCGACAGCACGACGGACGTCGAAATCCGGTTCGGCGGAACGCTCAACGAGAAGCTCATTTGGAATCGCAGCGAGGGGACGTTCCAATTCACGGATGACTTGTCCGTGCTGGGGATTCTCTCCGGCTCCGTGCTTCGCGTCGACGGCGCGGCGGACATCCACGGCGCGCTCAACGCGTCCGGTTCGATCCGCACGGACGGCGATCTGACGTTGAACGCCGACGGCACGGCCGCGGATACCACGTTGACGTTCGGCACGTCCGAGACGTTGAAGTTCCTGAATACCGAACAGGAATTCAGCTTCAGCGACGACGTCAGCGTGCTCGGCTATCTCTCCGGTTCGTCCCTCACGGTCGACGGCAACGCCAACGTGCGCGGAGCTCTCTCGGCGTCCGGCACGATCCGGACGGACGGCAACCTCTCCGGCTCCACGCTCACGGTCGACGGTGCCCTGACGCTCCGCGGCGTGACGTACAACGCCCCGACGTCGCAAGGCGGTTCCAATACGTTCCTGCGCAACGACGGCGCGGGCAACCTGACGTGGACCACGACCTCCGTCGGCAACGGCTCGGGCCTTATCATGTCGTTCCATCCGGAATACCCGAACGCCGTCTACTTCGCGTCCGGCTCCAGCTACATCGGTCAACTCACGATGTCCGGCGGCACCAGTGCACTCGACAACTCGTACGTGTGGACGACGACGAAGTTCACGCTCCAGGACTACTGGCTCTCCGTCCGATTCCGCATTCCCGATAACTTCAGCTCGTGGGACGTCGTGAAGCCGATCGAGCTGCGCTACAAAACGGGCAACGCCGATGCCTCGGATAACCACGTCACGGTGCGCATGAAGGACACGGCGGGCGCCAACGTTACGCTCACGAACGGCGGTGCACTGAACAGTGCTTCGTGGACCACGGCGAATATCACGGGTCCGCAGGCGGGAGGCACCTGGACGCCCAAGGGCTACGGCACGCTCTACATCAAGGTCGCGGCCTCGGGCAGCACGCTCGGTCGCAACGCCGCGCTCGGCTTCGTGAACCTGAACATCGAAACAACGACGCCGTAACGGCTTCTATACACGAACTGAACGGAGGCACGCCGAAACGCGTGCCTCTTTCTTAATCGAAGAACAAGAGGCGGAAGAAATTGTTCGCTCCTCCCCCTCCGCTCGTGAAGGTCCAGTTCGTGGTGTTTCCGCCATCGACGCATCCTTCCGTGGCCGTTAAACAGACGAGCGTCGCGCCGCCCGTCGCGTTGTTATCTTGGACATTCAGGTAATCGATCGTCTGGCTGCCACCGTCGGTATCCAGGATCAGGCGCGCGGCGGAACCCGATTGTGTTGAGCGGATGCTGAGCAAATTGCTCGCGGCGCCGCGCAGCGTCAGCGCGCCGGAGACGGTTTGCAGGCTCGTTCGGTCGAAGAACAGCGTTGCAGCCGACGTGACGGTCTTCGTGAAGTTGTAAAACACGGTGCTGCCGCTGACGGTTTGCGTTCCGCCGGTCAGCGAGACGGTGCCCTGGCGTTTGACGAACGAACCCGTGCCCGCGTAGTTCGCCCAGTTGCCGTCCAGGCTCACGGCGTAGTTGCTGCTGCTCACGTCCAGGATGCCCGACTGCAGGAGCATGTTCCCCGAGGCATCGATCGCCGTATTGGCGGTCACGATCGAGCCCGTGCCGCCGCCGCCCGCCGCGAGCGCTTGCACCTCGTTGAGGCGCAGTGCGCGGCTGTACACGCGAACCTCGTCGATACGGCCGTCGAAGTTCACGGTGGCGGCGGAGTCGGCGCCGATGTGGAACGCGAGCGCGGCGTCGCTGGAGTACGTCGACAGCGTATCGTTGACGGTGTAGGAGGTCTCGGTGGCGTTGACGTAGAGTTTCGCTTTTTTGGTCGCGTTGGAGTAGACGCTGCACACGTGCTGCCAGACGCTCATGGTGAGAGCGTTCGTCTGCGACCGCCAGTTCACGCTGCCGACGTGCAACCGGAGCACATTGGTGCCTTGCGGGCTGTAGAAACCGAGGTCCCAACCCGTCGTGGAGTTGTTGTTGTTCCCCAGGATTTTGCCCTGCGTATTCTCGCCCTGCGTATCCGGCCGGATCCAGGCGCAGGCCGAAAAATCGGCGCGCAACGGGAGATTTTGCAGGTTCGTCGGCGTGGTTCCCAGGCTCACGCTCTCGGTTGTGCCGTCGAAGTCGAGACTGTAACCGTTCACGTAATCCAACGTGGGTTTGAGGGAGGCATCCCAGTCGCCGGCCTCCATGTTCGTGAGAGTGCCGTCATAATTGTTGATGGACGAGTCGTTGGCGTTGGTGCCGGTTCCTTCATCGAATTTCCAATATCCCACCAAATCCGGATCCGTATCCAGATAGCCGAAGGGGCGGCCGTCGCCGTCGGCGTACGTGCCACGCGCAAGCGCGAGAACACCCGATAACGATAGCGCGGAGCCATACAGGCGCAGGTCGTCCAGCTTGCCGTCGAAGGGATTGCCGTTGTCGCTCTCCGCGCCGATCTGGAACGTCCAGGCGTTCGTGGCGTTACCAATGTTCGCGATAGTGCCGGTGTCCGTCGCGTTGTCGTCCGTTCCGTCGATGTACATCTCGCTCCCCGCGGCCGAATCCTGGTCCCACACCACGGCGAAGTGGTGCCAGCCGGTGGTCGTGAACGTGCTGGCGGAGGCCAGTTGGTATTCATCCACGCCGTCGGAAATTTCGAAGTACAGTTTGTCGTCGGAATCATCGACGTATACGAGCCAACCGCTTTGGGAGCCTGCCAATCCCTGGCGCTTCGCGACGATCGTGTCGTCGGTGGCGAAGGTGTCGCGGTAGAACCATCCCGCGATCGTGAGATCCGAGAAATTCCCCGGGTTGTACGCGAAGACGTTGCTGCCCGTGCCGATCTCGCTCATCGTGACGTAATCGTCGACGCCGTCGAGGTTCAACGCGGCCGCGTTGCGGAACGTGGGACCGGAGGGTAGCCCGGAGGAGGTCCACCCTGCGCCGTTCATGAGGGTGCCGGTGTTGCTGAGCGATGTCGAATCCGCGGCGTAGATGCCCTGGCCCTCGTCGAATTTCCAGTAGCCGATGAGGGCGGGTTCCCGCGGAGTTTCGAGCTGCACGGAATGCAGCGAGCTCGCGAAATTACTCGTGACGGACGCGACGGGATCCAGCGTCAGTGCGGAGGCGTTAGCCGTGAACGTACCGCTCGTTTGATCCCAGTCCGCGGCCCACACCGGCCATGCATCACTGCTCGTATCGAGCGTTCCCGTACTCTGCGTGAACGCCCCGTTCACGTCGAGCGCGTCCCCGAGCGTCCACGTGCCGTTGCCGGCGATCGTGAGGTTTTTGAAGCTCTGGCCGCCGGATTGCAGCCGGCGCGAGCCGCTGGTGCCAGTGAACGACACCGTGCCCGAGCGCGGAGCAAAACCGCCGCCGTTATTGATCCACGAACCCCGGACGCTGGCCGCCACGCTGCCGCTGCCGGTATCCAATAGGCCGCTGTTGAGGAGCAGATCGCCCTTCACATCGAGTGCGTCCGTGAGCACATACTGCGACGGTTCGGCGCCGCCGGCGAGCAATGCCAGTTCCTGCTCGCTCAACGGGCGTTCGTAGATGCGGATATCGTCGATGTTGCCCTGAATGCATTGTCCGGAGGTATCGCAACCGAGGCGGGTGGGGCCGCTCGCCTCCGTGGCGACCGGGATGGTGGCATTCAGTTTACCGTTCACATACAGCTTGCCTGTGAAGCCGTCGCGGACGATCGCGAGATGCACCCAGGCGCCGTTCACGACGGCTTGGGTTCCGGTAAAGCCGCCGTTCCAGATCCTCCAAAATCCGCCCTGCATGAACAGGGCGGTCGTCCCCAGGCGCCACACGGCTTTGGTGCTGGCGGTATTGGTGGATCGCACCCAGGACGTGATCGTGAACACGGTCGGAGAATGGAACGAGAACGTCGGCAGCGCGACGTAGTCCCCGTTTCCGTCCAGAGCGATGGCTGCCGGATTGGTGAAGCCGACGGGCGCGACGAGGCTGCCGGTCGTGCTCCACCCCGCGTTTCCCGTGAGCGTTCCGGTGACGCGCCCCACGGCGTCCGCCGTCGTCGTTCCTCCCCCTTCGTCGAACGGCCAGTAGTGCGACAGGCGGTCGAGCAATCCGCGGGCCGTTTGCGTGTTGGGTTGGTTGCCCGCGGCGAGCGCGGACACGTCGGTGGCGTACAGCGGACGTTTGTAGAGCCGCAGATCATCCAGCCGTCCGTCGAACGGATTGCCGCCGTCGCTTTCCGCGCCGACGGTAAAGGCGACGGAATTACTCGTGTTGCCGATGTTCCCGATCGTGCCCGTATCGGTCGCGCCCTGCTCCGATCCGTCGATGTAGAGCGTGCTGCCCGTCAGGGAATCTTGATCCCATGTGACGGCGAAGTGATGCCAATCGTCGGACGTGAACGTGCTCGTCGACACCAGCTGGTACTCGTCCGTGCCGTCGGAAATTTCGAAGTAGAGTTTATCGTCGGCATCGTCCACGTAGACGATCCATCCCGTATCCGAGGCGCCGATGCCGTTGCGTTTGGCCGCGATCGTGTCGTCCGTGTTGAAGGTATCGCGCGAGAACCACCCCGCGACGGTCAGGTCCGCCGTGTCGCCGACGTCGAAGGTGTCCGTGTCCCCCCCGGTCGTGAGCACGTCGTCCGAGCCGTCGAAATCGAGCGCGCGGGCATTCGCGAAAAAGAGCGTCGGTTTCGTCGCGGTGATCGTCGGAGCGGCCGACCCCGCGCCCGCGGGCAGATCCATGCCGAAGCCCGACGCATCGCACGCGTCGTTCACGCCGCCTTTGCAGGTGTTCGCCGCCGTCTCGTCGAAGGTCCAGTATCCGATCAATCCGTCGTTGACCACGACGCCCGAAAAGCTCGATCCGTTACTGCGAATGAACGCGCTGCCCGAGGATGCGAAGAGCACGATGCCCGACGACGTGAACGATCCTCCCGTCGCGTCCCACGAACCGGCGACCGTGCCGGAGTTCGTCCCCAATTCCAGGCGGCCGTCGATGTCGACATCGCCCGCCGTGAAATATTTCCGCGGGACGAAACGCGTGTTGCCGTACGTCGGACTCCTCCACACCAGCAGTTCTTTCGTGGCGCCCACGTTGACCACGTTGCCGGCCGCCGTCGTGAAGATCGCGGCGATATCGCTGTCGCCGGAGTTATCGGCAGTGTCGAGGTGTGCGCTCGTGATGATGCCGCCCGTTTCGTTGCGGACGATCAACCTGTTTTGATACAGGTGGACGCCCGACATGTTCGACCCCGAACCGATCGTCACGGTGACGGCATCTTGCCACTCGTCATTGAGGAAGAGCGTCAGGACGGAGCCTTTGCTGGCCTCGTACGTGGTGAAGGAATATTGACCTCCTGCGTCCGTGTCGTCGCTGAGGCCCACGGCGCCGCCGTCGACGCTCAAGCTCACGGTTTTGTTGGTTCCCATGACCTGGAGCCCTTCGTTGATATACACCGTGCCGGTGATGGACGTGGCATCCGCGAATTGCCAGTTGAGGTTGTTGCCGCTGTTTACGCAGCCCTCCGTCGCGATCATGCAAACGAGCGCGGCGCCGCCGCTCGCGTTGGCGTCCTTCACGTCCAGATAGTCGATCGTTTGCGATCCCTCCGCGTCGAGCCGCAAGCGCGCGGCCGATCCGTTCGTCGAGGAGCGGATGCTCAGGAGATTGCTTGCGGCCCCTCGCAGCGTCAGCGCACCCGATACCGTTTGCACGCCCAAGCGGTAGAAGGTCAGCGTGTCGGGAGAGCTTACGGTCTTCGACAGGTTATGGAAGAGCGTCGTGCCGCTGACACTCTGGTTCGATCCGTCCAGCGTGACGGTACCGCCGCGTTTGATGAATCCGCCGGTCCCCGTTTTATTGATCCAGTTGCCGCCGAGCGTGACGGCGAAGTCGCTTGCTGAGACGTCCAATTCGCTCCCATAGCTTATGGTCAGGTTGCCGTTCACATCCAGTGCATCGCTGAGCGCGTAGGTGCCCGAGAGCGTGCCAGCACCGTTATAGAGTGAATTGATTTGCGATTGGGTGAGCGTTTTGTTGTAGATGCGGATGTCGTCCAACTTCCCGTTGATGTTGAAACTGTCGGAGCCGAGACGGCCGAATTCGAGCGGATTCGACGTGGTCATCGTGCTGGAGTACGTATCCGATGTGCCCGCTGTGCCGTTCACGTACACTTGGATCGTCGTTCCGTTCCACGTGCCCACGATGTGGTTCCATTGTTGGGGGGAGATTGTCGCAACCGCGACGTTCGCGATGTAGCTCTCGATGAAGAATCGGAGTTGCGATGAGGATTGGTAGAAAAATCCCCACCCTTGCGTCCACGACGTGCCGTTCGTCTTGCCCATGATGCCGTGGTTCGTGCTCGCGGCTTCGTCGTTCTTGGTCCAAAACGATATGGAAATGGGATTCGAAGCCAAGGCCGCGGCCGAGCTGACGCTGATGTAGTCGTTGGACCCATCCAGGTCCACGCTGTAGGGATTGGGATCGGCATACGTGAGTGGCGCGACGTCCGTGCTCCAGGTAGGGCCGGCGGTGAGCGTTCCTGCATATCCGTTTCCGGAGCTGTCCGCCGCGTTCGTTCCCGTTCCTTCATCCAGTTTCCACCAGCCGACGAGATCGGGAATCTGCTGCATGCCGATGATGTCGACGTTCTGGAACGAGCTGCCGTTGCTGACCACCGTCTTGCTGCCGGAGCCGGAGAGTCGCACGAGGCCGCTCGTCGTGAAACTGCCACCCGTCGCATCCCAGTTGCCCGCGATCGTTCCCGTATTCGAACCGAGCGTGAGCGTGCCGTTGATATCCAGATCCCCCGTCGTCACGTAGCCGCCGGGTCGGTACGTCATGCCCGTCCAGACAAGCAACTCCTTGCCCGTGGCGACTACGACGCCCGTTGAGGACGATGTGCTTCGCAAGATGGTGCGAAAATCGCTGTCTTCCGCGTTATCCGCCGTCGCGAGGTGCGCGTTCGCGATGACGCCGCCGGTTTCGTTCCGGACGATCAAACGGTCTTTATACAAATGCACGCCGCTCATCGACGATCCCGAACCGATCGTCACGGTGATCGCATCCTCCGTTTCTCCGTCCAGAAAGAGCGACAACACGTCCCCTTTGGTCGTGGCTCCCAGATCGATCGTGTACTGCCCGCCTGTATCCGTATCGTCCGTCAACGATACGGCGCCGCCATTGACAGACACCCCGACGGTCTTGTTGGAGAGTACGGTCACCCCTTCGTCGCTATACACGCTGCCCGAAATCGTCGCCGCGCTCGCGACGCCGGCGACGCCGGTCGTGAGAATGAGGATTGCGAGAAGACGGCGCATCGTGGCTTGCACTATACACGTTTGGGCCGCGAAGCGTTGCTGTTGGTCAGTATTTCCTCGTCCCTTTCAACATGATCGTCAACCCCGCTCCCGCCGTGCCGCTGCCCACTTGATCGATATCCACCGTGATGGCCGCGCCCGCGGCGAGCGACGTATCGCTGAAGACGTGGTTACCGTCCTCGCGCGTGGCCGCGGCGTCGATTTCGGGCCGCGTGGAAAAGAGCGTACTGCCGGCTTCGTTGATGTCGACGATGAGTGATTGGCCGGTCGGTGCGGTTTTTACGACCAGATCGACGTCGGTGAGTGTCATGCCGAACGGCATAATCACCGTGGCGCTCTGCCCCGCCCCGGCCGAGATCGTGCCGTCGAGGTACCACTCCATCGCGCCGATCGGCGCCTTCCACTCGGCGGTTCCGGCCGTGCGGGAGACGAGGATCGATCCCGTCGTGGCGCTTGTGGAATTGAGTAAGTTGCGCGTAAGGACCGTCGCGCCGGAGATGGTGCCGACGACCTCGAGCTTTGTTTTGGGGGCCGTGGTGGCGATGCCGACGTTTCCCGCCGCGGTCAGACGCAGACGTTCCGACAGGTTGACTGCCGTAGAGCTCGTAAGCGGTCTGATGGCCGCAGCGGATGCACGCCATTGGGTCGATGTCTGCGTCCAGCCGATGGAGTTGGAGCCGGGGCTGGCGATCGGACCTTTCGACGTGCCTCCCATGGTCGCCGTGGTAATGGCCACCTGTTGTTCCCAGTGTTCGTTCTGGCTGGCGCCTACGCTCAGGCCGCTCGCGATGTCTTCGGAGGCGATCACGCCGACCAGCCACGCGTTTGCGGTAACGGTCGTCACGCTGACGCTCGGCGATGCGCCGCTCGATGCGCCATCGCCGTTGTTGCCTTCGATCGGACTCGATGTGTCGACTCCCGTGAAGGTTACCGCACCGGCGACTGCGCCGCCGGGTGCGCCCGTCAGGGTGACTGCGACCGTATTGGAACCGGTCGGCGGATTGGCGAGGTACCAGAGTTCGGACCACAGGTGGTGTGCTGCGCTGCTGTCGCGACGGATGAACGTGAGCGCTTGACCGCCGTACGTGATGCCCGTCACGGAATCCGACGCGTTCGCGTCGTACGCGCTGACACCCACCACGAGCAGACGGTTGCCGCCGGCCGTCGTATGGCTCCATGACCATGAGCTCGTCGTTTGGTTTCCTGAGTTGCTGGCGGCGTCGACGGCGATGCCCGAGGACGTTCCCGTTCCCGTGCGGAAAATGAAGTCGCCCGAATTTTGGTTCCCCGTTCCGTTGGACGCGTCGAACGTGACGTTGGCTCCCGCGACGTTGGCGCCCGAGGCCGCCGCCCCGCGGACCGTCACCGCGCGCGGCGTGCCGCTCTCGCCGGCACCGAAGACGATGTCGTCGTCGCCGTACACCGCGAGGAGACCGCTTCCGGCTTTGTTGCGTACCTGGAATGCGGAATTCGCGGTGTTTGTTCCAAGTTGGAAGATGCTGGATCCGCTATCCACCACGAGTCCGCCGCTGCCGCGCAGGAGGCGGTTGGAGAAGAGAGACGAGCCGGAGAGCGTGCCGACGACCTCCAGCATTCCCGCTCCCCCGTTGATCACGAAGCTCGTGCTGTTCGCGAACGACCATGTGCCGGCATTCACCGTGACGGCGTCGCCGATCGCGTTGCCGAACGTGAGATCCTCCGCGAACGTCGCGTCGCCGGAGACGAACAGCGTGTTGCCCGATGCCGCGCCCTCCCACACGAGCGATCCCGACGACCGCACGCTCTTGCTGCCGTAGACCGTCGACCCCGACACCGTCTGGAATTCCAAGAGCGTCCCCGAGATGCTCGCGCTGAGAGAGAGCGTTGTACCGTTGAGCGAGAGGCCTTGTCCCGCGCTGACCGATCCGCTCTGATCCGATCCGCAGGAGAACCGCCCCGTCGTCGCGTCCCAGAGCAATTTGCTCGACGCGCCCGTATCGCAATCGCTGAGGCCCGCGCCGGAGAACGATCTTGTGGCATACACCGTGACGCCGGAGATCGTGCCGACGACCTCGAGCGGCGTATCGGGCGCGCTCGTGCCGATGCCCACTCCCGAACCCAGGAACGTGGCGATATTTTGGACGTTCACATAGTTGCTGCCGGACACGTTCACGTAGTCGCTCGAGTTCACCGTGATGCGTCCGTCCGATTGAACGTCGAACGTCGCTGTCGCCTGATCGAGGGAAAGATGCGCTTTCTCGTCGCCGTTGTCGACGAACGAAAGCGACGCGGTGCCGTTCGTCGTGCCGGTGTCGAGGCGTGTTTCGCTTCCGACGACGTGCAAGTCAGCCTGCGGTGCCGCGGTGCCGATGCCAACGTTATTGCTTCCCGCTTGCACGACGAACGTCGTCCCGTCGATGGTCGCACCCGATTCCGTGATAAGCGAACCGCTCGATCGCAGCAACGTATTCGCATGCAGCGTCGTTCCCGATACTGTGCCCAATACTTCCAAATCGTCGTCGAATCGGAACTGCCCAGCCGCGCGTTCGTACGTCAGCGATTTGTTAATCGTGTCGCCGAAGCGCATGACGATGTCCGCGGCCGTATCGTCGTCGTCGATCACTTGGAACGCCTCGGTGTTCACAAGCAGCGTCGGACTCCATGAACTGGCGGCGAGTGCCGTCGTGGGGAGCGAAATGCCGTGCAACAATGAGAGCGCCACGCACACGATGAGTCCCGCCGCCGCTCGACGTTTTAGGGGTGTGTGGATGTGTGGATGTGTGTGAGGAGAACCCATGAAATCCTTTCATTGTAGCACAAAAACCCGATTTTTGTTGCCCCGTAGACTTGCAAAATATGAGTATCAGTTTCTGATATCTATACGAAGCGGCACGTGGCTGCAGGATTGGTGATGTAGCAGCCCGGCTCCGTCTGTGGACTGCGCCGTGGCTTGGAGATCACGGCGAAGTCGCGTCACCGCAGTGACGGACGAAGCCGGATGGCAGGCGCTGTAGGGATCGAACCTACGACCTTCGGTTTTGGAGACCGACGCTCTACCAACTGAGCTAAGCGCCTAAGGGGATCGATGGCGGAGGGATTATGCTGTGTAGAAGGCAAAGGCAAAAGGGAAAAGCGAAAAGAATCAAGAAAGGTAAAAGTCAAAAATACACACTGTTCTCAACCCCCGAAGAACGGAATTTTTAGTATGTAGGAGCCAAAAAATTTAGGAGACCACCTTCTCGATTGCGTTTGTGGATTGGCCAGTGTGCACGTAAGTCCGATTATGAAAGTATGCCAAACAACGGACCTATTAATCTTGAAGAGCGCGCCATCCGCTTTGCGGAAAGCGTCCGAAAGACATGTGCAAAAAATTCTTCGTTGGCGCATCGCAACGACGTACTTCAGTTGCTGAGATCTTCTGGATCCGTCGCGGCAAATTACATCGAATCACGCGAAGCAATTACGAGAAAAGACATGTTGTATCGTTTGCGTATTGCGAGAAAAGAAGCTCGCGAAAGCGCGATGTGGCTTCGTTTGCTCTCCGATTCCGGTCCAGAATTTCCCATACTCATACAAGAATCACGAGAGCTCACATACATCTTGACGGCCATTATTGGAAAATTTTCATCGTAATTTTTCTCTTCTGTCTTTTTATTTTCTTGGCTCCTTTGCCTTATCTCTTTTGTTTTTTGGTCCATAGCCCGTGCAGCCAAAATTTGGTATACTATCTTGATGTATCTGAACCTGAAAACGGAACGGCCGATGCGCGTGGTCCTCACGGGGATCGCGGCGGTCGCCGTCGTGTTCGCCTGGGCCATGAACGTCGATGCGCTCGCGATGGGCGGCGAATGGCCGGTCTCCCCTGCCTCGCGCGTACTCGAGGAACGTCTGCTGGAACTCCGCACGGAACAGACGGTGCGCTCGCGGCGCGAGGAAATTTTGCGCGCGCAGTTGGCCGCGCTCGATCACGCGCAGGAAGAGTCGGACGAGTATCGCGCGGTACGTGACGACTTGCTTGCGCTCCTTTTGGATGAACGCCGCGCCGAAGAAGAAATCGCGACGTCGCTTAGGGAACTGTGGAGTGCCCAGGGGTACGCCGAACGCGCATCGCGTCGCCTCAACGATCACAGCGCGGTCGCGTTCGAGTGGCCGGTGGAACCGGGACTCGGCATCTCCGCGCACTTCGACGATCCGGGGTATCGCGCGCGCTTCGGCTTCGCGCACCGCGCGATCGATATTCCCGTGAACCAGGATTCGATCGTCCGCAGCGTGGCCGATGGCGTCGTCGAAAAAGTGTCGGACCAAGGCTACGGATTCAATTCGATCGTCATCCGCCATCGCGGCGGCTACGCGTCGCTCTACGGGCACGTGTCCGAATTCCTCGTGGCCGAAGGAGATGACGTGGAAGCGGGCGAGGCGATCGCGCGCAGCGGCGGCATGCCCGGCACCAAGGGCGCCGGCCGCATCACGACGGGTCCGCACCTGCACCTCGAACTTCTGCACGACGGAACACACATCGATCCTCTTTCGCTCTTGCCGAAACGAGACGACGCGAAGTAACCACCGTGTCATCCTGAGCTTGCCGAAGGACATTGCCGCTCTTGCCGCACATCGGCGGCGTCGAATAATCAGTCGATCGTCAGGTTCGTTCCTTGTCCGTGCACCTGGCACTGCCGCATGATTTCGTGCGCGGCTTTTTCGTGGTTGCGCACCATCGTCATGCCGATCTGCCCGGGATGTTCCGCCGCGGTATCGACGATGAGCGTGCCGTAGCGGAACAGATAACTGAAGACCCCCGCGTACTGCGGCTTTACGTTGGTAATCGATACGTAGTTCACTTGATTGATGCTGCGCCCCAGCAAGTGTTGGTTTTGGAACACGAGGCGCAAATTCGTGACGTAGATGACGTCGTAACTGTAGTCGAGCCACGCGCGCCAAAAGAGGACGAGCGCGAACGAGAGCAGCGCCACGCCGATCGCGATGCCGATGGGATTGCTCTCTGCCAGGATGAACGCGCTGAGCGCCGCCGTGACGGATACGACGCACGGGATGCAGCCCAGTACGAGCACGAGCGGATGCTTGGTCACCACGTGTTCGATCCGCTCGCCTTCGAGCAATCCGATGCCGCGCTGGAGCCAACGACCTTGGTCGGAGTGGGCGGAGGGTTCGATCTCGCCGAGCTTGAGAAAGCGGACCAGACGCAGCAGTCGAATGTACTCGGTGCCGAACACGCCCGCGTAGAACGGTGCGATCGAGAGGAGGTCGACGATGCCCCAGAACGACGCGACGTATCGTAGCCGCCGCGGCGCGCTGTAGACGCGTAGTACGTACTCGATCGTGAAGACACCGACGATCACGCCTTCGACGACATGCACGATTCCGGCATACTCGTTGAAACCGATGATCCACTCGAGCGGGATGATCGCCGCCGAGAAGACGATGAGCAACGCGAGGAGCGCGTTCAATGCGCGACCGATTCGCCCGCGACCGTGATGGAGCACCGCCCACAGGCGCTGCCGCCGTTGGATCCGCCGCAGGCCGGGATCATGCAGGTACATGGATGCCACTATACCCTTCCCGCTTCGCGCATCGCGAACCCGTCCGTCATGCCCGAAACGTAGTCTTTGACCGCTTCCGTCATCGTCGATCCGGTACGCTCGCGCAGCGACCGTACGGGCTCGGGCGGAGCCGCTTCGTACGCGTCGCAGAGCCGTCGGATGATTTGCCGGCCGCGCTCCATGCGTTCGAGGACGAGCGGGTGGTGGTACATCCGCTCCCACAACAACGCGCGCAACGGTTTGAGTTCCGCGCGCATGGCGGGCGAGAGGCCGATGGTCGGCGTGCCGTGTCGTCGCGCGGTTTCATCGGCATGGGCGAGGAGGTCGCGCGCCAGAAGATCGATGAGCACGCTGCGGACGAGCGCCCCCCGTTCTTCCGCGATGCGCGCCGCCTTCGCGGCCAGCGGGATCGCCGTCAGCGTCTGAAACGAAAACAATTCCGCGCGCAGGCCGTCGTCGGTGTCGTGCGCGGTGTAGGCGATTTCGTCGGCGGCGTTCGCGAGTTGTGATTCGAGGCAGAGCGCGGACGTGTGTTTCAGGAGGCCGTCCGAGACGTCACGCGTCAGATTGAGTCCGTTTCCGTTCCCGCGGCGTTCGAGCACCGTCACGATGCGGTGGGATTGTTCGTTGTGCTCGAAGCGTCCTCCGCGCTCCTTCATCCACGCGTCGAGCGCGTCTTGGCCGCTATGGCCGAACGGCGAATGGCCCAAATCGTGCGCGAGCGCGATGCATTCGGTGAGTGCATCGTTGAGACCCAGCGCCGGCGCGAGGTCGCGCGCGATCTGCGCCACTTCCATCGTGTGCGTCAGCCGCGTGCGGTAGTGATCGCCCTCGCCCGCGAAGAACACCTGCGTTTTCCCCGCGAGCCGCCGGAACGCCTGGCTGTGAATGATGCGCGCGCGATCGCGTTGAAACGGCGTACGCACGCCGTCAAGCGGTTCGTCGATCGGCCTCCCTTTCGTTCCTTCGTGCGGCGCCGCGTACGGTGCGAGCAGGGTGTTCATGACTGCCATTCGCTCGATGAGATCGTGCATGATCGAAGAGTATACCTCTCCCCCGGCCCCTCTCCCACCTACCCGTTCTCTTTGCCGGGAGAGGGGAGATTTTACGCAAAAACAAACTCGTTCCCCTCTCCTGGTAGGCGTGTGGGCGAGTAGGAGAGGGGTTAGGGGAGAGGGAAAACTCGAGGCAATGCCAAAGCAGTGGCTGCGGCGGTAACGCTTGCATCCCTGGATCACCAGGTGGGTGGCCGCACCCCGCGCCCACGGGCGAAGGGAAGTTGGCCTCCCAATGCAATAGTAGGAAAGAAACGTATACCGCCCTGGCCGACTGCCGAGCGCGGGTTATTGTAACGAAAACGTCAGCGCATTTCTAAAACCTTCCCGCAAAAATTCCTTGTCGCCGCCCCGCAAGCTCCACCATCGGTCTTTCGCGCACTTCGTGCAGTCCGGATGCCGTTCGATATTCCGCGCTCGCACGCCGAGCGTCGTCCATTGGTCGTCGGCAATCGCGCGCAAATCGGCAAGACGCCCGTCGAAGAATCGCCGATCGATGCCGGCGAGTTCCTGCACCGGATCGGTGAATTCGGCGCACGCGAAACAGAGCGACGGCCCGGCGCCGATGAGGAGATCCGCCGGATCCGTGTGCCACTCGCGCTTCATCGCATCGACGAAGGCGGGGATCGCGCCCGCGACGAGCCCGCGCCAGCCCGCATGGAGCACGCCGCCGCAGTGATGCGTCGGGTCGTAGACGGCGAAGATCTGGCAATCGGCTCCACGGGTGTGCACTGCCAGATTCTGCGTCTTCGTGACGAGTCCATCGGCGCGTGGAATCCGCATCGTCGTTGCCGCGCGGACGATCACGGTCTCATTGTTATGCGCCTGCTCCGCGCCGGCGATCGGCATTCCTTCGAGTGTTCCCAGCACCGCGTCGCTCGACAGCCGGTCGGCGCGATCGTACATCCGCACGCGCATGCGGTCTGCATACGGCCGAAACACGGCGAACGGTTGTTCGGTCATGCGCGGCGGAACGTACCGGCTTTCAAGCGGTCGTACGCGTCGGTCACGAGCGTGCGCACGCGTTCTCGGAACGCGGATCGTCGACAATCTTCCACGTGTGCGCGGATCGCAGCGCGGTTCCACTCCGTCGCCTGGAAGCGCGCGATCGCGGCGAGCACGCTTGCCACCGTCTGCTCGGGAAAGAGCGTCGAGCTCATCCCCTCTTTCGTTAAATCCAGCGCGCCGCCGACGCCGTACGCGATGACCGGCGTGCCGCAGGCCTGCGCTTCCAGCAGCACGATGCCGGCGTCTTCCTCCTGCGGGAACAGCAGCGCGTCGGCCTGGGCGTAGAGTGACGGTAATTCCGTATCGCCGACATGGCCCAAGAATTCGACCGTCGGGCCGGCGAGCGCTTTGAGCCGTGCTTCGTCGTGGCCCGTTCCGACGATCTTCAGCGGGAGCTTCGCTCGATTCGCCGCCTCGATGAGGAGATCGAACCGCTTGTAGGGAACCAATCGGCCGACCGCCAAAAAATACGTCGGCTCGCGTTGCGTTCGCATCGGAACATCGAAGAACCGGTCATCCACGGGCGGATGGACGACGATGCTCTGGCGACCATAGACGTCTTGAATGCGGCCGGCCGTCGTTCGCGAATTCGCGAGGAAAAGATCGACGCGCTTGGATGTTGCGAGATCCCATGCGCGGAGCCGTGCCAAGCGCCGTTTGATCAGCGGCCAGAGCACGCGCGGGATCCGAAAATCGCGGAGGTACTTCTCCTCCATGAACCACGCGTAGCGCATCGGCGTGTGGCAGTAGCAGACGTGCAGCGCGTCGTCGGGCGGCACGATGCCTTTGCCGACGGCGTGCGACGAGCTGAGGATCGCGTCGTACCCCCGCAGGTCGAACGCTTCCATCGCGCGCGGCATCCACGGCAGGAGGATCTGGTGTTTACGGAGCAGCCGGTACCAGCGTTGCAACCCGCTCGTGCGTATGTCCGCCTTCGCCAGCGCTCCGGCGGATCCGCGGTCCGCACAGACGGTCGTAACAATCGGAGCATCCGGGAACGTTTCGACGAACGCACCGATGACCTGTTCCGCGCCGCCGGCGGGCATGATCCAGTCTGCGGTGAGCGCGACCTTCATACGCGCTATGATACACGCCGTGCTCCGGTCCCCCCGTAAACTTCCGGCACGGTATAACCGCCGCGTGCAAGGTCGAACGCGCGCCCTCGTCGAGCGGCGCCACGGTCGCCATCGGCAGTACGTCCTGCAGCGATGGACGCGCCTCGCGCGCCGCGCCAAAAGCCGTACGGCGGACGCGTGGAAACTCGGCGTGCGGTATTCGCCGTGGATCGTTCTGGCGGCGATCCTCGTGCTCGGCGCGGTGGCGATGTTCTCGCCGCTCATCGAAGTGCGCGAGATCCGCGTGGTCCGCAGCGACCGCCGGGTGGACGTTGAGCAGGTGCAGCGCTCGCTGGCGCCGCTCTTCGGCGAACACTTGCTCTTTTTGACGCAGAAACAGGTCTTGCCGTTGCTCGAGGAACCCGTCCCTGACCTGCGTCGCGCGGTCATCGACAAACAGTATCCTTCGACGCTCATCCTGCGGCTCGAACTCGAACCGATCATCGCATTGCTCGAGATCGTCGATCCGAGCGGGAACGTCTCCCCCGCCGTCACCGGCACCGGCTCCGACGCGCTCGGCGATTACCTGACGGCCGACGGCACGTACGTTGTCTATCCTCCGTCTCTCGTACAGAGCGGTACGGGCACCGCGGTCGTGCGGATCGTCGACTGGGGCGTTCGCCCCGAACCGTGGATTCACCTGCTCGACGTTCAGGTGCTCGAGCGCATGGCGCAAGCAGAGCAGACGCTTCGCGATCAATTCGGCGATACCATCAGTCAGCGCGCCGTCTACCTGCGTTCGCGCGAGTTCCACGTGCAGACGGAGCGGCACTCGTTGTGGTTCGACATGCGCAGTCCCGTGGCCGAACAGATCGACCGCTATCGCTTGTTCCTGGAAAGCGCGGGAGCGGACGCGGCGGACGTCTACGTCGACCTGCGGCTTCAGGACAGAATCGTGTACCGGTAGCAAGGTGAATCACTTGCGGATAAGGAGCGAAAACCACCGGAAAAACGCTCCCGACCGTTGCGCGATGGATGGCTTCCACTAGACTCCCTCCGATGGTTGGAACCGTTCTCTCGGTGCTGCTTTTGGGCAGCGTTCCGCTGTGGGGCATCGGCGATCCGGGAATCCCCGTCGCGCGCGATCTCTCGGTGGCTCCCCCGGTCGCTTCGTCCCTGACGCAGGCCGTACCCCGCTCGCTCGCGGGGGGCCTCTCCGCGTCCGGCGTCATCATCGTCGATTTAGGCACGCTGCAGACGGTCTACGCCCAGAGCCCGTTGCAGCCGCGTCCCATGGCGAGTCTCACGAAGCTGATGACGGCGCTCATCATCGTCGAGCATCACGATCTCGATGAACGCGTCGCGATCACGAACGCCGTGGCGGGGACCGACGGCAACGTCGCGGGGCTCGAGGTCGGCGACGAATACGCGCTGGGCGATCTGCTCACGGTGATGCTCGTGCACTCCGCCAACGATGCGGCGGTGGCGCTCGCGGTGCATCACGGCGGCAGCGAAGATGCGTTCGTCGACGCCATGAATGCCCGTGCCGCGAGCCTGGGCCTGCGCGATACGACCTACCGCAACGCGACGGGTTTCGACGTGTCGGGTCAGCACTCCACGCCGCGCGACGTCATGCTCCTCTCGACCTTCGTACTGGGCATTCCGGAGATCGCGCAACGCATGTCGATGCCGTCGGTCAGCATTACGAGCCGCAGCGGCACCGCACTCAGTTTCATGCACACGCACCAATTGCTGCGCCAGCAGAATGCGATTGTCGCCGGCAAAACCGGGACGACCGACGAAGCCAAGCAATGTCTGCTCTCGGTGTTCGAAGAAGGCGGTCACCGCTACGCGGCGGTGCTGCTGCACTCCGGTGATCGCTACGGCGACATGCGGCGCATTCTCTCGGCTTTCGAAAACGCCCCATGAACGCCTCCGCCCGCCACTGGCTCTCGCGGCGGATCAAGGTCCTGTGCGTCGCCACGTTTCTCATCGGCTCGCTTCTGCCGCCGTACGTGCCCAAAGAAGCGCTCGCGCAGGAGGAAGACGGCACCGACGACCAGTCGCAATTCTTGCTCGTCGAGGAAGGGTTCCTTATGAAAACGTCGTCCCTCACCGATCAATCGGCGCGGCGTGCGTACGGCGAGGGGCTCATTCACACGGTCGAACCCGGCGAGAGCATCGAGAGTATCGCGCAGAAGTACGGTCTCAAGCCCGACACCGTCCGCTGGGCGAACGTCTTCGCGCCGGGGCTCTCGCTCCAGCCGGGCACGCAGCTCATCATCCTGCCGACCGACGGCGTGCTGCACACGGTCGCGCGCGGTCAGACGCTGCTTGCGATCGCCGAGCTCTACGATCGGCCACTGGAAGAGATCATTCGCCAGAACCAGATCCAGGGCGGCGTGATCATCGCGGGGCAGGAGATCATCATTCCCGGCGGTCGCCCGATCCTCCAGCGTCCGAGCGACGTGGCGGTCGCGCCCGGCCCCGGCGCGCCGAAGCCGACGACGCCCACGGTGAAGCCGACGACACCCACGGGGCCCAAGCCCACGCCGGCCGCGCCCGCCAAGGAACCGACGGGCGCCGTCGCGGAAGCGACCATCGGCATCTTCCAGAATCCGTGCAACGATTGCAGCATCACGCAGTACTATCGTCCGGGTCACTACGCGCTCGACATCCAAACGAAGGGAGCGGTTCGCCCGATCTTCGCCGCGGAAGGAGGAACCGTCATCCGCGCCGCGACTGGCTGGAACGGCGGCTACGGCAACGTGATCGAAATCGACCATGGCAACGGCGTCGTCACGCTCTACGCGCACAATGAAGCGCTGTACGTCTCCGAAGGCGATACCGTCACGCGCGGTCAGGAAATCGCGAAAATGGGCAACACCGGGCGCGTCTACGGCAAAACGGGCATCCACACCCACTTCGAAGTCCGCGTGAACGGCGTCAAGAAGAACCCGCTGCTGTATTTGGATTTCTGAACCGCATGACAAAGAGTCCGGATGGCCGGACTCTTGTCATTCGCACGACGGATTCTTTTTACGCGCTCGTGACCGAGGACGACGGCTGCATGAAGATGCTGCTGTTTTGACCGCCGCTCGTCGGGCTGCTCACGTTGCCCATCGCGTCGATGGAAGACGATGTTGCAGAAGAATCATCACCCATCATGACCGAGCTTTCCGTCATGGCCGATGACGCCGACGATGCGTCGAGCCCCATGCTGGGGAAGATGTCGTCGTAGTCGCGCAACGCCGCGCGGAGCGTCGTGCGCAGTTCGGCCGCGGCAGCCACGTCACCATCGGCTTCGAGTTCCGCGATGCGACGGAGGATGGCATTGACGTGCATCGAATACGACGCGGTCACGCGGGCGCGTTCGGCCTCGGTGAGGAGTCCGCGCCGTTCGAGATCCGCGGCTTCATCATAGGCTTCGCGCGCGGCGTCCAAGCTCGCCTGGACGTCGGCATCGGCCGTCACGTCGCCGTACAGCGACGCGCGGAGGCTATAGAGCATGTCGCCCGGTTCGGCGTCCTTCGCGGCGTAGGCCATGCCGCCACCGACGGCGGCTAATCCTACGACGGCCACCACGGCCACGGTCGCGATTTGGGAAGAAGTCATATGCGAAAGGGGAAGGAAATACGGGACGCCGTCAGAAAGAGACGGTCGTCACTGCCTGTGATGACGAAGCGGCGGGCCAAGCCTTACAAGCGGCTCTTCAGCCCATCACCGCTGCCCCTACTCCCGCGGCTATGATGTTCAGCACTATGTTCCCCAGCCCGAGCGGGATCATGAGCTTCGTGTAGGAATATCCCGCGACGCCGAGCGTCACGACGAGGATGTCGTTCGGAAGCGGAACGAACGCGCCGTAGACGAACAGAACGACGAACGTGAGCCAGGCCGGCTGGTGCACGCACCAGTCGCACAGCTTCGTGAACGCGCGTTGCACGCGCGATGGAAGGACGACGAAGCCTTTGCGGCCAATGAGGTAGGACGTGGAATCGCCCAGAAAGACGCCCGTGCCGGCCGCGAAGCCGAGCAGGACGGGATGCAGGCCGCCCGCCGCGAGCGTCGCGACGACCAAGTAGTACGGGCTTGTGAGGAAGAGTGAGAACCCGCCAAGCGCGCCGGCGGCGAAGGCGACTCTGTAGCCGTTGTCCATGCCGAGCGTCTCGACGATTTGCTCCGGCGGGATCCAGAACGTGATGAGCGTCCATACGAGGATGATCCCAAGGAACGCCAACACGGTCAGCCCGGTGGTACGGTCGTGCTGCGGCATACGAGTGATGCATGGCGGGACCGACGGGACTTGAACCCGCGACCTCCACAGTGACAGTGTGGCGCTCTAGCCAATTGAGCTACGGCCCCAATCCTTTGAAAGCCCGCAGACAGTATCAGGGGACCGGGTGGGCGGCAAGGTCCGCAGATGTGTTCTGCAGGAAAAAAGGCGCCTCCGGAGAGGCGCCCGGTGGGAATGGCCGAGCGGCTATTCCCAGGTTGTCACCGGGAGGGGCAGATCGCCCCCCGGGCCTTCACCGCCGGCTTTCGGAGTTGCCGGTGCCGGCGGAGGTGCTGCGTCGGCGGCTTGTTCTGGAGGGTTCTGGCCCTCCTGTTCTTTCGGGTCCGTCGCCATCATTTTTCTCCTATGTCCGGAAAATGGAAAACAGGAAACGAAAGTTAACATATGGTAAAACTTCCGTAGAACTAGTCAAGTATTTGCAGAAGCGTCGCTCCGCCATGCCCGAAGCATCGCGTCGTCGTCCAATGACGCGTATGCCATTGCCCTGCGCTTTATGCCGCCGTCGTCTCCCCAAATCTGTTTCCCTGCCGCGGCGATCGTTTGGAAGTACGATCGCGCGCTCGCCGTATCTCCTGCACGGAGCAACAGCTCCCCTTTCGTGAAGTGCGCGGCCAGGTGTTTCGGGTGAACCGTCAGACTTCGATCCAGGTACGAGTGCGCTTCGTCCAGGCTCCCGTCGCGCAACGCCTCGATTCCCATCATGTGGAGGAGGTCGGGATGGTCGGGGTTGAAGCAGAGACCCAGTTCCCACGCGCGCTTCGCCTCATCGCGCTTTTCCTCCGCGGCGAAGGTGTGGCCCACGTGCAGCATGTTCGTACTCTGGAATCCCGTCATGAGCGGCGCGATCTGCATGCGGCGCGGTATGCGCCAGTTGTCCGCGGTCTCTTCGTCGATGGAGAATGTGAGCACCCTGTTCGATGTCCCTTCCAGCAGTTCCAGTAACGAGCGTCGATGACTCGGATTGCAGAAGAGGGTGCGCAGCTGGTGGCCGCTCGTGAGGCTCGTCGTGTCGTAGAGCCAGATTTCCCTTTGTGAGGTGGCGAGCGCGAGCGTGCCGTGGGAACCCGACCATGACGACGCCCTGCTGTCGAGCACGTTGCAGTAGAAGAGTTGCTTCGCCGGGATGCCCGCCTTGAGCAGCATCGCCGCGAGCAGCCACGGTCCCGTCGAGCACGTGATGACCCGTTGCCGGACGACCGAAGCCGGCAATCCGCACAGGAAGCTGGGCGGCTCGGATGTCTGCGGCGCGTGCGCCGCGTACGGGTACAGCACGACGGCCGAAAAAAACTCTTCCGCAATCGCTTTCTCTTTTGCGGCGACCGCAACCGGGCTGAGGCGTCGCAGACGGGCAAGGTCCGCGCGGTGGCGATCGCACTCGAGTTTCTCCGTGAGCGTCCGGAGCGTGGCGGGAACATCGGGCGCATGGGCGAGTTCGCCGAGGAAGCGCTCGATGGCGGCGACATCGACGTCGACCTGTTGCGCCGGTTCCGTTCCCGCCGCGCGCTGCTTGTGGAGCGTGCGTTTCATCTCCGCGTAGTCGCACCATTCGTCGTCGGTCACTTCGCGGATCGTGCCCAGGTGCGCCCATCCTCTCTGCAGGATTGCGGCCGCGCACCGCGCGTCCACGCTCGACATCCACGAGCTAAACGCACGCAGCACGTCCCACGAGAGATCCGTCCGGTCGCTGAAGTTCCGCAGAATGTGCTTCAGCGTCGCGGGTGGACCATCTTTGATCGGCATTGATACGGAACATACTTCTCGCTGCACACGATCACCGAATGCCCGCGAGAGCAGGCCCCAATCCTTCATCGCATGCGCGTGATCGACGCCCTGACCGGAAACGGTCCGTACCATCTCTGCATAGGCCTCGCCTGCGAGTTGGATGTTGCGCGTATCGCGCGCCTCATCGAACCATTCGCGTTCCTGCGCCGCACGCTGCCACAATGCGCCTGCGAGATCGGTCAATTCATCGAAGCCTTCACGTACGAGAATCATGGTGAGTCGCTTCAGCTCCTCAGAGAACATGACCGCTTTCCATCGCTCGGATGGCTCGGTTTCGTTGGCTCCGCTCCCGCGATCAAATGCCATGGCGCGGCTCATGGCCGACGGATGGTCGTGCGAAAACACGGTCGGCGTTCCCGGCGGATGCAGACCGGGGAACAACGCGACGCTCTTTCCGGTGGATGTCAGTGCGAGACGCTCCAAGACCCTGCGCGTGGCGCCGTCACTCGGACGAGCGATGAGATCGAGCAGCCGCCGTTTGAACTCTTGGCGGTTTTTGCCCATCCATTCGACGACGGATGTATCCTCGTCCGTGACATCGTCTGATTCCGCGACCGGATTCGCTCGTTCATCATCTATGCCATCTCCCGAATGGTTCATAATAGTAATGTACTATAAAAATTATTTGTGGCAATCCCCCTTCATTCGGAGGCCTTCAAGAACGCCTCCACGGAGGCTACCATGGAGGCCATGGACACCTCCTTCCTCACCATCAGCGAAGCCGCCGAGAAAACCGGCCGTTCCCTCTCCACGATCCGCCGCCTCATCAAGGGCATCGCGGACGACGATACGCATGCCGACCGCGGTGCGGTTCAGCCCACGCCCAAGGAAGTTGCCGCGTTCAAGAAGAAAGACGAAAACTTCGCCTGGAAGATTCGTGAGGACGTGCTGCTGCGCGAATTCAAAGGAGCCCTGAAAGAAGCCAAAAAAGAAACGGCCGAAGCGAGAGGTGATATCCTCGGGATTCTGCAGAAAGAATTGGAGCTCAAGAACCAACAGATTGAAAAGCAGTGGGAAGTGATCCACGCGCTGAACGATCGCCTGCGCGAAGGAAATATTTTGATGGGTTCGCTCCAGAAACGGTTGGCGTTGCCCGAGCCGCAGGAGGCACCGACCGTCGTCGAAACGACATCCTCCAATCCCTCCACGCAGCCCACCATGAAGGCATCCAAGCAGTCCTCCAAAAAGACAGAGAAAAAGGGTCAGGGGATTTTTGCGTGGTTTACGCGGTGACCTCACCCCCCGGCCCCTCTCCATTGAGGTGGAGAGGGGAGATCGCGCGCAAAAACAAACAACAAACATTCCCCTCTCCTGGTTGGCGTGCGGTGTAGGTAGGAGAGGGGTTAGGGGAGAGGAGGTCTCTTCGTGTGCCACTCCGTCACCTTCTGGTACTGGTGACCGGCCATGAGAACCCTCCCCTCTTCGAACGCCGGACCGATCAGTTGGAGGCCGATGGGAAGATGGTCTTTCGTGAGGCCGCACGGGAGCGAGAGCGCCGGGACGCCCGCGAGCGACGCGGGGATCGTGCAGACGTCCTCCAGGTACATGGTGACCGGATCGTTCGTCTTGGAGCCGATCGAGAACGCGGGGTTGGGGGTCGTCGGCGTCAGCAGCAAATCGACGGTCGTGAAGGCCTCCTCGAAGTCCTTCTTGGTGAGGGTGCGGACCTTCTGCGCCTGGCGGTAGTAGGCGTCGTAGTAGCCCGCGGAGAGCGCGTGCGTGCCGATCATGATGCGGCGCTTCGCCTCCGCCCCGAATCCCCTACTCCGGACGCGCTCGTAATAGTCGACGAGGCTCTCGGCGTCTTTGTCGGACGTGCCGAAGCGTACGCCGTCGAACCGAGCGAGGTTGCTGCTCACTTCGCACGGGCAGAGGACGTAGTACGTGGCGACGCCGTACTGCGTGTGCGGCAGGGAGACGTCGACGATCGTTGCGCCCAAACTCCTGAAGGTCTCCACGGCATCCTTCACGGAGGCCTCCACCTCGGGATGGAGTCCTTCGCCGAAATATTCCCTCGGCAGGCCGATCTTCATGCCCTTCAGCGAACCCTCCAGAAGGTCTCCGTAGGAGGGGACCGCGACGTCCGGCGTGGTGGCGTCGAGAGGATCCTTGCCGGCGATCGCCTGGAGAACGATGGCGCAATCTTCGGCGGTGCGGCAGAGGGGACCGATCGTATCGAGCGAACTCGTCATCGAAATGACGCCGTAGCGGCTGACCCGGCCGTACGTCACCTTCAAACCCGTGCAGCCGGTGAGCGCCGCCGGTTGCCGGATGGATCCTCCGGTATCCGTGCCCGTTGCGAACAACACTTCGCCCGCCGCGACGCCCGCCGCGGAGCCTCCGCTGGAGCCTCCCGGAACGCGTGTCGTGTCCCATGGATTCTTCGACGGTCCGTAGCAGGAGGACTCCGTGGAGGACCCCATGGCGAACTCATCGGTGTTGCTGTGGCCCATGCTGATGGCGCCCGCTTCCTTGAGCTTGCGCGTGGCCGTGGAGTCGAACGGAGGAACATAATCCTTCCCGTGGAGGCCTGCACGGAGGACGTTGGATGCCACCGTGGAGGGCACGCCCTCTTCGCAGAAAATATCCTTGGCGAGGTAGGGGATTCCGGCGAGCGGTCCGCGGTCGCCGGCCGGAGTCGCATCGATCTTTTTCGCATGCTCCAGGGCTCGGTCAAAAGACTTGAAGACGACGGCATTCAGCTTGGAGTCGACTTCTTCGATCCGGTCGATCGACGCACGGACGAGTTCCTCCGCCGTGGTGGAGCCTTCACGGAGCCTTCTGGAGGCCTCCGCGACCGTCAGCTGGAGGAGGGGATTAGTTGCCATGCGCGGAAGGAGTCTCGATTTGGTGCTCGCGGACGGGCAGGGGGCTCGTTGCAAGCAGTGCGTCCGGTGAGGCAGGGGATTGGCGAATGGCGTCCTCGCGGCGGACGTTTTGGAGGCCCGTCACCTGGGCCGTCGGTTCGACGTTCGCGGTGTCGACTTCGCGCAGCGTTTCGATGAGCGCAAAAATGCCCGTCAAATCCTTCGTGAACCGTTCGACTTCCTCGGGGGTGAGGGTGAGCCGCGCGAGCTTCGCAACGTGCCGAACGTCGTCGGGGGAGAGTGCCATCGCGCAGAGCATAGTGAGTCTTTGCGCCCGCTTCCAGCTATACTTCGGGGGTGCAGCTTCACAGACTCCACGGCCGCAAAACCAATGCCGTCCTCCAGCGAAAGGGGAGAGCGTGGAAAGGCCAGACGATGGTCATTCGCTGGATACCCGGTACCCCGCCCTCCCATGGGCGCCCGCACAAGCTACCGGAGGGCATCTATCTGGGCACGTTCGCATCGGCGGCGTTGGACGCATCGGCCGTTCGCCGCAATCGCATGCGCCGTCGCTGCCGCGAAGCGCTCCGATTGGTCATCGCAGAACTCCCGCAACGCCCCTCCGTCCAGTTGTTGGTTTCGCCGCGGACGGCTAGTCTGGATGCTCCGTTCGAGACGCTGCGTGCCGAAGCGGCGGCGTTCTTCTCCCACCTCCGCCCATGAGTCCCGACGCCAAAAAACCCGCCTCCCGCCTCCTCGATTTTTTGCTGATCGGCTTGCTCGTGTTCCTGGGGTCGCAGTACCTGCTGCCGATGTTCTTCGGCGAGAAACAAGAAGAGGGGATCGAGGCGCCCGTCGTGTTAAGCCTGCGCGACGATACGCTCATTCCGGGCCAAAATCCGATCGTCGTCGTCCAGAACAACACGAACGCCCCGCTGACGTTCCCGGTGTCCTGCCCACGCCCGCCCATCGAAATCCGTTTTCTCGGCCCAGAAGGGACGGGTTCCGGGACGCTTGTAGATGCCGGTGCATCGATCGTCGAATGCAAAGAACCGGAAGCCATTCCCGCCGGTGCGACGGAGGAGATGTCGTTGGATCCCTGGAAGTACCAAGCATTCAATCAAAATGGCATCTATGAATTGACGTTGGAGGCTTCCGGCGCCTCCGGTGCCGTGCGGCAAACGGTGCGTGCGGCGGTGGTCGATCAAGGGGTCTTCGGCAAGACGTACGCCACGTTCATCACGCGGCCGTTTCTGAATTTCCTGGTGCTCGTCGCGTCGGTGCTGCCCGGCCACAACCTCGGCGTTGCGATCATCCTTCTCACGCTCGCGGTGAAGATCCTGCTCTTCATTCCCACCCAACACTCGCTGGAAGGGCAGAAGAAAATGCAGCTCCTGCAGCCGAAAATCGAAGCCCTGCGCAAGCAGTACAAAGACGACGCGGTGAAGATGAACCAAGAAATCATGAAGCTCTGGAAAGAGAACAACATCAATCCGTTCCAGTCGTGCTTGCCGCTCCTACTGCAGTTCCCCGTGCTCATCGGGCTCTACCACGTCATCCGCGACACGACCGATTTGGCGCTCTCCCGCCACCTGCTCTACGGATCGTTCGGGGACATCGCCTGGACGTTCGATCCGCACTTCCTGGGGCTCGATCTCATGCTCACGTACGCGTGGCTCTTCGCGCCGCTGCTCGTCGTGTTGCAGTTCATCCAGATGAAACTGACGTTCTACATCGCCGACAAAAAGAAGGCGAAGAAGATCGACGAAGCCACGCACCAGCCGGATAACCCGCAGGACCTGCAGCAGAAAATCATGCTCTACGCGCTGCCGCTCATGATCGGATTCTTCGCGTTCCAAGTGCCTTCCGCCGTGTCACTCTACTGGGGCGTCTCGACGCTCTTTGCGATTGGGCAACAGCTCATCGTGAATCGGGAGCATTTGCGCGTGAAGCAGGGGTGATCTACGTGCAAGAAGAACACTTTTTTGCTGAAGACGAGGCCAAAATAGGAGACGCAGAGACCGGAGACCAGAACGAGTATTTTTTATAATGCATATGATGGTCTTATGCATTTACGACCTCATGAAAAATTGATCGCGTGGAGGGAGGGATACCGACTTTCGTTGGCGATTTACAAATGTACGAATTCTTTTCCATACCATGAATTGTATGGAGTGACTTCGCAGATGCGCCGGGCTTCGGTGAGCATTCCTCTGAATATTGCCGAAGGAAATACAAAGTCTTCTCCAAAAGAACGTCGGCATTTCTTTGAGATTGCACACGCCTCGCTGGAAGAAGTGCATTGCTGCTCAAGAATTGCACATGACTTAGGCTATATATCTGATGAACTTTTCCAGAAAATTGATGCAGATATTCAAACGGTCAGTAAGCTCATTTTTGCGCTTATTCGATCTCTCCGATAATCGAATTCCGGTCTCTGGTCTCCGGTCTCCGTTCGCCTCCTTGGCCTCCCGTCCGTCCTCATTTGTCACGCCACCCTCACCTCCTTCCGGAGGTACACGTCCTGGATCTGATGGAGGAGCTCGACGGCGTGGTCAAACGGCTTGCGGAAGACTTTTCTGCCCGCAATGAGGCCCGCGCCGCCCGCGCGTTTGTTGATGATGGCGGCCTTCACCGCGTCCTTCAGATCCTCCTTCCCGGAGGGCCCTCCGGAGGAGATGAGCGGGATGCGTCCCGCGTAGCAGTGGAGCACCTGCAGCCGCGCGCGGTCGATCGGGTGCGCCGTCGTGAGGCCCTTCAGCGCCGCAGGGTCGGTCTTGCCGTACGTGCCGCCCTGGCCGCCCAGCGCCTTGAAGCCGCCGTCGATGTCGGGGAGCTTCTGCTTGATGATGTCCGCGCCGAGCGTGACGCCCAAATGCACGGCCTGCGACGTGAGATCCGCGGCGGCGTGGTAATCCATGGAGCCCTTCTTGAAGGCCGGGTTGCGGAGGTAGCACCACAGTACCGTGAAGAGCCCCAGCTCATGCGCTTCCGCGAAGGCGCGGCTCACTTCTTGGATCTGCCGGCCGCTCTCCGCGGAGCCAAAATAAATCGTCGCGCCCACGCCCACGGCGCCGATCTCTTTGGCCTGCTTCGGCGAGCAAAACATCACCTGGTCGTGCTTGTTAGGGTAGCTCAGGAGTTCGTTGTGGTTGAGCTTCACGATGAACGGAATCTTGTGCGCGTAGCGGCGCGACACGGCCGCGAGCGTGCCGTACGTCGAGGCGAACGCGTTGCAGCCGCCTTCGTACGCCAGCCGCGCCAGGTACTCCGGGTCGAAGCACTCCGGCACCACGCCGAAGCTCGCCACACCCGAATGCTCCACTCCCTGGTCGACCGGCAGAATGTTCAGGTAGCCCGTGTTCGCCAGCCGGCCGTGGCCGTACAGCGCTAAGAGGTTGCGCTGCACCGCCTTGGGGCGGCCGCTCTCGCTCAAAACCTTCTTCACCGTGCGCATGCTCGGGACGTGCAGGAATTCGGCCGAGAGCATCGCTTCGTGCGTGAGGAGCTCGGTATCGGCCCCGAGGAGGGCTTCCAAGGCGTCCAGGCTGCGTTTTGTTCTCATAAGAGTGGGGAAGGGCCTGGCGCTCAGTATGGGCTGTCCTGGAGCCTTCCACAAACGACGCGAGTTGCTTGGTAGCGAAGTCGGGGGCGGGTAGTGTTTTCATAGCGCACTTTGAGCCACAGGGTGCGTCCTCCGGAGAGTCATTGGTCCACCCACCAATGACTCTCTTTTTGATTGGGGGCGAAAGATATTCAGAGGAAGTTGACACGTTGGAATTTCGGAGAATAATCCCGCCGGCTCTTTCCCTTTGACGGCATCCATACCCCTTGGAGCGAAAGCGGAAAGACTGCGTTTCTTCAATCTCCGGAGGAGATTACAACGTGATTTGGGCACCCCCCCCGACGAAAGAAAAAGCTGTATGCGTTCTCGCGCAACGTACGTCCGGCTGAAAAGCCGAAATCGACACCGAAGCCGAAGCCGGCTTCGCAATTGCAAAAGCCCTTCGATCCGCCGATCGGTCCGCGCCGCGTGAAGCCCAAGGCCCCGAAGGCGACCAAGGAATTGGCTCCTAATGCCAAGAGCTTCGATCTCTCGGTGGGTGGCCATGTGATCGGCTTTCGCGGCGACGTCTACCAGTTGGTGTCGGGCGTTCTGTTGCAGAGCGTTCGCATCAACGGCCTGCCCTTCCCCATCCATGAAAAAGGAGAAAAGCTGCTTGCGTTCATCACGAACTTCGTGACGTACGAAGTGGAAATTGTCACGAATGATGCAGCAACGAGCCTGCGCTTCCACGTGACCGAGGCGAACGATAGCTGGACTCCGACATAGGGGTGGAAGCCGTCCTCCCTCATGCGCCATTCCCGGCGCTGAGGACGTGGGAAAGCCCAGCCCTGCACCGCACGGTGCAGGGCGCTTTCTTCTGTAGTTCGAAGCGGTCTCTGAGAGCCTTGAAAACCTTCCGCCCGTGTGCATTGATGGTCGAAGCTCTTTGACATGGAAGCGCCGCGCATCGCGCGCGGACGGATCGAAGAGCACCACTCGTAGCGGAGTATTGCCATGGTCGCGCTGGTACATTCGTTGCGGTTGCCGTTGAACACGGCTGTGGAGTATGGATCGTGGACGTTCGTCTGTCGGACCGATGGGCCGTTCATCGTGGTCGTCGGTACGTACAAGCACGCGGCGGGGTACGAGAGTCGCTTTCGCGTCGATCGTGCCTCGCTGTACGCGCAGGAAGAGCAGTCGCTCTTCGTCAGTGACGTGAGCATCGACGGACACACGTGCGTCGTGCACGATGCGGACGCTCTGCTGCTGCGTGCGCAGATGATGAAATATCCCGTCGTGCATCGTCTCACCCGGTCGTGAACGCTTCCCGTCAAACAGTTCGCCGTAGGGTTCCCCTGCGGCTTTTTTTGATATCCCTCTTCCCCCGGCCCGTTCTCCTTGCTGGGAGAGGGGCCGGGGGTGAGGCAAAAAAACGCCGCTGCTCCCGAGGGAACAACGGCGTTACGGTACGTATTACCAGGGGGGTTAGCCCTGGGCGCTTCTCGGGTGATGAGAAGCTAGGATTGGATCACCCCCTTTCCAGGCTTCGAGTTACGGAAACGGGAAGCATGGGAAGATCCTTTCTGCCCGAAGGGGCGTAGGGGTGGAGTGCGGCCGAGCGCGCGCCCGACTTCATCGCACGGGAACAAGAGCCCTTCACAAGAATATGTGTGAAGGAACTGCGTGGATCATTGCGCGTGCGACATGCTTTCGCAAGGGGATTAGAGAAACGTGGCTTGTAGGAATGGAAGGGCGACGGCGTGCCGTCGCCCTTCCGAAAGGATCTGCTGCCTCACGTTCGTACGAGGCGGTTACTGCCGAGCGACGCGCCGCCGGTCGCGGCGCATCTTTCGAGTGCGAGCCGGGCGCTTCTTGCTCGCTTTATGCGAGCCTTTGCGCGCCAACTTGCGCAACTCCTTGTCGCTCTTGTTTGGGTGCTTTTCGCGTAACGCCTCGATGCGCTTGTCACGAACGCTCATCCGAAACCCTCCAACAGAACCTGTGCCGTGTCTTCGTCAGACCCGCCGGAATCGGCGTCAGTCCCAAGACACGTTTCTGCAATCGGTTGATGCTGTGAACGATCCGAAAAAACGCTTGCGAGAGCCTATGCTTCTTTTCGTCCTTGTAAAGATATTATAATATTTAAATTTTTTGTGTCAATTTCACTCAAAAGGCTTGCAATGGCTCTATTCCGGGCGTACACCATGAGTCCTCCGACACGCGCGATACGATGCGCGCCTGCGACGGAGGATTCCCCTTCATGGCACAAAAGGATTCTGCCATGCCCGATCTTTCTTCTCTGTCCGTTTCTCCTCTCGATGACGCTTGGCTGGAGGCGCGTGATCTCCTGATCCGCATCCTCCGGCGCGGAGGCATGTCGCCCGCTCGGGTGGCCGCCATCCGACGGGAACTGGAAGAGCACCGATCACAACGCGAGGATTTTTCCCACGTGTTGACGCTGGTCGGCTCGTACCTGCCCCCGGTTATCCTGTAACCGGAGAAACCCATCTCTGTACTCCGTAGCCACAGTGGTTGCGGAGTTTTTTTCGTGTACCGAGATCCATATTCTGAAAGGAGTGCGGGGTGGTTTGTGACCACCCCGCTCCCCCAGCCTCTCTCCAGTTACGACTGTCGCACGACCGGTGCGACTCGCGCGAGCGAACCGCTGACCAACGTGCGACCCCAAGGGATCGCGCCGACTCGCGAGGTGTATGCCGTCGCCACGGCCGGGGCGTTCTTGAGCGCGAGCTCAGGACGACCGCAATTCGGGCGGAAGCTGCGCGGGGTGTGGCGGCGATAGTTACGGCGTTTCATGACTCACTCCTAGCTGGGGGTCTTCCACATGTTCTGCGAACGAGCGTTCGCGAGGGGGTGAACATGGGTCCCGAGACACGGCGATGTGCAAAGACCCTTATATATCATAATATAATATATAATATAGATGTCAATACTCTCCCAATCCGCATTCGTATGCTCTATTCTGGGCCTATGCCGTTACGGCTTTACAACACATTGTCGAAGAAAGAGGAAGTCTTCGTCCCGCTCGATCCCGCGGGTATCCGCGTGACGATGTACACCTGCGGTCCCACCGTCTACGGCCGGACGCACATCGGCAATCTGTCGTCGTTCCTCATGGCCGACCTTCTCCGGCGGTGGCTGGAGACCGGACACGGATACAACGTGTTGCACGTGAAGAACATTACCGACGTCGGGCACTTGGTGGCTGACCGCGACACGGGCGAAGATAAAATCGAGAAACAAGCGCGCGAGGAGTTCGGCGCGATCACGCACGACACCGTCTTGAAGGTCGCGCGGTCGTACGAAGATTTCTATCGCAGCGACGAAGCCGCGTTGAACATGCTCGAGCCGTGGCAGCGCCCGCGCGCGAGTGCGTTCGTCGATCACATGAAGACGATGATCGAAGCACTCTTGCGCGACGGTCATGCATACGTCACGGACGACGGCATCTACTTCGACGTGACGTCGAAGACGCGCACGCCCTACGGCACGCTCTCCGGCAACACGCTCGACAAGGTCGTCGCCGGCGCGCGCGTGGACGTGAACGAACAGAAGAAGAATCACGCGGACTTCGCGCTCTGGAAATTCTGTGTCGGGCAAAACGAGCACCACGCGCTGCGATGGCCCAGCCCCGGCGAAGGAAATCCGGACTCGTCTCGGCGTAGCTCGGAAGCGAAGCCGGAAGGGTTCCCCGGGTGGCACATCGAGTGCTCCGCGATGTCGCGCGCGATCCTGGGCGATACGCTCGATCTGCACACCGGCGGCGAGGACAATATCTTCCCGCATCACGAGTGCGAGATCG